>JBDUBA010000339.1:0-13024 GCA_040004335.1 Gemmatimonas sp.
TGCGCGGCAACACACGCGCTACATGCGCGGCAACACACCCTCACCGGTCATTGACGCAGCGCCGGAACCATCGTTCGAATCCTCTCGCCAGCTCAGGCTGAGCGAACCGTCGCTCAAGATCGTTCCGCTCACGGTCGTGATCCAGCCCGCAAAGACGATTTGACTTCCCAGACTCGAAGGAATTGCTTCGCTCCCGGTGAAATCGACGCCATTGTTTGTTGAGATCGCGATGTCGAATGCCGGGACGTTGAACGGGCCGATCGGAGGCTGGAACGCGCGCGCGCGCGTAGTGCCGTCGGCTGCGCGATAGATCTCGAAGCGCAGACCGCGCGGTTGCGTACAACCAGCCTGCGGACAATGAAAGTGCCAGACAAATCCGTCGTCTTCCCATGCAGCAACCGGAAGTACGCCGGTGATCGCGATCGTGAACGCACGATCGACCGTGTGCGTTCCGGCAGTCACTCGGACCGTAAATGTGAATGTGCCCCCGATCGTTGGTGTGCCCGCTACGGAAAGACTGGCCCCATTCGCCACCAACCGCAGTCCGACCGGCAACGTCCCCGACTTGAGACTGAACTGATAAGTGCCAACGCCACCAGTCGCCTGAAGCGTGCCCGTGTACGCGACACCAACGGTGCCGTTGCTGAGCGCACCGCTCAACGTGAGCGCGCCTGGCACGGATTGGTGAACAGAGAACGGTGTGCAGAGGTCCGTCGCATCGACGTCACCAGGCGGCAAGCAGGTTGATCCGGAGACAACGAGATCGACGCCGCCGCTGGGAAGGACCAGGAAGCTGACGGTGCCATCGGTTTCGGTGTCGCCGCGAGGCGTCTGCACGGGTTCACTACCGGTGATCAGTGCGTCATATGGCAACACCATGTTCACCACTGCGGGCGAATTTGAGAAACGCACGCCCCACCGCATGCCCACCACGCTTACGTCACCAGCTTGCAGGTCGGCTGCAAATTGCGTGTTGGTCAGAACGACCCTTGCGCACAAACTGCCAATCACTGCGGGACGTCTGAGAGGGATGCCGAAATCGTCGTCGGTAATTCCAAGATCTTGCGCCTGCCCCTGCCAGAACATCACCGACCGAATCTGGTGAATGTCGTGCAGAAGCAGACACGCACCGTTCGCGCGGTCAAGTGCGTTTTCGAGCGCCAAGGCGAGATTTGACCGCGCAAAGAGATTCACTTCGAAAATTTCGTCGAACCTGAACAGAGAGCCCGCCGGAATTTCCAGCGCTTCTTCCATGTACGACACCATCGATTTCCAGAAATTGTATTGCGGTATGACATCCACAAGCAAGGCGTCGCTGCCGTGCGCGTCATCGGCCAGCTTGCTCACGCGCTTACCCCACTTCTGCAACTCCAGCACAATGAGATCCTGCTGCTGTATTGACGTGAAAGCCGTGTGTGCCAGGATGTCCTGCAGCAATGCAGGACTGCTGCCGGTCGCGTCAGTGGGAACGGGGTGCTCAAGATCTGCAAGCTCCGGCGGAAACACCGCGCCACTGCCAATAATGCTGAAGTGCGGTACCAGAATTTGAATGGCATTGCCAACCACACGCGCCGGCAACAGCGATACATCACCGGCCGTGTCAGATGCGACAAAGCCAACAAGCACCTTGCCGCTCTGCACGACGCCTGCCCCTTGAATGCTCAACGTGAGCGGTTTCGTAAATTTCGTGCCGGACGGCTCAAGTTTGACAGCGCTCATCAGTTGCGCATCGCGCGGCAAACCCTTGAACGCAACGAGCGGCGTCACCGTAATGCGTAATGGTGTTGCGCCAATCGCACCGGCGGGCACGCTCAATGTGATCGTTGCGCCGGCCGACGTTGTTGTCGACACTGTGCCACCGGTCTTGTCAAATGTCTTCGATGTCGCGTGCGCAGCATCGGCCACGACGTGCTGTTGCACATCGAGACGCGCACTTGCGCTCACACCGTCAACTTGCGCTGAAATATCCGCTGCGCCCACAGTGAGCGCGGTCACCTTTCCCGTCGCCGACACCGACGCAACGGCGGGTGCCGACGACGTCCATTGCACCGGCTTACCCGCAATGATTGCGCCGGCCGCATCACGCACGGTCGCAACCATGGTCATTGTATCAGCCGTGAACAGCGACGTTGTCGCCGCCGAAACGGCTACTGCTTTTCCGGCGGGAAGTGACACTGCAACGATCGCATTTCCGCGCACGCCATCAACCGTCGCGCTCACGGTCGCACTGCCCGATGCAATTGCCGTAACGGCGCCAGACGATGAGATCGCCGCAATCGCGCTGTTGCTTGAACTCCATCCAACGGCGCGATTGCTGAGAGCCGCGCCGTGAGCATCGAGTGCGGTGGCGGTCAGCTGCACTGATTCACCAATCACCAGCGCCGGAGCGGTCGGACTGACGGTCACCGACGCAACGGCCGCCGGCGTTTGCGGCCCGGTGGTGCCACTGGTACTGTCGCCGCCGCCCGAACAGCCGGCGAGGGTGGCCGCAAACACCATCAGCATCACCGCACGGAACGCGGCGGCGTTGCGACGGCGGGTGCGGGTTTGCAGCAGGTAGAAGCCGAATTTCGTGTTCGCTTCGCTACGCTTGTTGTCTTCGGTCATAACGCCTCCGTTTGTGCGGTGACAGGTGGCGGGCCATGTCGGTCTGGCGCGCGCAGGCAATCGGGGCGAAGTTCTGGTGACATCGGCAATTGGTCGTCAACGCGACCGTCAAACCGTTGACTGACATACACATGGAGAATCAATGCCGAGGCTCGGCCCAACTTCTTCATTGGCCATGTGGGCGAGGTCACGCAAGCGCAAACGTTCTGATTGCGCTGTCTGCACGGAAGGGTCTAGTTTCGTGGCTCACATTCAAATCATGATCCTGAGGATCGACGATGACGCTTAAGGCGAGTGACACCATTGATGCATTCAAAACCAGTTTTGGCGGACAGGTACTGACGCCTGGCGACGCGGACTATCACACATCGCGCTCGCTTTGGAACGGAGCGATCGATCGCAAACCGGCCGCAATTGCTCACTGCACCACGGCCCAGCAGGTCGCCGATGCCATTCGCTTTGCGCGTGCGAGTGGCCTTCAGATTGCGGTGCGCGGTGGTGGTCACAACTACGCAGGACACGCGGTCTGCGAAGGCGGCCTGATGATTCACCTCGGCGCCATGAACAGTGTTGTTGTTGATCCGGAAGCGCGGCGCGCCGTGTGCGGTGGCGGCGCAACCTGGGCCGATGTTGACGCTGCGACGCAGCAACACGGCCTCGCCGCTCCCGGCGGGTTTATCAGCCACACCGGTATCGCGGGGTTGACCCTTGGTGGCGGAATTGGATGGCTCACAAAAATGGCCGGGCTCTCGTGTGACAATCTGGTGGCCGCCGAAGTGGTCACGGCCGACTCGCGCATCGTACGCGCATCGAACGATGAGAACCCCGACCTGTTTTGGGCGTTGCGCGGCGGCGGCGGCAACTTCGGCGTGGTCACATCGTTCGAGTTCGCGCTTCATCCGGTTGGACCATTGGTCAATCTCGGGCTGTTCTTTTTTGGTCTCGAGATTGGGCCCGAGGCACTGCGCTTCGCGCGCGATTACATCAACACCCTTCCCGACACTGCGACCGCTTTTATTGGTGTTGGGCTGAGCGCGCCACCCGCGCCGTTTGTGCCGGAGCAACACCGGGGCCGAATAGGGCACGCGTTATTGGTAGTGGGTTTTGGATCGCCAGAAGAACATGCAGCCATTACCGCACCAATTCACAGCGCGTTAACGCCATTGTTCGAGCTGGTTACACCGATTCCATTCGTGGCGCTGCAGCAAATGTTCAACGAGAATGCCAAGTGGGGATCGCACGGTTACGAAAAGGCGCTCTCGCTCAATGCATTGTCGGATGCGGCGATTGCGGTGATCAGCGAGCACGCACCGAAGAAAAATTCCCCGCACTCGTTCGCTCCGATGTTCGTCATGAACGGCGCGTACTGCATTCCCAGCGAGGCCGACACTGCGTTCGGCGGAAAACGCACGGCGGGCTTTGTCTTCAACATTGAAAGTTCGTCGCCCGATGGGGATGGTTACGAAACCGATCGGCAGTGGGTGCGGAATTACTGGGAAGCCATGCGGCCGCACGCCATGGGGTCGGGTAGCTACCTGAATTTTCAGGCCGAGGCCGACGACGATCGTGTGCGCGTGTCGTTTGGCGACGAAAAATACGAACGCCTTCAGCGCATCAAGGCGAAGTATGATCCGAGCAACGTCTTTCACCTCAACGCGAACATCAAGCCGGCGTCGCAGCCGACCTGACGCGTTTTCGGGTTTTATGGCGGTGGCGGTGGACGGTTGTTGAACACGAAGATCTCCCCAAAAACCGATCTGATGGCGAGCGCCCACGCGATTGCGGCGTCAGTCGGCAGCAACGGATTATCGTGTATCTGCACTTCACCTTCCACCGTCGTTACCCGGCCTTTCACCACTTGCAGCGCCGCGTTGTGATGAATGAATAGTCCGCCCGCAATGGCAGCGTCCGTAAATTGGACCGAGTCGAGTGCGGTGTTGTTGTTGATTTGCATTTCATTGAACGCGCCATTCCCCAGTTGGCCCACTGCAAGATTGCCGAGCACAAGGGTTCGCAGTGCGAAGTTACGCTGAATACGCAAACTTTTGCCTGTATGCATGATGCCGAGCGAGAGTGCGACCAAATCGGGATTATCTTCGATGTGCAGGCCAGTTTGCTCGTTCGTGAAAATCGGAGCAAGGGCCAGTGTTTTCATTCCGCTTAACCGGTTCACCGCAAACGTGGTGTCTCCCCGAACGACTGCAACTGACGACAATGAAAGGCTGAAAGAACGAGGAGTAGATCCCGGAACGCCATGCACGGCCTGAACACTTGTCAAGGCCGGAAAAGAAACCGGGATGGTAAAGGCCGGCGGAGTACCAGCAATTGCGCGCGTCTGATCGACAATAAACGATTTACCGATAGAGAGAAGCGATGGTAATTGGAAAGTTGTGATGCCGTCCATTTCGTTCAACATCACCGTGAGATTGCCACCAACGATTTTGAAACGACTGAGTGCACCAAGCGTGGTCACGCCTTGTCCGCCGAATGTTGCATTCCCATCCACTTCAACCAGGACACCGAAATCATTGTAGTCCCTGAATAGCGGATTGCCCGTGAACTCGAAGTCGCCTTGAATGACCGCTAATCCGCGAAAGATCGAGGCGTCAAACAACTTCGCGTTGTTCACCAATCGGACTTTCCCCGACAGCGTGACCAGCGGCGTAGCGAGACCGCTTAACGATGCCAGCGCTGGCAACGCTTCGATATCCAAACCGGCATAGGCCGTGTTTCGGAACGACGCGAGCGTTGTGACCAGCGGAAGATTGCGCAACGTGAGCGAGCCTACGCGTTGCAGCTTCGACAGCCCGAACAGACCGGTGAAATTTGGTACGTCCCTGACGAAAAACGCGCCTCCAACTTCTTTAAGCAGTCGGAGTTCGTGCAGGTCGCTTGAGGTAACGTTCGCCGTCGCGATGATCAGATTGCCGGTAATTTTCGAGACGTTGTTGAGTTGCTGCAGCGCCAACTGCGAACCAATCACTACATCACCGTTGATCGTGGTGCCAAATTCGCGCAACACGGTTTCATGCGCACAGATCTCATCAAGCCGGTAGCCGAGGCTCGGGTGATGACACACCGTCAGGTTGATCACCAGGGAATCATTTCCCGTTGGTATTACATTGCCCGACAGCTGACCAAGATTGTCTGTCTGCGCGACCTGCCGGCCGTCGGTCGTTGTACCGCTCACATCGAGCGTGACCTTGAACACGCCGTGCTCAATTTGCGGACTGGTGCCGAACTGCAATCCATACGTCACATCAAGTTGCGCTGGCGTTCCTACGTCAGGGACGGCCGGAAAATTGAGTGCCGTTTCGAAAATCTTCGGGCAAATTGATGCTGTCACGCTCGCGAAATCGAGCCCGTTCGCAAATGTGTCGAGACCGAGTGCCTGCGCATCGGTCTCGAGCTGCATCACCGCTTGTGCGTCGTCGAGCGTGCGCGCACTGGAACTTTTGCATTGCGCGATGTGATCGGCAATCGCCTGTGTGATTACAGCACGCGCGAGACCGTTACCGCGTGAACGTTCGGTCGCGAGCGCCGCAACAAGTGCGCCGGAAAACTGCAGGAATTGATCGACAGCCTGCACGTTGCTGACCCAACCCTCGTAGTCCACTGCTGCTTGCGTGCGCGTATCCGTTGTTGCCGCTCCACCCAACCCGATCTCGATGACAGCGAGGTACCATGAACGGAATATCGAGACGTACATGGCGAGCGGCGTATCAACGACCGCAGCCGCGGCGAGCTGGTTTTGGAATGATGCGGACCCTACGTTGGCGTTCGGAATCAGCGGAGCCGTTGGCACAGAACCGGGCACAAACTGCCCGAAACCCGCCATGCTGAAATGCGAGACCTGCAGAATGAGCGTATCACCCTTCTGCGTAACTGGCGCAAAAGCGACGATGGCTCCCGTGTCATTCGCAACGAACCCATAAATTTTCTTTCCCGCAGGAACGGTCGTTTTCATGACGACCTTGAGCGTTGCCGCGTGCGGAAATCCGAGACCGGTTGGTCCAAATTGCACGCCACCGATGAACTCCCCGCCCGCCGGCAACCGCCTGAGCACTGTTACGGGCGTCATGGTGATAGCCATTTGTTTTGTCAGCGATGCAGCCGGCACACTGAAAAGAATGGTTGCCGCACCCGCCGCCGTTACCACCGTTGTGTTCAACGACCCGCCGGTCACCCCGATTTGCGCGTTCACCGACTTCGACGCATCCAATCCTACCCGTGGCAGCGCGCCAACATTGATCGTCGCCAAACCACTCTTGCCCTCGACTATGGCCGTAATCGTTGCAGCGCCACCGCCCACGGCCGTTACCACACCAACCCCACTGACCGTCGCGACTGCAGGCGTGCTTGACGACCAAAGCAACGTCTTATCGGGCATGGTGGCTCCAAACTGATCTTTCACTGTCGCTGTCAGGCGCGTCGAATCACCCTCGGTTATTGCCACGCTCGCGGGCAAAACCTCCACGGTGGTCACCACTGGTGTCGGTTTTGGCGGCGGCTCCGTCACCTTGGGGGCGCCATCTGAACCACCGCAAGCGCTCGTCTCAAAGAGCAACAGGCCGCACAAGAGCGTGGCCACAGCACGTGTTTGTTGAGTGTTCATCCGTCCAGTCTCCCCAATTCGGGCGGCTCCGCCCGCCTGTTTTCGGTCGCCACCACACCCCACTCGTTCAAAAAGCGACCAAGCTCTGCACTCGAACCGAACGTCCACTTTTCCAGCGTCTTGAGATTTTCGAGCACCAATTGAAGCGCCGCCTGCGCACCGGTCTGCTCCGCGCGCACCTGCAGCATGAAGTAGCCGAAGCTCGTCGCACCCGGGTCTTCCATCGACCGTTTTGCAGAAGTTCGAACGGTTGTCATAACGGCTCCACAGGGCGTGAGCTTCCGATGCACGGGCATTCGCCCTAGCGCTCGACTGATTGGAAGGCAATGTTCGGGGCGACTGCCAAATGGGTGTCAATTGCACCGTCAAACCATTGGCGCCGCTGGAGATACCATGTCCCTCTCGCTCACCACACTCGGACGCCTCGAGCTCCGCGACGACACTTCGGCCGCGCTCGCGGGCCGTCGGAAACCGCTTGCGATGCTCGCGTATCTCGCGCGTCAGTCCGGGCGAGCGGTGGGCCGAAACGAGCTCGCCGCGTTGTTGTGGGGCGATCGCGATGACGCGCGTGCGCGCCAATCCCTTCGGCAGTCGCTGAGCGAACTCCGCACGATAGTGGGATCGGCGCTCGTCGCCGATGCGTCCACCGTCCAGTTGGAGGCGGGCACGCTGCACCTCGACGCCGCCGCATTCGAAACGGCGGTAGCAGAGGCCAACTGGAGCGCGGCCCTCTCGCACTGGCAGGGCGATTTTCTCAGTGGCGCAGAGGATCTGGGCGACGACGCATGGCGCACGTGGCTCGAGATAGAACGCGCGTTGCTTCGAAAGCAGCTGGCCGTTGCGTATGACCGACTTACCGCCGAAACGGCCGCGCGAGGACAATGGAACGATGTGACCGAGCTGGCGGAGCGATGGACGCGGTTTTTGCCTGATGACGAGCGCGCCATCACGCGCCTGGCGAATGCGCTCCGATCGGCTGGACGCGTCATCGAGGCCTCAACGCGTGTTACCGAATGGAGCGAGCGATTTAGCCGAGTGCTGGAGGTCGAACTTCCCGCTGACGTCGTGCGCCTGGCCCGGACCCTCGAACGCGAATCGCGAAACGGTTTGCCGCTCGGTGCGCGTGCGTTGATGTCGCCCGACATGGTTGGACGGAGCGACGCGTTTGCCATGCTCACACAATCGTGGACTCGCACCGCAGCGGCAGCCGGTCATGTCATCGTCATTGAAAGCGATGAAGGATTTGGAAAGACACGGCTGTGCGCAGAATTCGTTCGTGCAACACGTGTACAGCCCAAAGCCCTTGTGTTGGAAACGCGCGCGTTCCCTTCCGAACACAATCAACAATGGTCGGCGCTGCGTCCGCTTGTCGCGCAACTCGTTGACGCGCCCGTCGTGGCCGGCATCGCTCCCGAGGTGCTGTCCATCCTGGCCAGCGAAGTACCCGAACTTCGCGAGCGCTTTCGACATCTGCCAAATCCGGGCAACGACAATTGGGGTGATGCGTTTCGACAAGCGCTCACGTCAATTGGGGCCGAGGCGCCATTGCTGATTGTTGTGGACGATGCGCCAGCCGCCGACGACGCAAGTCAGGCACTCCTCGCGGGAATTTTTCGACGCGCGATTCCGGGAGTGCTCGTGATTCTCGCGGGACGACGGGAATTGTGGCACGCGTCGTTGTTGCGCGAAGATGTGCAACGCTCGGCAGCGCATGTGCGGCGTGTGGAGTTGGGGGCGCTGTCTGATGAACAGGCGCTCGCAGTGATTGCATCAATGGCGCCTCTTGCCCCGTCCGATGCTGCACTGCTTGCTGGCAGGCTTCGTGAAGCGAGCGGCGGCGTACCGGCACAATTGGTGTTGTTGTTCCAGCAGCTGGCCGATGATGGTACCGTTGCGCCCGATGCGCGCGGTGTTTGGCGACTCACTCGTCCGTTCCAGGAACGGGTGTCCGTTCCCGCCGCCATGCGCGAGGCATTTGCAGATCGTCTCGCAAGCCTTTCCGTAAACGTGCGCGCGTTGGCTGATGCCGCAGCGGTGCTTGGCCCGCGCATTGAGTTGCCAATTCTTGAGTCAGTTAGCGCGTTGTCATCAGCGACGTTTCAGGAAGCGTTTGGTGAGCTGTTGTCACGCCGCGTGTTGCGACAAGCATCATCGGCGCGCGAGGCGTACGAGTTCGCCAGCGAAGCCAATCGGCGCGTCGCTTACGAAACCATTGCGCCCAGCAGACGGCAGCAGTTGCACGAAGCCGCGTACGTGGCATTGAAGCGTACGCCCAACAGTCGCATTGCCACCGTCGAGACGCTGGATCATCATCGACTTGAGGCAGGCAGCCGAGGGTGGCGATCCCCACGCCGCCGTGCCGCGGTGCTCGCCGCCGTGGTCGTTGCAATCGCCGTCGGTACGACAATGATCGTGCGTTTGCGTGCGGCTGTAGTCGATCGGGGATCGTCTGTATTGCTCGCTGACGTGCAGAATTTCACCGGCGATCCAGGTTTTGACCGGTCCCTGCTCACGGCGGCCACGGTCGCGCTTCAGCAGTCACGACAGGTGTCCGTGTTTTCGCGCGCGCGTGTGGCGCAGGTGCTGACGCTCATGCGACGCTCTGCCGGCGATAGCGCGTTGACGGAACGCACCGCGCGGGAAGTCGCTGAGCGCGCGAATGTGCCCGTGGTCGTGGCACTATCCATTAGCCGATTTGACAGTACGTATGAACTGGCGGCGCGGCTTGTCGAGCCGGTAAGCGGGCGCGATTTACGCGTTGAATCGTCACGCGTGGTGGGGCGCGGGCAGATTCTGACGGGATTGGATCAACTGGTGGACAATTTGCGGCGCGATCTCGGTGAACCACGATCTTCACTTGGGCGTAACGGTCGTGCGCTTCCGGCAGTGACGACCAACTCACTCGAAGCCCTGCATGCATTTGCCGATGGCGAGCGTGCGTGGAGTGCGCGCAGCTATGCAACAGCGGTTGACGCGTATTCGTTAGCGATTACGCTCGATTCGTCGTTCGCACTTGCCCACTCGGCGCTTGCGGGCTGGTTCTACTCCCTCGGCAATGATCGAACAAAGGGCAGCTACCATCTCGATCGTGCGCTCGAACAACTTTCGCGCTTGACCGAGCGCGAACAGCTCACGTTACGCGCGGTGTCGGAGGGTTATCGCGGTTCGTTCGAAGAGGCCGTGCGGTTGCGTGGAATGCTTGCCGAACGGTATCCCGATCGCGATGGCTGGATGACCTATGGTACGCTGCTGATGCGCGGTCGTCGATGCACTGAAGCGATTCCTGCGCTCGAACACGCGCGCCAGTTCGACTCGACGTACGCGAATCCTCTCGTCAACATCGCCACGTGTTACGCGTTTCTCGGCCAACAAAAGGAAGCATTGCGCGCCTATGAGCAGGCAGCGGTCGTTGATACTACAGTGCTGATGGGGGGGACGTTGAATCAGGAGTTTGGTTTCACGCTGGTTCGCATGGGGCTGATTGATTCGGCGAAAGCCATGCACGACCGCATGAGACGCATTGACAAACCGGAGAATCGTGTACGCGCGTATCGCTCACTGGCGTTTGTGGCCATGTATCGTGGACGTTATGGCGCCGCCATTTCACTTTTTGATTCGGCCGTTGTGGAATCGCGCGGTTTGAAGAATCAGTCGAGCGAAATGCGGAATCTCGTACTACTGGCCGAAGCTGCCATCACGGCGGGCGATAGGCCGCGGGCACTCGCGACGCTTGATGCGGCCTGGGCCCTGTCAAAACTGTATGTACCTGATCCGGGGTTTGCGATGTACATAGGCGATGTGTTTGCGCGGATGCATCAACTATCGCGCGCGCAGGCCATGCTTGATTCGGTCATGCTTCGCACCACGTCGAAGTCCGTCGCGGACGAATCGGATCGTGCCATGCTGAGCGCGCGAATGCACCTGGCCCATGGACACGCGGCCGAAGCGCGGAAAGATCTGGAACTCGCTCGCGACACCACGCAAAATGGCTATCGGCTGGAGTTGCTCATCGAGACTTACGACGCACTGCAGCGTCCCGATTCAGCGCTGGCCGCTGCGGAGCAGCTCGCGCAGGAGTTCCGTTACGGGCAGGAGTCGGAGGACTGGTGGCTCAAGGCGTCGTTGCGAGTAGCGCAACTGGCCGGTGTGATGGGCGACCTGAAGAAGTCGCGCGCGGCGTACGAGTCGTTCATCAGCCGTTGGCACGACGGTGATGCCGGTCTTCCTGATTTGGTTGAGGCGCGTCGCGCGCTGCAGCAGCTCGATAGTTCGCGCGCACTGGCACGACAGCGGGCACGCGTACCTGCCCAGTGACCCCGGCGCTTCTCAAAAATGTATCGTGGCGGCTTTTTGCGCTTTTCCCGTCATATATGGGAACACTCTGATCACGGAGCATGCGAGAAGCATTCACGGAAGACCGGCTCATGCAGATCTATCGCGACACCGTCCACGCGTTGTACGCCTACGCGTCGCGCCGGTGCGGGGGCGATCGTGCATTGGCGGAAGACGTCACGCAGGAAGCGTGGTTGCGCGGCGTGCGCGATTGGCGTGAGCACGGATTTCCCGACAATCCGCTGGCGTGGCTGACCAGTGTGGCCCGCAATCTCATTGTCGATCAACTCCGACTGGGCGAACACATTCCGCTGGATGTTGTGTCAGCAACCGACGTGCTCATGGCCGTCGATCAGAATGAAGTTTCAGATTCTGCAGAAATTGCGGCGGCGGTAAATCGCGCACTCGCGCGCCTGCCTAAAGCACAAGCGCAACTGCTGGAATCGTTCCACTTCGAACGCTCGCACGTAGCGGCGCTCGCAACCATTCATGGTGTTTCCGAACGCACAATTGAGCGCCGCCTGCAGCAGGCGCGCGATCAGTTTCGGCGCGAACTGACACTGACGTTGAACCCACAAGGAGGTCTCCTGTGAACGACGATAAACACGCGCCTACCGACGAATTCGTCGAGTACCTGGCGCGCGACACCATGCGGCGGTTGCGTTACGAGTCGCGTTTTTCGGAGGCACCGCGCGTGAACCACTCTCGCTCGCGTTATACAACGTTGGCGGTTGCCGCCGGTGTCGTGATTACGCTGTCAACCGGCATGGTACTGGGCGCAAGCGCGAATTACGCCTCGGCCGAGGTGTTGCCGAATGGAACGACAACCATTCCGTCGCGGCCGGCGTTCGCAATTCTTCCAATCAAGAACGCGCTCAGTGCGATTGGATGCACGCAATCGGTTGAACACGCCGTTGCTGCAGCGACATCACCAAAGTCGGCATCGTTGCCTTCGACGGTTGTGCCGCCAATTGCAGAACCCGCGGCTATTGATCAAGTGTCGACGCCAACACTAAGTGAAAATCCCAATCGTGCGCTGATCGCGTTGTTGGCGCGACAACATCAGCCAGCGGTTGTACGTGGTGATACGATTTCGCAATACATCGTGATGGTGCTTGATGCGGCACAGAACTATTTGTGGAGCACGCATGGCAACGGTGGCGTAGCGGTTGATGCTGGCGGAGACCTGCGTACTCCGGTCGAGCGTGCGGAGTACAATCGGGTGTACGCGGCAGAGTTGCAGGGTACAAGCCGGCCAATAAGTATCAGGTACAGTTATGCCGCGGACACGGTTATCCGAGAAAACTTTGCGATCCGTCGGGACTCAGCGACTGGCCGTCAGATTTGGAACTACCGGGATGTAATTACAAGCGATACCAATGCGAGCGGACTGCGTCGTTTAAGCTTTCGAGTGCAAGACTCAACGAGAGTGATCGCGTTGCAAGGCGTGGCGGGTCGCGGCGGCGCTGC
>JBDUBA010000126.1:0-3849 GCA_040004335.1 Gemmatimonas sp.
GCCTACGCTGTACACGTGGTTGGAGCGGCGGAAATCGAACCGGACGGTCGTCGCGTAATTCAAACGCCAACGATTATCGGTTGTAGCGTTGCACACGTCTCGTGACATTCACGACACGAGTGCAACGCTACGCTAGACCGCTACCGGAGCAACGTGCCCGCCCGTGCGCAGGAACTCTGCAAATTCCTCAGGCAACCCCACGTTCCGTATCCCTGCAATAGCTCCCTCCATGTCATACGCTACGCGTTTGAATTCCACGCGAGGCGCGTCGTTGCTCAACTCCACCAGCACATAACCTGCTCGCGGATCTCCGTCTTTGGGGCGACCGGCGCTGCCCGTGTTCACAAATTGAATACCGTTTATCTCGCGATGCCACGGCTTGTGCGTGTGACCGAAGGCAATCATATCACCTGATTTCAACCCAACACTTTCGGCCATCTTCACGCAGAACGCGTCGTTTCGATCTTCCGTCCAGTACAACGTGTTGAGCGTTGGTGTGCCATGCACGAGCACAAGTCGTGGCCCGGCTATATGGCCGCCAAGTGGTCGCAGTTCGAGCGAAAATGGAAGCGCCGCCAAATACGCCTTAGCCTCGGCCGCAACAGCGTTCTTCGTGAATTCAAAACTGATGTGCGCGAGTTCTTCCTGCCGCGCACTTTCACTCTTGCAGCCGCAGTGTTTGTAGTTGGTGGCAACTGTGGAGTCGTAGTTGCCTGCGACACCGGCAATGCCCAGACGCTGCAGCGTGCGCACGACTTCGTTCGGAAACGCGGCGTAGCCAACCAGATCGCCCAGATGATATATCGCGTCGACGTGTGGTTGTTGGTCGATGTCGGCGAGTACGGCGTCGAGCGCGTGCCGGTTTGCGTGAATGTCGGAGATCAGTGCAATCCGCATCGTGTGCTCCTACGAGCAGCAGCCAGGTGCGCAGCACGGCGCGGCGACGACCGGTTTTGTGGCGCGCACGAATGCGGCCATGAAGCGTCCATCGATTTCCGCCATGTTGGCGTCGACGTCAATGCCCGCTTCGGTCAGAAACGCTTTTGCGTCTTCGCTTTTGTAGATTCGCGTGGGTTCTACGCTGGGATTTTCGAAGCCGACGTTGGTGAGCAGTGTCTTGAATTCAGTTTCTTCGAGTGCGCCGGCAACGCATCCTACCCACAACTCCATGCTGCGTCGTACGGCGGCTGGCACTTCGCCTTTTACGACCACATCACTCACGGCGAAACGGCCGCCGGGTTTGAGAACACGGTACGCTTCGGATAACACCCGTTGCTTGTCGCCCGAGAGATTGATCACGCAATTCGAAATGATGACATCGACCGACGCGTCGGGCAGCGGAATGTGTTCGATCTGTCCTTTCAGGAATTCCACGTTGCTCACACCCGCTTCTTCCGCGTTCTGCCGTGCGAGCGTGAGCATGTCGTCGGTCATGTCGAGGCCGTACGCTTTGCCGGTGGGGCCAACGCGACGCGCGGAGAGCAACACGTCAATGCCGCCACCCGATCCCAAATCGAGCACCACATCGCCGGCCTTCAATTCGGCAAGTGCTGTGGGGTTTCCGCAGCCCAGTGATGCGAGCATTGCCGCTGATGGCAGCACGTCACTCTCGCCGCTGACATAGAGATTGCTGGTAATAGGATCAACGCTGCCGTTGAATGCCGAGCCTCCGCAGCATGAGTTCACTGGGCCGCAGCAACTTGCCGGTTCAGCGTTGGTTAATACGCGACGCGCGGCTTCACCGTATTTTTCGCGCACCACCGTTGTAACGTCGGAATTGGTTGCGTCGTTAGCGGGTTGTGTTGTCATTGTTGTGTCCTTGGGTGGTGGCCGCGACCATGGGGTCGGAGCTCGATGATTCGTAATTGGTGATGTTGCGGTTCGCGCTGTCTCCGCTTGCCGTGTCGGAGCTCGCGGTATCGCCGTTCGCCGTATCGCCGTGCGCCGTGTTGCAGGTCGCGGTGTCGCAGGCGGACGTGTCGCCTTGGCAGCAGTTTTCCGTCAGGTAGGACAACAGGCTGTTCATCCTGTCGTATTCGGTCGCGTAGATGAGCGAGCGGCCGTCGCGTTGATTGCTGATCAGCCCTGCTTGCTGCAGCTGATTCAGGTGAAAGGAGAGGGTAGACGCGGGCAGCTTGAGTTGGTCGCCAATGGCGCCCGCGGCGAGCCCGGACGGTCCTGCTTGCACCAGGAGTCGGTAGATGTCGAGCCTGGAGGTTTGGGCGAGTGCGGCGAGGGCGGTGATTACTGCGGATTGTTCCATGCTTCTAGAACTATGGAAATGATAGAGTTTTGTCAAGAGGTGGATTTGAAGCAAAACGCGGGCTGCCTGCGTTTGCGCTGCTGGTTGATCTGCACGAAGGCGCGATTTACCGGCACGGCATTCGGCCGAGCGCGTTCCAAAGTTGGAAAGCAAGAATTTCGGCAAATCATACTTATTAGACCTCGACTTCGCTTCGTCTCATACTCACTCCGTCCGCAACGCATCACCTATTCCAAACCACGTAAAGTTGCCGCGAGTGAGAACGTGAACTACCGCGTGCGAAAGCGAATGGTGAAGCTGTTGAGTGGATATCCATCCGCCGATGAGAACACCGCCCCAGTGAAACGCATCCCGTATGATTTGTTGGGTTCGAGTTTCACACGAAGAGTGAATGCGGTCTTGTCTGCATTGAACCCGTAACTCGTGACATCGGGGAAGACGGTGCCGCTTATCAGATCCATGGACGGGCCGTTGGCCATTGGCCGGCTGAATTGCACGGTGATTTCGGTTGTGCTGGCGTCAATCACCGAACTATCTGGAATGGACGCACTGGTGATTGACGGTCGATGCGAATTGAACTCGTTGGTCATACTGTCAATGCGCGGTGCCAGACCATTGTAGTAGTCAATGATGCGCGGCATGAACGACGCCAAGGTTGGGTACTGTTTTCGATTTGCTTCGTACTCGGCGAACAGTGGAGCCAGCTCGTCCATCCAGATGAAGCCTACTCCGCGCTGTTGACGCGTTTCTTTCGCTGCCGCTTCCGGACCATCGTTTGCCAGCAAATACCGAATCACGGTGGCACGGACAATCGACTCGTTCAGCATTGTCCCAACCGACGTGTACGCGTTTGCACTCATCGCGGCCTGCGCAGATTTGAACACACGTTCGCCCGACGCTCGCAATTCGGCGCCGCGTGCGCCAACCACGCTGTTCACATACGAATGTACGAACTCGTGGATGACCGTTGCGAGGTAGTCGGATGAGACCACCGGAAAACCAAGTGAATCGTTTTCTCCTATGCCAATAAACGCGTGCAACTCGTGAGTGGCGCCGTTGTCGAAGCGCGTGCTGTACGCGCCACCGGAATTTCCGACGACGGGCGAAAGGAAATACGAACCACCGGAAGCGCCCGTGAAATACGGCGACAACCAATCCAGATGTGCACGTTGATCGGCGTACCGTTTCATGCGCACGGTCGCGCTATCGAACAACGGTTGCGAGAGTTTCAGAAACGCCGGCACGTTTGCGTCTCTCGAGAACTCCGCCGCGAGTTTCAGCAATGGGCGAGCGTTCGCGCCGCGCCACCTTCCGCTCAAACTGGAGCTTGGTGTGTCAATTGGCGCGCGTTCTGCAAATGTTATTGCGTCCGCGATGTGCGCGGCCATACTCATCACGGCTTCAAACCCCACGCCGGTTTCCTTGCGCAGGCGTCGGATTTCAACGATGGCCGGATGGTCCTTGAACGGCGCGAATGCGGAATCCAAACGACGCACGTACAGCTTGTTCAAGCCGCCGTTGTATTCGCCGGCGCCCGCCAGGTGGAACATGATGGACAGGACTTCGGCGCGTGGATCGTCCTGGAC
>JBDUBA010000218.1:0-13014 GCA_040004335.1 Gemmatimonas sp.
TTCTCTGCGGCGGACTCGGCACGCGCATGCGCGAAGAAACCGAGTATCGTCCGAAGCCCATGGTGGACATTGGTGGGCGCCCCATCTTGTGGCACATTCTCAAATATTACGCACACTTTGATGTGCGGGACTTCGTGCTGTGCCTTGGTTACAAGGGGCAGATGATCAAGGATTATTTCCTGAACTACGAAGCGATGAACGCCGACTTCACCATGTCATTGGGAAGGTTGAGCGCCATTTCGTATCACGCACCGCACGAGGAGCAGGACTTCCGTGTCACGCTTTCGGATACTGGCGCGAATACCATGACTGGCGGTCGCGTTGCGCGAGTGAAGAAATACGTTGGCAACGAACGTTTCCTTGTCACCTATGGTGATGGGTTGACCGATCTCGATCTCGCGGCCGCGCTGCGCTTCCATGAATCGCATGGACGTCTCGCTACGGTTGCAAGTGTGCGCCCAACTTCACGTTTTGGTGTGATGGATGTTGGTGCGGAAGGACGTGTTGACGCATTTGCCGAGAAGCCGTCGCTTGAGGGTTGGGTGAATGCCGGATATTTCATTTTCGAGCCGGAAGTGTTCGACTATCTCAATACCGACGAATCATGCATTCTCGAGCGCGAACCGCTGGAGCGATTGGCCGCCGAAGGTGAACTCATGGCGTATCGTCACGACGGATTCTTTTTTGCGATGGACACATATCGCGAGTACCTGCAGTTGAACGAAATGTGGGATCAGCATCGCGCGCCGTGGGCAAAGCCGCAGACGTCAGTGGTGCAAGCGCGCGTTACGCCGCGGAGCGTGCGGAAGACCGCGTAACATGTTCTGCGCAACACGTTCTGCCTAACGATCATCCCGCAAGACTTCTGTGATAAAACAAAAAGCCCACTGCAAACGCAGCGGGCTTTTTGGTCGCGTATGTAAAAGGTTACCAGCGTCTTCCCGATCGGTTGCCGCCGGGGAGGCTGCCCCTGGGCATTGCACCACCGCCGACAATTGCACCGCCCATGGCGCCAATCATTCCGACCGCGGGGCTGGCGCCGCGGGCCGGGCCTTTTTCGCAATTGTCATGACCCGGTGTCGTTCCACGGATGATGGCTCCGACAATTCCGGCTATCGCTGGAGTTGGGTCGGGACGCTGCAGGGGAGGCTCCGGAGTCGCGGTCGGCAGTTCGTTTCCAGTGCGACCATTACCACGCGTGTCCATGCCGGGGTTGCCGTCGCCGATACCGCCAGCCGCTGGACCGCCAACTGCGGTGGGGCCTGTCGCTCCGTTTGGATCGGCCACTGGAGCCTTCGAGGCCTGTTCTGCCGTCGCCGCAATTTGCTCAACTGGTTCCGTCAACACGGGCGGAGTAATGGCTGGCGCCGGGGCTTCATTTACTGGCGCGGCAGGAACCTCGGCGATCATCTGCGAATGCGCTGCTGATGGTGCGCGCTTGTTGGTGACCACCGGCGCCTGCCTTTCGTTCTCGTGGCCGGACGGTGAACCATTGCCACCCTGTTCGATGGCTGAGACCACACCGGTTCGGGTTGACTGAACACTGTTGGCGAGGCTCAGGTCGCGCTCAAGATCGGCCGTCATTTCACCGGCTGGTGCGCGACGCTGGTGAATTCCGACGGCCACAGTACCGGCAGCCAATACGGATAGCGCAGATATTGCGACGATCTTTTTCATGGGCCTCTCCAAAACCGTGAACGCGCGGCAGCGATGGTTTTTCAAGCACGGCGTTACCGCAACCGGGACCGCGGCGCAACAGATGCACTGCAATAGATGCGCCAGCGAGTCTCGCGCAGATTCTTGCTGCGGGCGCTCAAAATTCGCATGAGCGTTCGTCACCACGACCGGACAAAACGCGTCCCCGACCGGTGACAAACGTCGGTTCGATGACAGCGAGGGCGTGGGAGTCTTCGCGTGTCCAGGGGATTCAGACGTTCACGTAAAACCAATCACACATGTTGCCTCAATCTCGACTCCACACTGTCACGACACTTCGCATTCTCCGAGCCGCCTATTCAGTGCTGCCTGGATTCGTGGCGCTTGCCGCTGGGTGCACGGGCGCCGGCGCGGTGTCGTCCAACGAGCGCGGGGCCATCGCCGATTCGCTCGAAACGCTGGTCAAGCATGCCTACGATTTCTCTCAGCCCAACGTTACTCAGCGACTGTTGAGTCTGTACCCGGACAGCGGTCGCGTGATCTCAGCGTCGGCAGGACGGGTCACCTCCACGCGCTCGGCCCTGGCGACGGAGATTGAGAGGTTCTGGCAGCGGGTCGGGCAGAACATGAAGGAGCCGAAATTTCAGATCGGGTCATCGTATGTGGACGTCCTGTCTCCAAACGCGGCCGTCATGACGTTCAGCTATAGCATTCCCCACATTACTCCAGCGGGGCAGCCGCATATTGTGGCCGGTGTCTGGACGACGTTGTGGAGACGCGAAGCCGGACGGTGGATGATCGTGCAGGAGCATTTGTCCGACACGCCGAGTCGACCATGTCGACGGCCGTCCCCGCGGATTCGACGGCCTCCCGCGACAGCGCGGCGCGCAATATGCCCGGACATGTCATGCCGAACCAAAAGGGTGCGTCGCGGAGGTAGCCGGAACGACAACTTTGGTCTATTCTGGACGGCATGGCGCAACTCTCTGATATCGAAATTCAACGAAGCCTGGGCGGGTTGCCGGGCTGGGCGCGCAAAGGCGATACACTCGTTAAGAGTTTTCACTTCGCCACGTTTCCCGCCGGCATTGATTTCATTCGTCGCGTGGCAACGATCGCTGAAAAAATGAACCATCACCCCGACATCGACATTCGCTATACGAAAGTGAATTTCGTGCTAAGCACCCACGATGCCGGGGGAATTACCGAGAAGGACCTGACGTTGGCGCGCGGCATTGAGGAGTTGGCATCAGCGTAGCGTAGCGCCGAAGGACTGCGTCAGTGTAACGCACGCCTTTGTGTCAACGCACACGCGGCTTGGCAACTGTCAGTTGCTGCGTACCAAACTGATACTGCCGTTCACAGTTGTTGCGTGTACGCGCGCCGAACCACTGCCAACCGTGCCACGCAACTTGCGCATCGACAGTGTGCCAACGACGGTGACTGGAAAGTCGGTGTTCACACGCCCGTTCACTGTCGAGAGGTCGAGTTGCGCGCCA
The DNA here is from genome assembly GCA_040004335.1 of Gemmatimonas sp. Lineage (GTDB taxonomy): Bacteria > Gemmatimonadota > Gemmatimonadetes > Gemmatimonadales > Gemmatimonadaceae > Gemmatimonas. The sequence goes on from JBDUBA010000218.1 coordinate 3,156, forward strand.
AAGTTCGACGGCATTTCGAGTGTTACCGAGCCGTTGACGGTTTCGTAGTCGAGATCCTCCGACGTGCGCAGGCTGTTCATGGCGATGGTGATGCTGCCGTTCACGGTTCGCGCGCGCACCGGTCCGCTGGCGCCGTGTGCTTCGATTGAGCCATTGACCGTGTTCGCCAGAATCTGATTGTCGCCACCCTCAATTTCGAAGCCGCCATTCACGGTTTCGATATCGACGCGCACTCCGTTTGGTACTCGCACCACAAAATGCACCGACACGTCGTTATCGCGATTGTTGTTGCTGCCGCGCACGTTCCGCGGGGTGTGAATGCCCTCCGCATCACACGTCGATTCTTTCGACCACAGCGCGCAAATCACTACATCTCCGCTAGTGGATCGGGGTTGTTCAATGCGCACGTCCGCCGGATTTCCTCGGCGCCAGTGCTTCTCGGCCGAAACCTCCACGCGACTGCTGTTGCTGCGTTCAACGCGAATGGGACCGTTGATATTCCTGATGATGATACTGTTGCCGCTGGCGATTGAGCCCGACCAATTGAACTCGTCGCCGCGATTGTCATTCGCGGCGCCACTCCTTTGATTGTTCCGGGATTGCGCCGAAACGGGTGCGGCGAGAAGCAGTGACGCGGCGAACGTGAAAGCACATGTACTGCAGCGTGCGAATTGCGCTCGTTGACGTGACATGATCAAAGTTCCTTTTACTGGCGGCGCGGGCCGCGGTTGATGTGTACGTCACCGTTAAACGTCGAGATGGTGACCTGTGCGCCGTTGCCGCCGCCAATTTCGACCCGTTGCTGCTGATTGAGCGACAGGGCGCGTCCATTGAGCTGGCGTACGCTGCCAGTCAGCGCGCGAGCTGTGCCCGCGCCGGGAAGCAACGTGACTGGAAACGATGAATGCAGTAATCCACTGAACGACTGCATGTTGATCGTTCCCTTGGTGCTGTCGGGCAGAAACAGATGCACCGCACCGGAATGCGTGTTGAATTCGTATTTGCCGGACCTACTCAACGCACCTTCGTAAGTGATGTCTCCCTGAATTACCTGTATCTGCACCGAATTTCCCGGCAAGTCGCGCAGCTCAACATCGCCGCTGCTGGAGACGACTTCGATGTCGCCACGCACGTCGCTGAGTTTGATCTTACCCGTAATTGCGTTGACGCGGAGCGCCCCGTCAACATCACTCACGTTGATGCTGCCCGAAACATTGGAAACAGCGGTACGACCCGAGGCTCCACGAATGATGACATCACCACTCTGCAAGGTGGCGTCAACCTCTCCGTGTACGTCCAGTACTTCGACGTTACCCAACATGGTGCCCACAACAACACGTGTATTGAGGGGAACGCGAATTGTCATCGTGGCGTCGAGTGTGTTCGAGCGACCACTGCGACGCGCTTCCAGTCGAAGGGAACGCGCCGTTCGGCTGAACTGCAGTTCGCCCGACGCACTCACTGCGTGAATTTCCACTTCATTGCGATCCCAACCACGGACAATAATGCGGCCATCCGTTGCGCTCAGATCAACGATCGTGCCCTTGTCGACGGCAACCGTGGTATCGAGACGCATCTCGGCATCATCGGCACGCAGTGGCCGACTATTGCGGGATGGCCGCGGGTTGCGATCGTCATTCCGGCCTTGCGCGCCTGCTGACTGCTGCGCGGCCACTACGGCTAACAGGACCCAAACAAAGCTGGAACGAAACCCCAGACGCATGATTGCTTTGCGAAAACGGGAAAAGGAATCGATTGCGAACATGCGCAGATGATGTGTTAAAGCAGTGCGATGCGACGCATGATGTCGAGCTTGTTCTCCAACGCGCGGTCAAGCTGCTTCGAGAGGAAATGGCTGCGCGGATCGTTTTCGAGCGCACGGCGACTGTCGCTGATGGCTTGGTCGATGATGCGAAGATTGCGTTCGATTTCCACGACGGTCACCGAATCGAGATCGCCCAATCGTTCGTCAACAATCCGTCGCATCGCGGTGATTTCGCGCTCATACGCAAATTCGGCAGAGTTCTCCACGCGTGATGCGTACCGCGTCATAGTTGACGAACCAACTCCGGAGTTCGGAGCAACCGCAGCCGATTGATTGACTATGGTTGGAGCCGTTTCGGTACCACGGATTGACGCCGATGGGTTTGTGCCTGGCGCTGGCGATTCACCAACCGGAGACGCTGGTGCGGCGGGCCGCGGAAACGCTGCAACTTGTGGGGCAGCTGGAACCGGGTTTGAGTTCGCGCGCGCAACGACGTACGTGATGCCCGAACTGAGCGCTACCAGTAACACTGCGGCTGCCGCAAACACGCGGAATGAAACGGTGCGACCGCGTTTCACTGGCGCCGTGTTGGTGGCGCCAATGGAAACGACCGGCGTGTCGAGGCGTGCTGCGATTCCCGTCCACAACTCCCGCGACGGTGAGAGAGGTGGCAACGACGCGGCGCTTCCAACAATGGCCCGGAGATCGGCCAACAACGTTCGACAGTCGTCGCACTGCGATGCGTGCGCATCCAGCAGCGCGCGCTGGCTGCCTGGCAGTGCACTGTCGATATACTCAGAGACATGAGTCTCGAACTGTTCGCAGGAAAGGGGCGGTTTCAAATCAAGCATGGTATGCTGAGCTGAGCGGGCAGGGGCATGTGAGCTGGTAAATCAACGCGACAACGCTTGTCGAAGCAGCATGCGTGCCCGATGGAGCTGCGCTTTGCTACCGCCCGGCGAAATGCCGAGTTGTTCGCCAATTTCTTCGTGAGTAAATCCTTCCACGTCGTGCAGCACGAACACCTGGCGCGCACCGCGTGGAAGTTTTGCTATCGCTGCGTCGAGATCGAGACGTTCTCCAACAAATGCGCCGCGACTTGGTGTGAGTTCAATCGCTTCGTCGTCACTGACGGCGCGATTCTTTCCTGCGCCGTCCGACTTGCGATGCGTCAGCACCACGTTGACGGCCACGCGATGCAACCACGTTGACACCTGCGCGTCGCCGCGAAACGTTGGCAATTTCTGCCATACGCGAACAAACACATCCTGCGTCAACTCCTCGGCTTTCGAGCCATCGGTTACCATGCGCAGGCAGACTGAAAACACGCGCTGCATATGGGCCCGATACAATCGTTCGAAGGCGCTTCGGTCACCGCGCGCTGCTGCCATTGCATCGCTGCGCCACGGATCTGCGTTGTCGGCGATGACACCACTTTCGAGGTCAGGGCCGGACATCTTCAAGTCGGCAGGCAGCGACGCTGCAGTGCTGGTGGGCACGTATGCTGTTCCTGCTGGTTTGTCGAAAGATGATCCGGTCACTGGCCGAGTGAGCATTGCTCCCTTGCTGTCACTGAATGGGACGGCGGAGGGAGCGTGAAGGTTTGAATCGGCCCTACGGAAATGCGCGAGGAAGGTTTTCCCTATGTGGCAGACCGCTCCATCGATTCGATGATAGGCTTCAGGTCGGACATGGAATTGAGCCAGAACGTTGGTCCAGTGGGGCTAAGTTCGTTGGCCGAAAATGGACCCCAGGTAGCGGCAGCTGTTTTGACGCCGGCCGCACTGCCCGCGTGCATATCGTGGGTGGAGTCACCCACAAACAATGCGCGACCGGCGGGAATCTGCATCTGAGCGAGTGCGAACAAAACGGGATCGGGCAGCGGTTTGTGGCGCGCGGTTGACTCAACGGTGACTTCAACCCTGAACATGCCGGCGAGCCCAACGTGTGACAGTGACCGCGCCGTCATGCCCAACCCCTTGCTGGTGACCAGGCCGAGCAGATGACCGCGCTGCTTCGCCCACGCGAGCGTTTCGAGGACATGCGGATAAATCGTGGTGAGGCGCTCGAGATGCAGGTTCTGAAACTCCCGGTACTGATTCACGAGTGTTTCCACGTCAGTGGCATCCGCAGCCCACTCTACCACCTGGACCCGCAATGGCTTGCCAATTCCTGCGGTCCATTCTGCGACAGTTGGGCGATGCGTTCGGTCGGCAAACGCGAATTCCATGCTTTGAATGAGCAGGTCGATCGAGTCGATGAGTGTGCCGTCAAGATCGAACAAAAGTGCGAGTTGGGTCATCCTGCATTCTAATGTGTTGACGAGTGCGGATCGGGCCGCTTGCTGAGAATGAGAAGCGCGATCAGGTGCCAATGATCAGCGTGGGGCGAACCGTCCTGATGTGTTGGCGCAAGCTCAATGGTAAGTTCAGCCGGAAAGGCGGCGAGCCACGCCGCAAATGAAGTAGTGTGTGATGTTGACATCCACAGTGCGAGCGCTCGCTCCGCGCCGGCGCCTCGACTTATCAGAACCGATTGCTCAACTATCGAAAGCAGCGGCGCGATGGATGTGCGTGAGAGCGCCGACGTCATGGCAAAACGCGATGACAGCGTATCCAATGCTGCCTTCTGAATCGGCGCCAGCGTGCGAAGCATTGGCCCCGCTGACTCTTTCAGCGCGTGCGTTTTGAGCCATCGCTGCAGTTGCTGAAGCGCGCGGCGAATGGACACCGTTGGCGTTTTGGAAAGGCGATCGCTCGAAATTGATGAAACATCCATAAGGGCGACGTCGATATCTCTCACAACGTTCAACAGAGTCGTAACATCTCCACCAATGCGCTCATTTTCGTGAGCAGCCACGACCATCGTTTCGTTTTGCCAGGAAATAGCCGCGATCCAGGCATTCGTGTTCGCGTCCACCGACGCGACGGTCGAATATTTGAAAGCACGGTGGCGCGCTTCTTCGATCGCAGGAGCTGCTGCGCACCACCTTCTCCAGTGCGCGCGCAGTTCTGTTGCTGCGTCCGCGCCACTCAGCGCCTGCGCGCCAGATTCGGTCGACGAGCGTAAATTTTCGCCGACAAACTCGCGGTGCAATCCTGCTTTCCGTTCGAGGGCTGCGACCACCCGCAGGATCGCATCGGCTCCCATTGGCGGCTCGAACGTGTGCACATGAACGATCGGATGCGCGGCGCCCATGCGCGCCAGGCGGCCAACGCGTTGTTGTCGAAGCGCGTGCGTCCATGGCAGATCCAAATGCACAACCACGCCCGCATCCTGAAGATTCACACCCTCAGCCAGGAGATCCGTGGTGATGAGCAGTCGAATGCGTTCCTGTGGGCGCGGTGGAGGGCGGCCATGTGCCGTTGGCGCAAAACTGGCAATGAGTTCGTGACGGTCGATCGCGCCACTCGCAATACGTCCACCTTCGGATGTCAGCATCGCAATTCCAGACAGATCACAGAGCGCACGATGCAAGGATCGCACAGTGCTGGCAAACTGAGAAAACGCCACAATCGCCGCTGGTGCTGGCGCGTTGTGATCAAGGGTTTCCACACGTTCGACACGCGTTGGAGATAGCGGCATCGTCAAGGTCTCCGTTCCCACCAACGATCGCAATAGTTCGGTCCGTCGCGCATCTGCAATCGACGTGCGGGTGTGCAGTTGCAACAAGGACTGCAGGCCATCCAGATGTGCGAGCAATGTCTTGAGCATCTCAGCCGTGTCCGCCGATGCAGTGGCGACCAATAACTCAGGGAATCCCAACTGGACCGAGTCACTGCCAATAATCCAGCTTTGCAGTTCGCGCTGCGTGGGGTACCGCCCATGTGCAAGCGAATGCAGCAGCGCTTCACCGCGCAGCTGTCGACGACGAATGGAGTCGCTTAATGCAGCATCACTCGAGCACCACGCGCGGAGCAGTCCCAGTCGTACAAGCGCGCTGGCGGCGGCGCCACTATGCACCGGGAGCGGCGGCGGAAGGGTCAACAAACACTCCAATACCATGTGATTGTCGGGCATGCGGTGCGGAGGGTGTTCGAGAACCGAAGGAATGTTGATGGCGCCGGCGTCGTTGGCGGTTCTCCGAATGACGCATTGCGCAAGGGTTGTGTTGTCGAGCGCATCCACACGCTGGCCCAGAAACAGCGCCAAAAGCGCGCGCAGTTCGCTCGCGCGGTTATGCACCGGTGTCGCCGTCAGCAACAACACATCGCGATGAGCGGTGAAAGCAACGGCGTTTTGATATCGCGCGGTGCTGCGTGTGCGCAGATGGTGCGCTTCATCGACAATCACCAGAGAACGATCAGCAGTGACTTGTGTGCTGATGGCTTCCCGCGACAATCGGTGCAGCGAAACGATCGTAGCATTCTTGCACTCGGCAATTGCAATAGACGAGCGCCACATCGGCAGTAGTGTTGCCGGAGCCAAAATGTGTACGGTTTCGTACTCACGCGCGAGCGCCAGCGCGACATACGTTTTCCCCAAACCCACTTCGTCTGCCAGCAGCGCACCACCAAATTGGCGAATGGCAGTGCGTAGCCGAAGCAACGCGTCGACTTGATGGTCGCGGAGCGTAATTGGACCAAGGTTTGGTGCGAGTTCTTTCTGCGCACTACTATCGACCCGATCGTGGACGATCGGATTGTCAGCAGAGAGTGCAACGTGAGCAATCTGTTGGCATGTAATGCTCGGAAGCACTCGCTGCCATTTCGGCGACTTGATTGGAGAGTTCATCGTGCGCGCCAGTGGATTAGCGGAAGAAGCGATTGAAGCGGAATGCCGTACGCCGCTGCGGCTACGGCGAGGTGCGCTTCGGGCGACGGTGTGTTCCCACCACGCTGCAACAGGCAGAAATTGGCAAGCGCAACGCGAGATTCATTCCAGTTTTCCGGAACGGGAAGTGCGGCAACGGTCCAGCCAAGGAAACGACGCCATCCGCCGCGTGCGGGTTCGGCGATAGCGTCCAACCATGCGGCCGCCACCGGAGAGGTGAGCAGCGTGTTCAACGCATACGCGTCGGTGATCGACGTAGTTCGCAACACATAACACGTATTGAGTGGCACCGTGGGATCGCCCGGCTGCAACACGGTCGTGCGCAGCGTTCGGCCCAGGTCGGCCCAGACAAGCCTGGGCAATTCGGAACGCGCGGCTTCTGTGCGAAAGAGTGTCCACCACGGTTGCCGTGATCTTGCATCCTTGCGTGATTCCAGCTGCGACCGGTATCGCGCCAACCAACGTCCAGTGCGCGGCGGCAACGCGCGGAGTGGCGCACCCTCCGCTCCATGTGTCCAGAGGATTCGCAGGTCGCCGTGGGCGTGCGCAGGATGCGGTTGCATAGTACGCAGCGTGATCGCATCTCCGCGTAACGCGGGCCGCAACAGTGTTCGCTCGATGACATATTCACGCCCGTCGCTTTCAATCGTGGCAGTGTCATCATCGTGTTCCGTCGCACGCACGAGGAATGCGGAATTCAAACCGCACTTCACGCCCAACAGCGGCCGGCCCAGGTGCGAATCCCCCAAGGCTGGTCCTGAGCGCCGTAATCGCTCAAAGGCGTTTCGCACTTCTGTGGGAAGGAGAAGCCAAGGTGCCGCGCTGTCGGCGCCCATCGAAAGAAAGTGTCGAGGGACGCCGAACTTGTGTTCGTGTTCACCGCGCGTGATTGCAACGCGGATGTCCGAGCGACGTGCGGCCTGAGGCTTCATGTCCGAGGTATCGGTTCCGGTGTGATCCGACTCTCCAATCATCGGTGGTGTGGTCATTAGCTCGGTCGTTGCAGGAATGGAAACCGGGTTCAGCGCGCGCGCACGAGTCGCGACCAACAGCGACGGGTACACCGCCGCGTCAAAGAGCGCGACGGCGTCACTCCAGTCGCGCACGATCTGGACCTGCATCGTTTCGGCGAGATATTTTCGCACGCCGCCGCCGGCCAACGACCGCCAGAGTTTTGCCGGAAGCAGCAACGCCAGTACGCCACTCGGCTTGAGCAATTCCGCACCACGTTCCACGAAGGCAACGGCGAGGTCGGCTTGCGCGGCAAAGCCAGCACCGGCGCCGGCGCGTTGTGCACCGACCTTCCAGGCCGCGTCACGCAACGTGCGGTACTCGATACGCAATCGTGCCCGTTCGGCGATCGGCAAATTGTGCGGTCGCACCCACGGCGGATTGCCAATCACAATGTCGAATCCTTCAGCGGCGAGGTCGGCAAAATGGGCGGCAAACCGGAAAGGGAGCGCACCACCCATCACAATTCGCTGTCGCTGCATCCGCTGTTCGCGCAAGGTCTCGCGAATTTGCGAAATGCGCGCCTTCTCTGTACGCGTTGGCACCGAGCGTTCACCAAACAAATCTCGGCGTCGAACATTCTCCAGCAACTCGCGACGCGTATTGGTTGTGGCGTCAATCATGCGCGTACTCTCACTGACAGCGCGCTTTCGCTCCTCGGTGTCCATCAATTCTGCCAACGTGCGCTTTCGGCGACCAGTTGCCCGCGCATACCGGTGTCGTAACTTCGTGAGCGCGCGCGCGGACGGTGAGGCAAACCGGAGATCGCCCGCCGAGAGTGTGTCTCCAGTGCGGATGTTGTGATCGAGATTTGGTAGTGGCGGAATGCGCGATGGTTCCGTTTCCGGACACTCAATCACGACTGACAGCCACAGGCGCAATTCGCATAACCAGACCGCCATTGGATTTCGGTCGACGCCAAAGATTGAGCGAGTTAGAACCTCGCGCCGAATGACATAGGTTGGTCTGACATCACCGGCCGTCGCTAACAGATCGGCGACGTATTCCAATGTGTGTACCAGGAATGCACCCGAGCCGCATGCGGGATCGAGAATGTGCAGCGCAGCGAGGCGCTCGACGACTTCGGGTGTGAGTACGGATGCGTCCATCGGCGAAGGTGTGCGCGCATGGTCGCGTGCCTTCTCGCTTTCGGTGTCGTGTACTTCGTGGTTCACCTCGTCGCAGAGTCTGCCCGGTGCGAGCATGTCATCCCGAAGAGCGGGAATTGCCGCGCACAGCGCATCGCGAACGGCTTGTGCGACCAAGCCAGGCGGTGTGTAGAACGATCCCGATCGGCGGCGTTCATCGGTGGCCATCAGACACTCAAACGCGCGGCCAAGCATCTCCGGATCAACCGCGGCCTCCGACCAGGTCGACGAGTCTTCGCGCGCGGTGAATCGATAGCGGTCCAGCAAATCACCGATGAGCGCAACAATGGCGTCGTCACTAAAGGTGAGAGTGCGCCGCTGTTGTTCGAGTCGCGTTGGTGCGAAGAGACCGCCATTCAGGAACGGCACGGCGCCAAAAGATTTGGCCGCAATGGATCGCTGATTAATTGGTGTATTGAGTGTGCCAAAAAACAGCGGTCGGAGAAAGCGCTCGTGCAGGCGCCCACCGTTTTCGAGACACTGCGCGCAGTGTTTGAGCAGAAATCCGCGATCGCCGGCCAACCAGCCCTTGGCCTCCAGAAAGGCGAGAAAGAGCAGACGCGAAGCGCAGAGCAGTGCAAGTTCGTCGCGTTCTTCGCGACTGGCTTTTCCCTTGGCCGTGAGTGCCAACTGCCGCACGAGTTTGTCCAGCGTGCGATAAAATCGCGCCGACAGTGCATCCCGTTTGAGAATGTCCCCCCATCGCGCGTGACAGACGCGATCATGTTCGGTGGGGACGCTGGCGAGTGCACGAACGGTATCGGCATCTGAATCCACGATGTGCCGACGGTCCACGCGGAGCGCAGCAATTCGCGCCCCATTGGGATGGGCCGAAGCGCACGCAATGAGGAGCGTGTTTCCGCTGCTGTCCAGGAGCGTGACACTCCAGAGGCGAGTGGGCGCATTCTTCACCAGCGCCTGGCAAACAGACTTCGTCAGTTCACGCGCGTCGCCCGGCGCTCCGGAAAGGCGGGCCGATACCAGCCGTCGATTGCCCTGGCCTCGGCTCAGACGAGCCTCACTGACCCATTCGTGAATACCCAAGGACTGCAGGGCGTCGGAAGTGACGTGCAGCAAGGGTGTCTCAAAGCCCAGCTTGTGGGCTAAGTTGTTGAGCGCGTCAAGCGAATCGGCTTGCGCGAGCAGGGTCGTGGCGGCGCGT
>JBDUBA010000093.1:0-12980 GCA_040004335.1 Gemmatimonas sp.
TATACTCACTAATTAGGCGATGGAAATCGTCTCACATCATATTGGCAGAGGGGGTCGCGACAAGTGGTACCACGATCACAATCACGGGCGACGCACCGTGGGTCACCGTAACTGGTACACTCAACGCCAATGGAAACTTCGCGGCAACAGGTGCAGGCACGGTTGCCGGGTATCCAAATGTGCCGGTCACATTCATCGGCAACGTTACTGCGAATGGAGTGCTTACGGGAACACTGCAACTAGGACAGAACGCAGCGCCAACCGGTTTGCCAGGTGGTGCGGTAACCTACACGGTTGGGCCGAGAAATTAGGTGAGTGCAGGAGCTCGCGTTGCCAACCGGCGGCGCGGGCTCCACGCCCAATGAAGTTGTGATCGAGTGTGTAAACGACATGCCGGAACTCGCGTTGCCAACCGGCGGCGCGTGTTCCAGTTATCACGACCTCAGGATGCGGAATGTGCGAGCTTCGCGCGCATTAACAGCTCGATACGCCGGAATGAATGATTTTTTCCTGTGACAATTTCACAGTTACAAAAACATTGAGTGGTTCGCGTGTATGAACCCGTACACTTTACTGCGAGAACATCATGAGCGACCGCAAACACGCTGCAAAACCCGCCACGGTTCCCGTTGAACCTACAGCCACTCCGGACACGACACCGGCCGCATCCACCGGCCCGATGACTCCGGCCATTCACACGCTGCAACCGTCTGACGCACCAATGGGCACCCCCGGCGAGAACGAGGAAGAGCGTCTCGACGAGGCGCTGCAGGAATCAATGACCACCAGCGATCCGGTGTCGATCAAGATTGCCTGACGCGGGAGTGCCTGTCATCTGAATCGTCCGGCGTGCATGTTGGGGGATGCCTCTCCGAACGCGACGATGAACACCACCGCAACGACGCAGGAAATCGAAACCCGCGTCCGCGACAGCTTTGCACGCCAGGCAATGATGCAAACGCTTGGTGCCGAGCTTGTGTCTGTGCGCGCAGGCGGAGTCGAAATCGCAATGCCATTCAACGCCGATTTCACGCAACAGCATGGGTAGTTCGAAGAGACGCCAGGTGATCCGACGGTAATCATTTCAGTGGCGAGTGTCCTTGCCGCAACTTCTTTGGTTGCCAGTTTATTGCCGGCCTTTGCAGCCACGCGAGTCGACCCGGCGCGCGCGTTGCGAGCGGATTAACATCATCCGCCTCTACGGAAACGGCACCGGAATTTTCATCACCGTAAGAAACGCGCTCAGCGCCCCCACTATCGTCTGCAACAGCTTGTCCTTCCGACGAATCTCCAACTGAAGAACCTTGCCTGGCGCCGGACGGTTTGAACAAATGAAAAACAAACCGTCAGGGCCGGTGAGAAAATAGTCGTCGATTTGCACCCACCTACCCATCTCGGTTTGTCGGCTCATCGAAACGCGCAGGGAATCAACGGAATGCGCCGTATCAGTTGTAACGCGACCTGCAATCAGCACCGACGAGATCGAATCCGACAGCTGGCGTCCGCCACCGCAACGTTCCGCAACATACTCCTCTGCCGTCTTTACACGAACCGTTTCGCTGTACACGGAATCGCGTCCGACCACGAAAGACACTGGCGTATCCATTTCGAGACCGATTGCAGAAAGCCTCTTGTCCAGCACGACAAGTCGATATGGCCCGGCAGTCAAATTCGTAATTTGCAAGTTGCCGTTTGCATCTGTCGTGCCGCCGTAGTTCGTGTTCGCAAGGCGCAGCATCGCTTGCGCAGCAGGCCGGTCCTTTCCATCAGTTGCGTGCACCAAAAGTGAATGAGGCGGCGCATTCCAGGTGAACCCGTCCGACCACACGGCGCGCGCCAGCTCCCCGCCTGTTTCGGTAACGACAAACCGGTTCCGTACGGAGTTGACGCCGTTAACACGCACGACGAATGGCTCAAGTCCAACAAGGCGAAGCGTCCATCGGTCAATCAACACAACACCGCTGGTCATTTCCCGAAAGTTGATCGTGCCACCCGGGTTCATCCCCATGATGTCCGACGGTAGCCCTTTGTATCGAAATTCAATTCCGCGAATGGCGCGTGCGACAGTGTCAATCCACAACGCACCGTCCACGTCGACCCGGTTGAGAACCGCACGCACCGAATGAAAAGCCAGACCAACTTGATTCCTGCGATTTCCGTCGTCGCGTTTCAACTCAAAACAATAAGCCGCCACGAAATCGTCGTTCAGCAGTACGTCCGCGTCAGGTGCGTGAAACACTGATTGAGCGTTGATTTCTTCAGTGAAACCGCGCGCAACGAAATCAACCGCCGATCGTGCGGATTCGAATGAGGAGGTCTTCTCCGCCACGGAGTCTACACGGACAGCCTGACTCGAAATACGGTCGCTCGTGCCTTCCATCCGCCGTTCGAATCGAATGAGCAGCTGCGATGACGGCTTCGCCTTGCGCGCCACGACGGTCGCAAGCAAACCGGTTCGCGCCTGATCGAGCAATGATTGCGCCGCCCCTTCGTCGGCCCGTCGCGCACACCCTTTGTCCACCACTTTGATTGGAGCGAGCAACGTGGGCAGCTTGGCCAACACAACATCCATCGTGATGATGTCATCCACGGTGTTCGGCAGCGCGACGGTGCTTGCACGGTATCCAATTCGTTGTACGCGCAGGTCCGTCGCATTCGCGCGGGTCGCGAAGAAATACAGTCCGCGCTCGCTGGACAGCGTGCGTGCGACCGACGCACCAGCACTGTCGAGCAGCGAGACCACCACCCCTGCCACCGGCAGCTGAGAAGTACTGTCGCGAACGACGCCGCGTACGGTCTGTGCGTGCAATGCGCCACCCAACAGCATGAGCACCACGATCAGTGCACCAGACAGCGGCCGGCGTCGACGCGTGCGGGGAGCGGGGAATGCATGTTGCATGCCACATAAGCAACCGCGATGGGCGCGGTGCTGCAAGAGTGGGCGGCGACGGATTTGCAGTACATACACTAATCCCAATCGGCGTCTTCGGCCAGCATGGCCCGACGCGCGCAACTATGCCCATCATCGTAGCTGATACCACTTCGGCATGGGACAGAGTTTGTCTGTGATTGGGCAGGAGTGCTGACGTAAAACGTGCACGCCAAACTGATTCCGATGAAAATTCGATGTGAAAGGTGCATGCAGTTGAGACAGCGTTCGCTGTGAAAACGTTGTTGGGTCTTGCCGTGGCCGTAGATAACGTGTATGCACTTGAGACCGCGTACGTTGTGAAATCGCCGGTGGACATTGCCTTGAACGAAGATGGCGGCAAAAGATCGATCGGAGCTGGCGTGTCACGACAACTGATCGACGCGCGTCGGTAACCGGTTTCTCTGCGGATTGTTGGTGTTCGAGACGGAACGCCGCACACTCCGCGCGGTATACGGAGCCATGACTATCAAGAGATTGGACCACATAAGCGTCGTCCTTGACGACCTGCCGGCCGCTGTCGATTTTTTCGTCGCGCTCGGCATGACGGTCGCAGGCAAGGCGCCCGTTGAGGGCCCGTGGGTGGATCGCGTGAACGGCATCGAACATGTTCAGGTTGACATCGTGATGATGCGCACGCCCGACGGGCACGGTCAGCTTGAGCTGACGAAGTTTCGCAATCCGAAACTGGTTGCCATCACCCCGGCAATCGCGCCGCCGAATGCACTGGGACTTCGGAGCGTGATGTTTGCGGTCGAAGACATCGACGACACGGTCGTGAATCTGCAGGCGAAAGGTGGTGAACTCATTGGTGAGGTGGTGCAGTACGAAGACAAGTACAAACTGTGCTACATGCGCGGGCCGGCTGGGATTATTGTATCGCTGGCGGAGGAGCTTGGCTGAATGGGGTCGGTGTTTCGTTGGAACTCGCTGTCCGCGAACCCGACTAACCGAGGTGAACGATCGAAGACGGTGGCCACTGAATTCAGACATGGCCCGTCATTTTCGGCAGACTGGTTGCGCTGCACTTATGTAAGCGAAAAAAAATGCCGCGTACCTGGTCTCAGGCACGCGGCATCAATTTGACCGTCCCGCAAACTACGGCGTAATCTTCTTCGGCGCCTGTTGCTTGATCTTCTCCATGTATTTCTCGAAGAAGTATTTCTGAATGTCCATCATGTCAATCTCACGCCCCTGGATGTACGACTGAATGATGTTGCTCGTCATATCCAGTGGTGTGCCCGTGGTAATGAGCAGCGTGCCCTCCTTGCCCACTTCGAGTGACCCTACCTTGTCGGCAATCCCCAACGACTCGGCAGCATTGATCGTGACGGCTTTGAGCGCTTCTTCTTCGGGCAAACCAAACGCCACCGCGACGCCGGCTTCCCATGGCAACCGATAGCTATACAACGCACCGGAACCACCGGCGATTACAAACTTCACACCGGCTTGAAACAACTTGGCTGGCGTTGAATACGCATTGTCGTAACCTTCGTAATCGCGATCGGGTGCCGCCATCGTTGACGTAAGAATGACCGGCACACTTTCCGCTTTGAGACGAGGTGCAACCAGCAACGCATCACGTCCTCCACGAATCACGATCTTGAGTTTCTCCGCTTTGCCCCATGTGATCGCATCATTGATCTGCGCTGCGCCATCGGCGGCAACAACAACCGGAATGTCACCGTTGATTGCCGGAATCATCGCCGCGTAGCGCGAGTCAGTACGCACCGTTTGCCCTGCCTTTACGGCATCACGATACGCGCGCGCTTCTGCAAACCAATCCTTGATCTGTTCCACTTGTTCGGCATACGTCTTCGGTGCCGGACCTGGGGGACCGCCACGTCCACCACCACCGCCGCCGCCGCCGCCACCACCGCCACGTCCGCCGCGCGCATTCGGATCGGGCCACTTCACGTTCAACGCGGCCGCACCCTTCATGGACATTTCTTCCCACGTCCATCCTTCAAGCGACATCGCCGACGACAACCCCGAAATCACGCCGCCTTCCGGTGTACTGAATGCAACGAGAACACCTGCATTACGCGTGGTGCCGATGTGACGGCTTTCCGCGTTCACGGCAATTTCAGCGCGAATATTCGGGTTGAAATCTCCCATTTCGCGAATGTCATTCGAGACATCAACGGATCCGATTTCGCTGAGACCAACCGTGCTGTAGGCGTCAATGAGTCCCGGGTAAATGTGCTTTCCCGAGACATCGACAATTTTCGCACCACGCGGCGCTGCAACTTCAGGTCCACCAATCGCCGTAATCTTGCCGTGATCAAGCACGATCGTCCCGTTGGTAATCGTGCCTTTGGTAACGGTGTGAATTGTTGCACCACGCAGTACGACCGGTTGGTCCTGCGGCGCCACCGGCTTTGTCACCTGCGCCTCGAGCGCAGACGGCGCGCCTAGTGCGAGCGTTGTTGCGGCAAGCGCAAAAGCGCAACACGCCAAGCCGCAACGCGCAGTCAGCTTCGCCGTCGTGTTCATGATTCGCATGTTATTGGGTGTTGAAAGGAATGTACGAATCATTTGCGTGCTCCGGTTCCGGCTCCAGTGCGTGCCGTCGCGCCTTTGCTCGGAGGCGTTCCCGGACCACCACCACGTCCACCACGTCCGCCAGCGCCGGCCGCGGGTGTGTCCGGACCTGCGGCAATTACCGCTTGTATGAGTTGCGCGCGCTCCTTGGCGATTTCGGCGCGAAGCAACTTGTCTTCATCAAGTGAGAAATATTTACGGCCTTCAACCCACGTCTGTTCGGCCTTCGTGAACTGCGAGAGCGGATTGCCGTTCCAGATCACGAAGTCTGCATCCTTGCCGGCTTCAAGCGAACCAACGCGACTGTCAATCGCAATCGCTTTCGCGGCATTGATCGTCACCGTCGACATTGCGTCGATTTCATTGACGCCCGAGCGCAGCAACTTGCCCGCTTCCCAGTTCATGCGCGTCGAAATTTCTGCGTCGTCCGAATGCAGCGATGTCACAACACCAGCTTCCATCAAAATTTTCGCGTTGTACGATGTGGCATCGTACGCTTCGAGTTTGAATGCGCCCCAGTCGCTCCATACAATTGCCGCAACGCCCGATTTCTTGAGTTCGGTCGCAATCTTGTACGCTTCCACGCCGTGCTGCAGCGCCTGAATGCGGAATCCAAACTCTTCAGCCAATCGCACGAGTGCGAGGAATTCGTCAGCCCGATACCCGTGCGACGTGACCAACAACTTCTGATTGAGAATGTCGAGAATGGCTTCCATACGCAGATCCTTGCGCGGCGGAATGCCCGTCTTGTCCTTCTCCCAACGCTTCCAATCCTTCTCGTAGTCGCGCGCGGCCAGGAAATGATCACGAATAATTTCATTCACGCCTTCGCGCGTGTTCGGATAACGGGTCGTGCTGCGCTTCGGATTTTCGCCGAGTGCGAATTTCACGGTGCGTGGCACTCCGGTCATCTTGTATTCTTCCGGCAATGAACCCCACTTGATCTTCACGTACACGTTTTCGCCACCAATTGGATTGGCAGATCCGTGCAGAATCATCGTCGTGGTCAGTCCGCCGGCAAGCTGACGGTAGAACCAGATGTTGTTGTGCGTGATCACATCACCCATCTGCACTTCGGGCACAATCGCGAAGCCTGATTCATTCACCGAGCTCACACCGGAGTGTGTGTGCGGATCGATGAGGCCCGGCGTGACTTGTTTGCCCGTTCCATCAATGACGACTGCACCGGCTGGCGCGGTAAGACCTTTACCAACTCGCGTCACCTTTCCTGCAGTCACGAGCAAGTCCGCGCCTTCCATGCGTCCTTGCGGTCCTTGTGTCCAGATTGTCGCGTTCTTCACGAGCACTGCAGACGGTTGCACTGGTGGTGCGGCGCGACCGAATTCCATCGACGGACGCAGGAACGGCAGATCGATCTTCGGCACTTTCGATGCAACAACACCACGCGCCGCACCAACAAACGCAGCGGTACGTGCACCGGAATACGTGGCATCCGTTCCGTTCGGAAGTGACAGCCAACCGAAGAACGATGTGTCGCGTACTGAACCCGCGAGCAACATCGCGCCTTCCTGCCCCAACGGCTCGCCTGGGAAACTCGCTTCAATACGACCTGTTTCAGCGATGATGCGCACATTCGTCAGGTTTACCGCGCGACGGCTGCCCATTTCGATCGTGCCGCGAATGCGATTGAGCGGACCTTCGAGAACAAGCGTCGCGTTCTTGAACGTGCCCTGATCTTCGGAGGTGATGACCCACGTTCCGCGCGGATCAATCTGCGGTGAGCGCGTGACGCCGTACTGACGGCCCTGCACCCACACGTCGCGCACCGAGGATTCTTCGGTGAACAGGTCGCCGTCCGTGACGACAAGATTTGCTGCTTTGCCGACTGCAATTGTGCCGTGCGTTTTTTCGATGCCCAACCATGCAGCCGGAACTGTTGTCAACGCGGCAAGTGCTTTTTCTGGTGCGAGTCCGCGTGCGACGGCCGCGCGCAAATTCGGCAGGAATTGATTGAGCGACGGAAGACCGTCAGCCGTGATCGCAAACGGAATGCCCGCCGCCGCGAGTTGCGCTGGATTCGTTGGTGCGAGGTACCAGTGGCGGAGATCAGCCAGCGTGACCGCCAGCGTCATTTCCGGGCTCGACACGTTTGGCGCATCCGGAAACGTCAGCGGCAAGACGAGCGGCTGTGTACGTCCTTTCAGCACGTCGATGAGGCGGTATTCCTCGCCGCTCCCGCGGAACCACGGCGTGAGTTTGTAGTCCTGCGCGAGCTTGTACGCGCGCAGGTATTCCTCTTCGCTCGCGGTCTGGAAGAACACCGGCTGCGTGCCTTTGATAACCTTGCCCAGCGCGGCCAGTGCTTCGCTTGTTTCTGGTGGGAGCAGCGAGCGGCCACTCGTTTCGTACGCACCCCAGGCACGTCCGTACCATTCGGCGTCCATGAACGTTTGCTTCATGAGCGCCGTGGTGCCCATGGCCGAATTCGGATACATGCCGCCCAACGCGAATGATCGTTGGAATCCGATTGACTGCACGAGGTCCGGACGCATCACGCGTTCGCGTGCGCCGCCATCACCCAGCGTCATCACTGATGCTGAGCCGCGGAAGATGCCTTGTCGTGGTACCGCCAGCGCCGCGCCAAACCCAAGCGACCGCAGCCCCGCTCGGCGCGTGGAATCGTCTTTGAGATTAGAGGTCGTGCTGAACCAGGCGCGCACCTGGGGATTCCAGTGTGTTGGACCGACGTCTCCGCCGGCCGGTGGTGCGTCGCCGCCGAGGTCGGCCGAGGCGTCGATGAAGCCCGGGTAGACTGTCAGGCCTTTCATGTCCCACACGCGGGCGCCGGCTGGTGGTGCCATGCCTGCGCCGACGGCGGTGATGAGCCCGTTCCGGATGACGACCGTGGCATTCGTGAGAATTTGCCCGGGCGCTGTGACTACGCGTGCACCTACCAGGGCGTGGTAACCCGTGGAGTTGTCGCGGAGTCCGTTAATCGGCTCGGTACGGGAGGATTGTTGGGCCTCAAGCGCACCTGCGACGAGTGCCGTCAGGCCCACAAGGAATCGAAACGCTTTCACTAGGGTCTCCCGGTGACGCCCGGACGGGTGAACGTCACTGAAATTGGGGATGAATGCAGCGCGGCGTTGGAATTGGGGGACAACGCTCGCGGACAGCTACATTTTGGGGCGGCGAGGGCTGGAAAACAAATGAAAATTGTGGAGTGCGGGCGCATTTGGTGTGGCTTTTCGGATCCGCGCTCCGATATCGTTTGCGTGAGTTCGATCAGTATCGAATGATCGACCAAACACCTGGAGTTAGGCCAGGCAACGGCGTGCGCGATTTAGCGGTCACAGTCGTTGGTTCGCGCGCCAACACGGCGAGTATCCTCCCTTTTCCAATTCCCGGGATTTCGGCGACCAGTTGTGATGGGAGGTTCTTCATGATCCTCTGATATCTGGAAGGCACTTCGGCCGCCGGAACGTCTTGAATCGAATCAAGGTGCACCGCGACTGATCGAAGCACGCCGGTAGACTTGCCCATTGAATCCCAGACTTGGGGCACATGCCGGACGTATCGATACAGGTTGCGTGCAGTCAATTTGTGTTCGCGCACAACCAGGTACGCTTTACTTGCATCATTCGGCCTTTGGAAGATCATCGCGTCTGCCGTCCTGTCGTTGAGCTCCGCCACGAACAACAGTTGCACGAGTAAGACGTTCCTTATGTCAATCGGCGGATTCATCGCAAGATATGCCGCCGTAAGGCGTACTTTGCGCAAATCCATAAGCGCCTGGTCCAACGCCCACTTCTGTTTCACTATTAACGAGTCGGGCCCGGTCATTTCCGGCTCAATAACGCTGATAAACGGTGATTGCAGCATGTCACGAAACCTTTTTTTGAATTCGGCCGGGGCGTCTTTCAGATATTCGTCAACAATCTGCGCTTCCAGTTCGCGTGAAGCATCCGCCGCCAGCGGTTGCGTTTTGGCTGCCGCCGCGAGTTTTAGCAGCTTGCCCGCGGGGCTGCTATCCTCTGCGGCCGCCGCGAGCGCTGGCCGCTTGTTCGCGTCTATGCCGTCCTTCGACGCCACCATGCGATCGCTGCACGCAAAGAGCATGGCGAGGCAGGTCGCTCGACACAAAGTGGACAACAGAGCTTTTTTCATTGCAATCGGCTTCGGTTCAGAGTGAGTTTCGCAGGACCGGTGATCAAACAACGCACTACGCCGCTCGCCGCCGTCGTTTCCGGGTGGTAACCGTCACCGTGACATCAAAGCAGTCCAGCATTTCAATCAACGTATCAATACTGAAAACGTCAATGTTCCCACGCACCAGGTCGCTGACGCGTGGTTGGGTAACTCCCATCAGCTTCGCCGCGGCTTTTTGCGTTAAATCATTCTTTTCGATCAGTCGCGTGAGTTCGATCATCATTTGCGAACGTATCTGCAGGTGTACCGCCTTTGCACGCGGAATTCCCATGTCAAGAAACACATTACCCGATGACTTCTGCATGCGGATACGTGGCATCTACAACTCCTCTCGTTCCCGAACGGTGGCTTGAAAACGAACGCGCGCTAATTGAAGGTCGAGCATTGAGGTCTTTTCAGACTTCTTCTGAAACACGTGCAACACATAAATCGCGTCAGCAAGCTGCATCACGTAGATGAGTCGGAATGCGCCGGCAACCGCTGCCCGGAGTTCCATCACGCCATTCCCGTCCGACCGCATTGACTTGCTACCATGCGGTGTTTCTCCGAGCTGTACTCGCTCCAGCAAAAGTCCAAGTTTGTTCTGTGCAGGTTCCGGGAGCATTCGCATGTCGCGGAGCGAGGAACCTACCCAGACCACTGGTTTCGGAATTGAGTGGATCATACAAGATTTTGTATAGCACTGCAACGGCACAGGTGGTCGCAGTCGCGGCGAAGAATTTCCATTTTAGAACAAATCCATTCCACCTCGTGGATGCGTAATCGTTTTCCTGCGTCGATTTATAATGCCACATTTCCATTGAAGCTGTGCGACCTGCTGCACACATCACTAGCCCGTTTACTCAATGCATTGCGTAAGACGCGCACGACATCTGGAAGACCCGCGAGGAATTGATGAGTCGCGAAATGTTATGTGATCGCAAGGAAGCACGTAGTGTGTCTCTTTTCCCTTGACCGCGCTCAACTTGACAACGTACACCACCTGTTGCACACTCCAATGTCCGCCCCAAGACGAAACCGTGCGAAGGTCGCTGGGTTTTCGGAGGCCCGTCGCCGCGTCGATCAACGTTGGTACATCAAAGTGTACTTCGGGCAATCGACGGTCTTCATCAGCGTGCATCAATCGCACAGGAGCAAAAATCAATGGCAGCAATGAAGCGCAGTCCACTGATGCTCCTCAGGCAAGGCGACATCTCCGACGCGATCTGTCCCACGTGCAAGGCGTGGCGTGAGATACGTTTTGAGTATCGCACGACCCGGTTGACGAAATCGAAAATAGATGTCGCGGATGTATTGGTCGGTGTATGCCAAACTTGTGACGACGTCGCGTCAATTCCGCAGCAGTCGGCGCCAAAGTTGCGCGAGGCGCGTCAATCCGCTCCATCGCGAATCGACGCGCGAATCCCAAAGGAGTTGCGCGATGTAATCGGCATGATGGCGAGCGAATTTGGTGGCTCACCTGAACCGTTCGCTGGTGGAATGTTGCGGTATTATCTCGCGATGATTGCCCGTGACTCCGTGCTCGCGAAGAGAATCGGAAAATTGGCAAACTCTGCGAGTGCCGCGGGAACGCCAGGTGGACGAATCGCGTTTCGGCTTGAGCGTTCGCTGATTGACGGCGCGATGGCGAAGGTGAATGCGAAGTCCGACGTGGTTGATCAATCCGGTCTCATTCGCGGCATTATTGTCGCAGCGAGAGAGGATTCGATTGAGCGGCCAATGGACAAGCGGGTGGTGGCGCTCAGAGCGATTGCGTTGGCGATGGGGTGACGGGCCGTGAGCATTTCAACCACTCGATCATCGCGAGTCGCTTCAACAATTAATGTAAAGCTCACGTTCGAGTGGGATGGCGAACCGCCCCGGAATTTGAGGAGACATTGTTATTTGAGTACCAACTCGACAATGCGCGCTTCGAGTTCGCGTGCAGCATCCGATGTCAGCGGTTGTGTTTTCGCGGACGCCGCGAGCAACAAGAGCTTGTTCGCTTCCGGGCCGTACTTTGACGCTACCATGCCGTCACTACAGGCAAAGAGAAGGGCGAAGCAGGTTGTCCGAAACAGGATTGCGAATAAAGTTTTGGCAATGCATCTCGCAGTGGTAGGGCAGACCCGGTTACTTACGACCCAGATCAATTCTACTCAAGCGGCGTTGTGAGATTGAATTCGCATTGAGGCTAGGCTCGTCTTGCCTGCGCGGACTTGCAGATATCGGCTTTGCCACGTTCATATCGCCCAGTGACACCGCCCCTTCCGGAAACCGCGCCAGGATCTCCAACTCACCTCCAAGCGCTTCGATGTATTCACGAAGGGTGCTGAGATAGAAGTCATCCCGACTCTCAATCTTGGATACGCTCGCTTGTGTCGAACTCAGCATTTCTGCAAGCGCGGCCTGAGAGACTTCGCGGTTCTGCCGAAGTTCTTTGAGCTGTCGCAGACGAACTTGCTGGATGAGCAATTTGGTCTTTTTCTGAGCGAGCGCCCGATCTTCTGCCGGCATTGCCGCCCTTAGTGTGGCAAACTTTTTAGCCATCGATCAAACCCTCTTCGGTTAATGCAGCGATGTGCTCGCTGTACAGTTTGTCCGCGAGCGGAACCAAGCGAGTGTACCAGCGGTCGTCACCGCGTTTCGCTCCACCGATGAGCAGAATCGCAACACGACGCGGATCAAACGCGTAAAAGACTCTATACGGGTTGCCGGCGTGTTGAATTCGGAGCTCGCGCATGTGTGGGTGTTTCGACTGCGTAATTCGACTGCTTTGCGGGAATCCCAGTTGAGGACCGCATGACTCGAGCATGCGCACGACAGCATCAACAGAGACCCGCTCGGCACGATCAAGGCCTTCCCACCAACGCTCGAACTCGTCGGTGTATTCGACTTCACATGCCATCGGTGGAATATGCCGTATAGTGAATGTACAGTCAATATCGGCGAGATGAGAAGTTGGCGGGTTGTCATTCCCCGAGCGTCATCAATTCCTTGCAGAACTTGGCGATTCTAAACGTGTGAATCGGTGCTGCGCGATGACACTCGAGGTTGGAGGTTCTTCGGAACCGTTCGCAGTTGGGATGTTGCGTTACTATCTCGCAACGATGGCTGATGATGCAGCGCTGGCTCGCCGCGTTGGCAAGCTGGCGAACTCAGATGCTGCCGTGGGTACGCCGGGTGGCCGGCTCGCATTCCGATTGGATCGCACGTTGATTGACAATGCGATGGCGAAGATCAATGCGAAGGCGGAAATGGTCGATCAGTCCGGACTCATTCGCGGGATTATTGTCGCGGCGACGGAGGATGCGTTTGATAGGCCGGTATCGAAACGCGCGGACGCGTTGCGGGCGAT
>JBDUBA010000376.1:0-12973 GCA_040004335.1 Gemmatimonas sp.
TGCCCGACACCCCA
This sequence comes from Gemmatimonas sp., assembly GCA_040004335.1. GTDB lineage: Bacteria > Gemmatimonadota > Gemmatimonadetes > Gemmatimonadales > Gemmatimonadaceae > Gemmatimonas. The sequence continues at coordinate 15 of JBDUBA010000376.1, forward strand.
AAGCGGATCCGTGATTACGTTCGAACATGACCGGAGCCGAACAACTCAATATCCTGGCAACTCGTAATAGTCTTCGAGTGGCAGCACTCGATCGCCTACGGCGCGCCACTATTGAACTCGCGCCTGCTGATCCGAGTATCACCACGGACGACGACCTCTCCCTGATTCCGTCGTTCAACGCCGATGACGAGGCTAGCAGATTCCAGCCGTGGGCAATGCAGTCAAGGCCGCGATTCACGCCGTCGACAGAATTCTGTTCGTATCGCCGGAATACAACGATTGCGTGCCCGAACAACTCAAGCATGCAATCGCCCGGCCTCGCGCGACGGATCGCAATCGCCGCTTCGCGGTAGGCCGAGTTTCGTCATGGGAACCGGACCCGTTATGAGCGGCACGATGCGCATGCAACATCTTTGGCGGCAGATTCTGGTGTTCACGGATTCACCGGTGCGCACCCAACCCCCAGTGATGCTGCCCAAAGTGGCCGAACGATTTGACGCGAATCAGGCATTGACCGACGCGAGCCCGCGACACCTTGTCGCGCGCAATCTGGCGGCTCTTCCGCGATGGTTCCGGGCGCGCAGGACGCGCTGAACACACTTGGTGCGCAACGCGATCGTCACTATCCCGCGCCGCGATGAACGCGAACCGCTGCACGCGCCACCGGCACTTGGCACTGCCGTTCGCGATTCTGTTCGACTTGTCGTCATCGTCGCGCGCGTGTTGCCGTTGGCGATTTCTTTTCGCCGCGATTTTCGCGCGTGGCTCAAGTGGGGGAAACCCGTGGCGCGCTCGGCGGAGTTTCACACGCGACGCGCGCAACAGATTGTGCATTCCATTGCAACACTGGGTCCGGCGTTTGTAAAACTCGCGCAGATATTTGCCACGCGCGCTGACCTCGTTCCAGAGCCATATCTGACGGCGCTTGGTACACTCACCGATCGCGTTCCCACGGTGCCGTGGCGCGAAATTCGCGGCGTGATGGAACGCAGCTGGGGGAACAATCCGGATCACGTTGTTGCGAATCTCGATCCGGTCCCCCTGGCCGCGGGTTCTCTTGGTCAGGTCCATCGCGCATCATATCAAGGGCGGGATGTCGTCGTGAAGGTCCTGCGTCCCAATGTCGAATACATTGTCATACGCGACGTGCGTATTGCGCGCCGGCTCGTGGACTGGATGTACAAACGCATGCCACATCATCACGTATTGGGATTTCGCGTGGTGCTGGATGAATTCGGCGCGCATGTTCGGGAAGAAATGGATTTTGTGCGCGAAGGCGATCAGTGCATGCGTATGCGTGAGCGATTTTCCGATGAGCGTCGGCTCCGCATTCCGCGTGTGGAACATGAATTGACACGTCGCGAAGTTCTGGTGATGGAATTCATGCAGGGCACGCGCGTTGATAAGTTGGATGCACAAATCGCGGCCGGCAAAATTAATCCGCAAACGTTAGTCGAAACCCTGATTGAGATTTACGCGCGGATGATGCTTCGCGACGGCGTCTTCCATGCGGATCCGCACCCGGGCAATCTGCTGGTCGCGAGCGACGGCACTTTGATTCTGCTCGATTTTGGCATGGTGATCGAAGTGCCGGTCGATATCAGGAAAGCGCTGTTTGATGCGGTTGTCGCGGCCGTTCGGCGCGATCCGGAAGCAACGACGTCCGCATTTTACGCACTGGGCCTGGTGGCGCCTGGAACGCAGCGCGAAACGATGCGCGAACTCGTGGATGTCCTGCTTACGATCGCGTATTCCGAAACGGCCATGAACGAACGCGCACGCGCGCTTGCCGACCGGGTCATGCACGAGCTGTTTGAATGGCCGGTGGTGTTACCCGGCGAGTTGGTGTACTTCGCGCGTACGGCCGCCCTGATTGAGGGGATTGGCGGGCGGTATGATCGCAATTTCAACAGCATTCGAGTGGCGTCGCCCGTGATGTTGCGTCTGCGCCGGGAGTTGTTGGCGGTGCTGACCGGCCAGGACGCAAAAACCGCCCATCCGGTGATCGAATGGGCGGCGATGCTTGGTGCACTAGCTGGTGGAGCAGTTGGTTACTTGCGCGCAAAGAGTGAACGCAAGTAGCTGGAACCCTTAGACGGAGCGGCGACGACGGCGAGCGAAACCAATGGCCAACAGACCGGCGCCCATGAGCGCGTAGGTGCTGGGTTCCGGCACGACCGCAGTGGTACCGGTGTTACCGTCTTCGGTGATGAAGCCCTGGTTCAAGTTGGCGGCGGCAAAATTCTCGCTGTACGCCCGCGTGTCCAGGATCAGCACGTAGTCATCATCCCACGTCGTCTCCAAGCCGTGATTCGTGATGGCATTGCTGGCGAGCGAGGTCATGGCACCCGTGGTCGGCACACTGGTAGAGAACAGCGACCAGATGGCGCCATGGACGTCGTCCCAAGTGGTCAGGTCCGCGCCGAACGTGGTGCTGAGATAGGCAGCGGCGCGCAGACTCTTGATGTCCCAAGCGACTTCGTTGCCGAGCTGTTTTCTGGCGGCAATTCCGTCCACGCCCGCCCCACTCGCTTGCGCGAACGTGAGGTACGTGGCCGGCCAAACGCTCTGGGCGATGTGGTCGAAATCGAGGCAGTAAATGTCGAACGGCGAGCCAACCGTAGGAATCGTTTGGTGAGCGCGATAAGCACCGGTAGCGTCGCTACCGACCGGGTCGCCGCCGGGCGTTTTCACGCCGTCAAAAGTCAGCGTAACCTGCGCGTGCGACGCCGCCGGCAGCATAAGCGCTGCGGCGAGCGCAATCGAGGAAAAACGAAGTAGTTTCATGAACAGAACCTCAGAGTTGATCTGAATACGCAGATGCGTGAATTATCGGGAGATCAACTCAGCAATTCGCGAGCCAAACAGTTTTGCGTGCCGTGATTTGCAACACCGAACACAGCCATTCGAAATTTTTTTGTAAGTTGATGAATATCAATGGTTTACGATGACAATGCACCGAAGTGCCATCACGTGATTGCACACCAAAGCGCCCGATTCACTGAAAATTGTGTAGCGCAAGCACAACAGCTGTTGCATCTAAAAGACCCACTCGCGAAACAGGTCGAAGCCAAACTGAAATCCGGGTAGTTTGCCGCCGCTGAGCTGTGTGCACGGAGAGGCGCCCTGATCGACGCCAACCTGCGCCAGCAGCGACTTCCGAATTCGGTACTCGGCCGACAATCCTGTCGTGATTTTGACATCGCTCGAGACCGAGGACGCACGACATACGCCTGCATTGGCCCGCAGAAACGTGCGATCGCCCAGTTGTTTGCCGAGTCCAAGATTCAGGTTATCGAAGATAGATGAGATGTTGCCCTTCTCGCCGCCGGCGGTGTTGAGCTGCACCGTGTTGAAAATCTTGAGGTACTGCTGCAGCCGTCCCTCGACCAAACCGCCCAGCGAGGACGACACAACACCTGCTACCGCTTTGACGGTGCTCTGATTTTGCGAATTAAGCGCAAAGGTTGGTGCACCAAAAATCAGCAGCGAAATGATTTCGCTTTCGGGCGCGCCACTGAATACTTCGTCGTCGGTCGACAACTTGAGCGCGAGACTGTCAAAGGTGCCGGAAATCGCCACATGGATTGGCGTCTCGACGCTTCCCGGGATGCGTACGATGTACGTGGCATACACATTCACCCGCGCGGGGATCGCATCGTTCCCGTAGAACCGAACCTTCCCCGAGTCGACCGTGAACGTGCGTTGCACGGCATACAGGTCCAGGCGGAACGTGCCGCGATTGGCCAACACCTCACCATCGAAAGCCAACAATCCGCTTGGCGCACTCTTGATATCCAACTCACCGGTCAACTTGACGGCCGATTCGGGGGTGCGTACCCACACGCCCTCTCCCATCGTGATCTTCGCCTGCGTGACGTTCACAAACTGACCGAGTCGCGACAGCGGATCGACCACAGTAGATGCCACCGGAATTTCGGCTGCGCCCAGCAGCTCGCGTGACTGCTGACTGGTCAAATCCAATGCGGCGCGCGCGCCCAAAGGATCGGCCACAAGATTGGCCTTCGGCACATACAGTGACGCCGTCAGATCGGGCCGGCTCAGATTTCCTTTCGCGGAAATCGTGCCGCTCAAGTTGAGTGTCGTCCCATCATCCTGATCGGCGAGCAGTGCATTGTTCGCGACCGCGTTGATCTCGATCGTCATCGGTTTTTCGGCGGGAAACCGCAACCAACCGGAAACGCCAACGGTATCGGTGACGCGCTCGCCGCTCTGAAAACGGAATCGCTCGACGGTCAACTGATCCTGGGCCGCGGCAATCACCATCTGGCCCGCAGACGGGTGGATCCCAAGCACGTCGGCGGAGGCACTGAAGCCATCGAGCATCATGCGACCGGTGCCGACTGGGCGATCGACGGTTCCAGACAACGCAATGCGCCCCGCAAGAGTGCCTTTGATGTTGCTCACCCCAGTCACATTGAGTGGAAGGCCCTGCAGTTGGAGGGTGTCCGCCACGATCTCCGCATCGACCTGGTCAGACAGCAAGCGTTTCTCCACGCTCTGCAGCGTGAGGTCAATTGGAACGCGCGCCTCGAAACGCAACCGACTTCTGACCGAGTCTTCGAGTACGATATGTGCGACAAGGCGCTTGTCTTGATACACGCCGTCGGTGACGAGCGGAGGTGCGCTGATGGCGGCGGTACCCACCGAATCACCGATCATGTTCCAGACAATGCGAGGTGTGAGACGCGTGCCTGACAACCTCGTCTCGCCCGTGAGCAGACCAGCGTATTTCGTTTTCGAGCTCGTCGCAAAGGTCGCGACTTCGCCCGCTGGAAACCGTTCAACGTGCAACAACCCCTCGATTTCGCCATCAATTGGCACATTGGCGTTGAGCGAAAATACACCTTTCTGATTCGATCTCACAACCAGTGAATCAATGCGCAATCCCCGATCGTCACTTACCAGCAGTGCCGGTCGTTCATTGAGCCAGCTGGCGCTGCCGTAGTTGAATCGCACCGAATCCATGTGCACCGACAACACATCGTTCACACGAGCAAAGTCCCCGCGAATGCGAAGTGCCGTTGTGTCACGAGCCACAACATCAAGGCGCAATCGCCCGCTGTCCGGGCTCGCATCTTCAATGCGGAATTCTGCATTTTGCAACTTGATCTGACCGATGCCGGTAATGTCGTCGATTGTCGCGGTGGCGTCGAAATGCGGATGATTGGGCAAACCCGTTGCGCGCACCGAACCGAACACTCGACGCACATCAAGGATGCCCACCTGCACCTTTCGCGCGCTGAGCGAAACGTTCGCATTGAACGCAGGCAGTGATCCAACCATCACCGCAGAACCCGACACGTCCGCCTCGAGTGTATCTGCAGCATAACTCCGCAGGGTTTTTGCAATTGCGGTGTCGAGTGGTGCGATCATTGCCGCCAATCGTAACAACTCGGGGCGAGCTGCGCCCAACGAATCGGCTTGCAATGAAGCAACCAGCGTATCAACGGCGACGCTGTCACGCGCGAGCGCGCCGCTGAGATCAATATTGATTCCACCCAACAGGACAGTCGCCGAATCGACACGCAAGCGCGCTTCATCGAGAAACCCCGCAGCGTTCAGCTGAAAGGCCGGCATACTGTCCGCCGCCGCCTGCTTCAGCTTCGCGTTGAACGTTGCATCGGTAATATGCGTGGTGCTGTCGGCACGCAGCTGAGCGCCCACGCGAAATTGCGCCGTGCCATTGAGATTTGTTGCGGGAAGATCGGCTCGTCCAACCCAGCTTCGCAAATCAATCGCTGCGAGTTCGGTGGTGGCCTGCACCATCCAGAGGCTGTCTTTGAGGCTGGCCAATCCCGAACCCTGCATGCTGCCGAATCCGTTGTTCAATGCGGCAGTCCACTGCAAAGAATCCAACGGACCCACTGCACTGACGGTACCGCGCAATGGGGCGCTTACGGGGAACAACGTATCGATCCGAACCAGCGATTTCAGAGCGAATGGATCGAGCACCAGTGCGGTATTGATCACAGCCACACGCCCACCAAACTGCGCGTCGGCGTTGCCGGTTACATGTGATTCGTTGTTGGCAGCGTCCGTCCAATTGAGATCGAGCGACGGAATGGACGCATGCTTCAAATCGGCGCTGGCGATCAACAGGTTGCCCCGCACGACGCCATCAACCGGCGGTGTTTCCGGAAGAATCCCTCGCACGGTTCGCAAGTCGATGAACGCGTCAGCGACCCGCACGTTGCGCGCGGTTGGGTTGGCGCCGAAACCAACCACACCGCCCGCCGAGAGTGTTGACTTCGCCCCGAGGGTATTGTCGTCGATGAAGACTGCATCGATGCGATCAACGTTGAGTGCGGTGAGTGTGCCGCCAGTCTTCGCGACCAATCGTCCTTCGAACGTGCCCTTCACTTCTTTCGGAACGGCGTCGTACGACAAACGGCGCAACAATTCACTGCGCATTGGTTTGAAAGCGAGATCAACATCTTTAAGCGAGATATCCGCGGGACGCGCAACCACCGTAATGTCGCCGGTCACTCGCGACTGCATTGTTGAAACGTCAAGCTTTGACAATGCATATTCTGCATCGTCGGCACTGATGAGCGTACGCATTCGCACATTGGCCGTACCTTTTCCCGTACTTGGTAACACTGGCCAGATCCAGCCAAGATCGGACAGGCCGGCCTGTGCAACCAAGTTGACGTCGTAGCGTACCGCACCGGGTTGATCCCAATGAACCTTGCCCTTGGCACTGGCGGTTGATGCCGGCAACGCGACGAATGGCAAGTCGAGTAGCAGTGAGTCGGGCGTCCACCGGATTTTTCCGTTCGCGTGCACCACACGAATGGCGGGATCGGACAGGGTGATGCCTAGTGTGTCGAGCTGCAGTGATGATGGAACATGAGTTGGTGTCGCGACGATCACTTCATGTGCGATCACTCGCGGCAGCACGATGCCGCGGCTTTCGATCAAGCCTTGAGGCACCACCGTAATGACGTGCGCCGATTTCCGGACCGCAATCACACTGTCGCGCACTTTGCCTTTGAACATCGCGTTGGGTGTCCACGGATATCGCATCCCAATTGCGCCGTCCGTGAGCGTGATGGCGTCGATGCGGATATCATCGCTGAATCCCGGCACGTGCGGTCCGGTGGATTTCGGCCCACCGTTAATGATGTACGCGATATTCCACGGGCCGGTGAAATCGCGTTTGAGATTGAGTTGCACCCCATGCACTTCGAGCCGCGTGATGTGAATCATTTTGTTGAGCAGCTCGGAGTACGAGAGCGCTCCGGTCACTTCGTCAATGTGCATCACCACGACGCCCGCGGTATCAAGCAGCGAGACATCGCTGGCGCGAATGCCGTCGCCGCTCAATTCGCGCAATACTCCGACCTTCAACCGCCCGCGACCACCGAGTGTGCCGTTGGCCGCGTCGATTGCCCACGCGATGAATTTGTCGCGCCCCCATTCGGTACGCGTAATTACCAGATACGCCGAAATACTTCCGAACAAACCAAGGCCCGCGACAATTGCAATTGCCCACGCAAACCGACGGCGCCTGGACATCAGAACGCTTGTCCGAGACTAAAGTGGAACACCACCCGACGCAGCGCGCCCTGCGCGGCCGGACGATACGTCTCTGGGCAACTACTTAAATCGAGAATCCCCGTACCGTCAAGACCCAGGGGAATTGTATTTCTCGGACTGACGCACTGAATGCTGCCGCCTTTGCCGTTGACCGCCGGCGTGAAATACAACGCGCGCCCTGCGACCTGTTCGTACGGGTTGTAGCCGATGTCCAGGCGGAACGGTCCAAGTGGTGTATCGAGACGAACGCCAAAACCAGGCGTCACGCGAACATTGCGCCACTCAAATTCTTGCGCGCTGGTTTCAAATACGGTTCCGGCATCAGCAAACAACGCCACCTGCAGCTTGTCGGTGGGCCAACTGACGCGCCGTCTCCATTCGAGATTGCCGACCACTGAAGCCGTGCCTCCACGCGGAACCACGGTATTGAAACCGGAATGGCCGTTGACCTCGCGAAATTTCTGACCATCACGTTCGACGATGCTGTCGACCTTTCCGGCGTCGTAAAACGCATACACTGCCGGACCCAGGAGGTTCTGCTGAAAACCGCGCACCGAATTTTGACCGCCGGCAAACAATCGCTCTTGCTGCGGAATGAGCGGAGAACCGTTCACGAGCGGCGCGTTTGGTGCGAACACGCGCGCGGCCTGCACGCGTGAAGCAATGGTTCCCCCCAGAAAGCCGACGTATCCTGTGACTTCGCCGCCGCCGCGATAGAATGTGATCTGTTGTTTGGTACTGGCGGAGGTCAACCCTGCTCGAAATTCGGTGCGGTAACGCGCACCGGCAGTCGGGTTAGAGGGAGTATTGGTGCGATCGTGCGTGAGTGTGGTGCTGAACACACCAACGCCCCGCCCGAACAGCGAGACGTTTTCGTCGTTCGGCTGGCACAGGTTAAATCGAGTGCACGACACCACGGGATCGGATATGGTACGACCGCGTTCGTACTGAATGCCTGATGTGAGAACGGTGCGCTGCCAGAGCGTTGAACTGAGTTCGAACAACGAACCGATGGTCGTTTCCCGCAAATAGATGAGCGGTTCGCCCCGCCGTTCGGAATACATGGAGAACGATGGCGCGAAGGGCCAGCCCCAGAACCGCGTGTTCGACACGGTGAGACCTGCGTAATAGTTCAACTTTTCGCTGAACGGATCTTTGCGCAGCAGCGGTGCGCACAGTCCTTGCGCGAAATCGAGCGGCGCTCCAACACCAATCTTGCTGGCACGCAGGGAGAGTTCAGCGCGTCGTCCGGGAGCAAGAAATGCACGATCCTGTGCGCGCGCCTGCACACGACCGCAATCCTGCGTGGCCCATCCCGCACCAACTCGCGCATACCGTGTTTTGGCCTCGGCCACGGTTACCTGAAAGTCGATCAGACTGTCCGGACTGCCGACACGCGGCGCAATGGTATCGATGAGCACCAACCGAAACGCATCGGTGCGATACAGGTCGCGCTGAGCAGCAATCACGTTCCGCGCGCGGTATCGTTGACCGGGTCGGAGTCGCATCAATGCCATAATGTCGGCTGAATCGACGGTGAGCCGTTCACCAATACCCTGTATGCGCACGTGCACTTCGCCGACGCGCAGCCGAGCGCCCGGTGCAAATGTGAAGTTCAGCGCGACATGTGCGGGCGTTGAATCCGTTGCCGACCCCGTGTCGATGACGATGCGAGCAATCGGTTGCCGCGCGCGCGCGTATCCGCCGTTTTGCAAACGCAGGACGACCGAGTCGACCATTGCCTGTACACGCAGCCGGTCGAGTCGCTGCGTGCGGAGGGACAGGATCGGCCCAGCATATCCGGCCGTGCCATCTTCGGGGACCGGTAACCCCTGCACTGTGACCGTATCGATTCGTGCTTCCGGCCCAGGCGTCACATCGAAGGCGATGTTGATTCCATCCGGTCGGCGATCAAAACGAGGGGTAACGTTGGCCAGAAACCAGCCGCGTTGGCGATGCATGACTGCGATTCGGAGCGCGTCACGCTGCACCTCCAGCGTGTCCAGGCAGATGAAAGTCGGTCGAAAGAGCCTGCTCAAAAATGAAGGTCCTTCGTCTACAATAAGCGCCGCCATCTCGGCCGCGTTGATTTTGGGGGCACCGATGAATGAAACCTTTTGCACGCGTTGCGAGTTCGCGCAGCGGCTTGTGCGCGCTTTCGCGGCCTGCGCTCCCGCGGGCAACGCGGCAAGGGCCAGGCCGAGGATGAAATAGATGGGGCGCAGAGCGCCACGCCAACACGGAGACATGAACCAAGCAATCTCGCGGACCACCCAATGCTGCGCTACCGAATATTCTTCACAACGATTTCGCGGCACGAGGTCGCGTTGTGTGCCTACCTTACATAGATGCGAGCACTGCGCGTTTGACGAGTTGCTTGAGGGTACTGGCAAACTGGCGAGTCAGGAATGCCTGCGACCGACGAACGGCGAGTGCGCCGGCGCCGGTGCCTGGTCGCAGTACACACAACTCTTATGAACATCACGCGGTTTACGAGATCCTCCTGTTGCGCATCCTGAGCATTGCGTTGGCTGCCACGCCGGCCACTGGCGGAGGTCTCAATGGATGCAAGTGAACGCTTCGCGCCGGAGGTCGTGAGTCCGCGGCGGGATACCGCGGTGGCTCGGAGCAGTGCCGGCGGTACTCGCGCGATCATTCATCGGCGTCTCAGAAATGCAATGCTGCCGTTGTTCGCAGCTTGGTACTTTACTGCGGATCGTCGGTTCGTGGGCGGTCCGGAAGGGCGCGATTGATGCCGGTGCAGATTGTTCCGCAGCTCACGGCACTGGCACAACCGTTCGCGGATGTGTATGCCGACAGCAAGGTGCTAGTTATTGCGACCACGCTCCTGCATCTGGGTGGACTGCTGATTGGCGGCGGGACGGCAATCACTACCGATCGCGCCATCCTGCGCGTGGCCCTCACGAATGGTGGTGCACAGCGTCAGGTACTGACCGAGGTGGCGGCAACACACAAGTTCGTGATCACGGCGCTGGCATTCATTGTCATAAGCGGTTTGATGTTCCTCGCTGCCGATGTAAAAACCTTTCTCCTATCGCCAGTGTACTGGAGCAAGATGGGCGTGGTAACTCTGTTGCTGATAAACGGCTTCCGTTTGCGAAACGTCGAGGGGAAGCTCACCGTGGCTACTGCAATCGCGCACGATGATGTAGCCGTTCCCGCTGCGCTCTGGAATAGTCTGCGCGCTGGCGCCGTCACCAGTATTGCGGCGTGGTTCACCATCCTTGTCCTTGGTGTGGTGCTCGCGAGCAGCTGAATGCACGCAACACGCGTGGTTCAATACAGGCAGCGCACCCGAACAAAACGACACTCGTGACCAGTATTTCTTCCAGCAAACCAACAGCACCTTCTGACAACGATGGAGTGCAACCAGCGTGCGCGGGCTGCGTGGTAAACGAACGTCGCGAATTTGTTCAAAATGCGGTGCGCGGTGTGGTTGCGTTACTTGGGCTTTCGGCAATTGGTGCAACTCCGTCGTTTGCGCAACACATTATGGCGATCTCCACGACGACGATAATGTCCGAAACTGGTGCACCCGTTCGCATTGAGGCCCGGTATCCCGTTCCGGCCGCAGACGGTGTCAGCATCGATTCCAGGAACGACGTCATCATTGCGCGCGTTGGTGACAGTGCTTACGCTTTTTCGTTGGCGTGCCCACACCAGAACACCGCGTTGCGTTGGCTCAAGAAAGACAACCGTTTTCAGTGCCCCAAACATCAATCGAAATACAGGCCCACTGGCGAATTTATTGAAGGGCGTGCAACGCGAAACATGGATCGTTTGCCAATCAAACTGGACGGCACAACGCTGGTGGTCGACACGTCGCAGGAAATTCGGAGTGATACGGAAGCGGCCAAATGGGCGGCGGCCGTTGCAAAAATTCCTGCGTGAAGCGTAACGTGGCAGCACCCCCGCTCGGTCTCGCGTGATCGGACTTGTCACGCGTCAGGAAAACAGCAATGAAATTTCCCCGATGTCGAGTGCGGCTTCGTGCTTGATGAGTCCGCACAAAAATGCGGCGCGTCCCAATACTTGTTCGCGACTGAATCCGGCTTCGCGCAGCTCGCGGACACCGTTGTCACCCAATGACTTGCTGAGTTTGAGTCCGTCCGGTCGCAACAACAGCTGGTGATGCAGGAAGTACGGAGCCCTCTTACGCCCAAGCGCGCGCGCGAGCGACAGTTGACGGCCGGTGCTTGCGAGCAGATCCTCACCGCGAATCACAAGATCAATCTCCTGATCCCAATCATCAGCGCTCGCGCAGAACTGATAGGTGAAATTGGCATTCCGATCACGCAGGAGAAAATCACCGCATTGTTTGTGCGGTATTTGCGATTGCGCGCCAAGACGGATGTCGTCAAAGGACTCCGTGGCTTCACCTACGCGAAAACGACGAGCGGTGGCCGACGTGTGATTTGCATGTTTGCACGTGCCCGGATACGGCGTTTCCTCCCCAAATTGATCCCCAACAATTTCGGCGATATCTTTCCGCGTGCAAATGCAGCCATACTCGAGCCCGCGCGCAAATAGTTCGTTTAGCAGGGCCTGGTACCGCGCCACGTTGTCGGATTGACGCAGAATATGTTCGCCAGCGGGAGACTCGACAGTCGCGCTCCTATCCGGAACAAACCCGAGCCAATCGAGATCGCGCAGCAGTGCGTCTTCGAATTCGGGACGGCAGCGCGTGCGGTCATGGTCTTCGATACGGAGCAACACTGCCCCACCGAATGCGCGCGCCGCACCCCATACGTGCAGCGCATTCACCACGTGTCCCAGATGCAGAAAACCCGTTGGCGCTGGGGCAAATCGCGTACGCCAGTTGGAACGGAGCTGTTGTGCGCCGAGCGTAGATCCCAAACCATAGCTGACCGCTGTGCGGATGGGGCGTGTAATGTTCACGCCAACAAGTGTACGTCGCCGAAACGTGCAGGGAAACGCCGTCGGGCTCGCAGACCTAGCGAGAAATACCGATCGTCAAGAGATCGCGCCCGATGCGCTGATGGCGCCGGGCCTCTGCATATATCGCAACGATCGAAGTGCGAACACGGACGCCGACACCGGCGTTCCACCCAGACTTGGCGTCGTCTTTTCCGAAATCGTATTTGCCGTATCCCGCCAACGCGTAAGGCTGCACAACTGGAATGGGCAATGTGTAGACGGCATCCGCCAGCACAGCCGTCATCGTTTTGTCGGTTGCGGATTTCGTGAGCAGACCGTCCACTCGCAAGCCAATGGGGAACACTGGAACGTGCAACAACACATATGCCGAGCCGTGCCGGCCATTCTGGCCTGAATCGCGATGACGGCCACCAACTGCGCCACCAACACCGACTCCCGCCGAAAGCAGCCCTTGAGCTTGGGCTCGTGAGACGGGA
>JBDUBA010000177.1:0-12923 GCA_040004335.1 Gemmatimonas sp.
GGAATGCCTGGCCGAATTGAACCGGATTAGGTGGCCGAATTGACCGGAATACGCAACTATCTCTGGGAAGATTGACGCTTATGTCTACGTCGTCAAATGAAAGACTGACTCGGAAGCTCTGTTGTAGGAGTAATTTGCCGTCGTCTGTCTTGAAGACTCGCTGAATCTTCTTGTGTAATCTCGCCACATGTCCCTCGGCAAGCTTTGTTATGATGCTCTTGGCGTACTCCAGGCCGACGAACGTGAGCACAATCCACACGGTCGTCCAGGCACCACCTCGTTCCTTGAAGGCGCGACGCAAACGTGCCGGACCAAACTCCTCAAGTTCCGCGCGAAGCATTTCTGCTTCAGCCAGTTGCAGCGCGAGGACGTCATACTCGATTGCAGAAACTATCGTTGGGTTCATCATGGAAGTGTGGTAGCTGTATAACGCCGCGTTCTGCTGCGAACGCTCAAGTAAAATAGTTGTGAACGGGGCAGCGAAGGTGCGCAGTGACACAGCGCACCTCATTGCCTTTGACTACAGCAACGCTCGTTCGGTTTCGTCGCTCAGATCTGGAAATTCAGGAATGTGGTATAGTTGCGAATGGTGAATTTCACCCTTGAAACCACTGGCTTTCAATTGCTGAGAGACAGCAGCCGCCTCTTGGCTAGACCACCTTGGGTCTAAAACAACTTCTTCAACAAGTGCGTTGGCATCAATTGCGAATGCGCGAGCGATTACACCCTGATCTCTGTGATCGAAATCTTGAAAGAGCAATCGAACTTCCGATTCATGCTCAAACTCGTTCCTCTTGATGAGAAGCGTTTCGGCTACTGCGACGTTGGATGGATCCAAAAGGTCGTCACTTACAGCAACTCTGGTAAGCCAGAGCCGGATGTCATGTTCAGTCGAATAATTCACTTTGCCTATGAAGCAGCACAATTCTGGGGATGCCAGTCCAGAGTGGTAGAGCGTGTCAAACAACGGTCCGGCCTTCACGCGAATGCGCACACCTCGTTCCTTACCCGGCGCATAAATGCGCCAAGTTGCATCGGTCTCCTGCGGTTTGTCCGTCCAGCATTGCCCATAGAAACCAGCTGTTAACCCTCCAAGCGCTACGCGTCGACCATCAGACAGCTTCAGACTACAACGGGAGAGAACATCCTCGAATGGATCCTCCCATTTGCTTGGCACCACTAAGGTGTTCTTTTGAGTCAGAAACAACTCCAGAGCGCGACGCTCAGGGAAGACACGCCATAGCGGTTGAGCTTCATCAATTCGAAGCACGTGGCGGATTAGGTGCATATCGATACCAGTCATATTGAGAAGTTGGGGAAACTATCTAACGAGGATGTAAAATAAGTCCCCGCGTTGAATTTTGGAGCAAAATGCGGTGTCCTTCAACCATTCGCGCGCAGGCGATCATCGATTGTGCGTCAAGTGTGGCGTTCGTTTTCGACCGCTTTGGGCGACGAAAATAATTGTCGACTTATTCTACGGCCTCAACGCCGCGTTCCGCTGCAAAGGCTCAAATAAATTATCTGTGAACGGAGCAGCACGGAGTGCTGCGCAGTTACACAGCGTACCTCATTGCCTTTGACTGCAGCAACGCTCGTCAGACGGGTCACCGCAAAGGGGTCGGTAGAAGCGGTAACCCTTGAAAGACCCACCCGAGTGCGCTAGCGGCAATCTGTAGGAACTCCCTAGCAGCGTCCGGTGCAAGTGCTGCGCCGACCGCGATGTTGGTGAGAACTCCGATCGTCAAATTCATCCAATCCTTGCGTCCGAGACGTTCAGATGATTCGACGATGTACTGCAAGCGATCTTCAATGAAAGCTAGGCGGTCGCGGTCCTTTTTCAGTGTCTTTGCCGCAAACGATTGGATCTGTCCAACCGAAGTTGCAATTCGCAGCCTCTCATCGCGAGTAAACACTTCTTCGCTGACCAACTTGGATCCGATGTTGCCACCGAACATCGCTTTATTATCTCTGATCCCACGCCAAAGATCTGGCGCCTCAACTTCTCTTTTCAAGCACGAAAGCCACTCACTGACGGCATACTCTGTATGCCACCAGTTGTCGCCGCGCACAAGCTTGGTCAGTTCAGTTTCTGCCGGTGAATAAACGCTCCACGGCCGATCTCCGTGGCGATCGAAGCGGAATACAAATTTCGTGTCTGAGTACTGTAGCTGGGGAACCAGTATTCCGTTGGTAAAGGCACTGCCCACTTCGTACCATTCGAATGCGCCTGGATGGAGACCAGACTTCTTGATTTGAAGGAAAATTTCGTTCCGCTGAGTCGGTAGGAGTTCGTGAATTCGCATTTTCTATGGAGTAAGCTTGCTAACGAGGATGTAGCATAAGTCCCCGCGTTGAAATTTGGAGCAAAATGCGGTGTCCTTCAACCATTCACGCGCAGCGATCATCGATTGTGCGTCAAGTGTGGCGCTCGTTTTCGATGGGTTTCGGCGACAAAAATAATTGTCGACTTATTCTACACCTTCAACGCTGCGTTCGACTGTAGCAACGCTCGTTAGCCAGCAACCGCGCGGCACTAGCTATCAAACATTGCCAGATGAAGCGGCCCTAGTGGCTCGCAAAGAAACTCTACGTTCGGTTGGCCTAACAAAAATGCATAGTTGGTGCGCACTGCAGGATCGGGATTGATGATTCGGATTCGGCGACCTTCGATTCCTGAGAATGCTTCGATGTTCGGGAGGTTTGCAAGAAAGAAACTTCTTATGAAGAAATCGTCGAGGGACAAACTTAGCCCGATTATGTATACGTCATGGGTATATCCAAACGCATTTTCGGGTTTATACCAAAGCGGTGCGAGTACGCGTACATCAAACGCTTTTCCTGCACCTGGCAGCACTAGCAGAGGTTCAATCTCACCCAGCGGCGAATGATCTTTCCACGCAGCTTGGTTACGCGCCTGCATGGACACATAGACATCGTCGCGCATCATGCCCGTTGTGAATCCCATTCCAGTCCAGTCTAGGGTCTGCTCGCGCCGCGGCAGCTTGAATCGCCAGTTGACTGATCCGTGAAGCTTGTAGATGCAGAGTTTATGCTCTCGGTCGTCCGAGTCATCGCTTAAGCTAGGGTAGCAGAATTCCTTCCCAACGGCCTCCAAGGCAGTTTCGAGCAAGCAGTCCCAGTTGAAAGTCACGACGACATCCGAGGGTCTGAGTCGTTTCGCGAATTCACGATAAATCTCTGGAATCGTTTCTTTGGTCGGCGTACGTGTGAGAATCGTCTTCGCAAGATAGAACCGAAATGCGAGTTTCTCACGAGAACCGCTGTCAGACCAACGTTCCCCACCGCCGTATTCCTTCAGTTCGATGTACTCGAGAAACGTGCACAGATCGGCAAAACTTAGGCGCGAGAAGTCCAGTGAGGACGCCGCGGTTTCAGGCGCGGAGAATGCATCGCGCGCATAACCCTCGACGCGAGAGAATATGCCGGGACACTCGCGCGCAAACATCGACATGGTCTGCGCCAACAAAGGCCCAGTCATGGGAATTCCTGCTTCTGCGGAGAAGCCAGCTCCTAGGAAGATCACGCGATTTGCGCGGACGAACTTTTCGTGGCGCTCGTGAAATCCGTCATCGGGTTGTTGCATCACGTTCCTGTGAATTGCCATCTAACGAAGCTGTAGCAAAAGCCTCGGGTTGTGCGTAGACAATCGAGGCGTGACTGACCAAGCAATGTGTAGGCCAACGAGCGATTCGTCGAGACCACGATGGCGAAATACAAATACATCGATACCAACCCGCGATTGATTGCCGTGGACCTGTCCCGCCAGTTGTTGCCGGGAACCTTCGAACACGCGCTGCATCATTTGCTGGAGCACGAGATCGATCTGTCGCACTTTGATGCGCGCTTTCGGAACGACGAGACGGGCGCGCCAGTGTATCCGCCAGCGTATCCGCCGGCGGTGCTGCTCCAGGTCGTGCTCTTCGCGTACTCGCAGGGGATCGTGAGTAGTCGCGGCATCGAGCGCGCGTGCCATGAGCAGGTGACGTTCATGGCGTTATGCGGCGATCACGCGCCGCACTTTACGACGATCGCGCGATTCATCGGTGCTCTGGGCGACGACATCGCGAAGGTGTTCGCTGGCGTGCTCGCGGTGTGTGATGCCGAAGGGTTGATCGGGCGCGAGATGTTTGCGATCGACGGCGTGAAGTTGCCGAGTAACGCCTCCAAACAGCGAAGCGGGACGCGCGCCGATTTCGAAAAGCACGCGACCAAACTCGAAGCGGCAGCGCAGGCGATGGTGCAGCGGCATCGCGCGACGGACACCGCGCCGAGTGAGCCGCCGCCGTCGCAGAAAGCGAAACAGCGCCTCGAGCGATTGGAACGCGACGCGCGACAGATGCGCGCGTGGCTCGCGGCGCATCCGGAGGATCGTCGCGGACCCCAAGGGAACGTGCGCCAGAGCAATCGCACCGACAATGAAAGTGCGAAGATGGCGAGGAGCAAAGGCGTCATTCAAGGCTACACAGGCGTGGCGACGGTCGACGCCAAACATCAAATCATTGTGGATGCGCAAGCGCATGGCACGGGATCCCCGCGTTGATCGCGGATCAACAGATGCGGAAACGCGATCCGCGCTTTGCGACGCAAGGTCGCCACCAACTCGCGCCGTCGCCGTTGCACCACAAGACGCCGGATCGGCACGCGACGGCGGGCTTCCCGCCCTCCGCCTTTACGTATGATGCGGACGCCCGCACGTGTGTGTGTCCCGCGGGAAAGTCGCTCTATCGCAAAGGGAAATCGCGCGTGGTGAACGGCTATGTCACCGAACAATTTCGCGGCGCGAAACAGGATTGCGCGCCGTGCGCGTTGCCCGCGCAATGTTTGCGCACCCCCGACACGACACCGGTGCGCAATGTCGCGTTTGGCCGCGGTCGCGCCATGGACGGGGTGTCGCACACGGAGCAGATGCGACAGCGGATTGATACCGACGACGGGCGCGCGCAATATGCGCGACGCTTCGCCACCGTCGAGCCGGTGTTCGGCAATCTGCGCGCCAACAAAGGCCTGGATCGCTTCACGCTGCGCGGGCGCGCGAAGGTGAACGCGCAATGGCAGTTATTCTGTTTGGTGCACAACATTGAGACGCTCGCGAAGCTGAAATACGCGGCGTAAATGCGGGGCCGAGGGACGTGCGCGCGAAGTAATGGCGCCGCACACACGTCGATCACATCAATTTGGTCGAATCGATTCCGCGTCATCGCCATTCGTGCGCATTTGCAGCGAGTGCACCACCTGAAAATAGGCTTTATCTACAACCTCAACGCCAGCTTCTGCTGCGAGCGGACCGCGTGATGCCGAGCGTCACACTGATGGTGGGTCCGCTCGTCAGCAGCAAGCATCGTTAGGCCGGCGCCACAGAGATGTTGCGTCGAAACAGCCCGCCGCGCAACAGAACGGTGACGCTCTACATTCGAGTCAAACGTATGCTCGGCGCTCCTCGGTCCCGGAGCGCGCATGCCCGACGCGGCGCCGGCGGCGCGCGGCGTTTACAAGCCACGACGCCCGCACGCGTCGCCGCTCTTTCGGTTGGTGTCAGACCATCTGCATCGCCTGCAGACGGTGTACGATGAGCGCTTCGCACGCGAGTACGGCCCGTGGCGGCCCGTCGTCGGGCAGGTCGCCGACAAGTTTCTCGCGTGTGGCGTACGTAAACACGCGCCGCCTGGTGGCGTTGTACGAGGCGTGGGGGAAACCCGCGAAGGTAGCGGAGTACACCGCAATGTTACCGAAACCGTAAACCTCGCGTTTTCGCGCCGTGCGCGCAAAACACGTGTTGTGACAGAACGACGGGCGGTGTGAGTCGTGTTACTGCCACTTGGCAACACCGCCGCCCGTGATCGTTCCACCCTGGGCGTTCGTGAGCGTGAACGTGAATTGACCCACGTAATATCCGTTGGAAAGCCGACCGACGCCGGTGAACGTCAGCGAGCCTGTGCCCTTCGGTGGAAATGCGTATCCATCAGGATCACTGGGGTTCACGGCAACGACCAGTTGGAACTCTCCTTTGGTGATCGGTCCACCGGTTCCTTGAAACTTCGTGAAGGTCATACCTCGCGTAACCGGCGCGCCGGTCGGAAACACGATGAGCACGGTCACCCCCGATGTCCCCGATCGCAAATTGCGATCCCACAACAGCAGCAGTGCATCAACGTTTGGTGTCGGTTGCGATACGAGGTTGCCGACATAGTCGTCAAACGCATACGTGCCGTTGGGCGCCGTGAGGTACGGGTCCCATGGTCCCGCCACCTCGAAGTGAATGGACGGTGTGCCGTCAATCGTCACGGTCGTTTGATCTTGTAACACGATGGTGCCGTTCGCGCTTCGCATCGTGGCCGTAAGCGTATACACGCCTACGGTGTTCCATTGGTGCACGATGGTACTGTCACTCGTTTTCGTGACCGACCCGCTGGCATCACCGAAGTCCCACGTGAACGTGGCCCCCGCGCCCGGTATGCCCGCGTGATGCAACACGAAGTTGAAATCGGAGTTGGCGACGCCCTCTGCCGGTGCGGGTGAAATGGCTCCGGTGATCGTTGCGGTGGTCGTTACAATGGCAATGCGCCTGCCTCCTGCGTCCTTGAGTTCCGCGGTCACTGTAAAGTTGCCGGTGGTCGTCCAGCGGTGCACGACTGTGCTATCAACGGTCTTGATGACAGCGGCAGTGCCATCGCCGAAAGTCCAGGTAAATGTTGAACCCGGCGTCGCAAGCGCATTGTGCTGCAACACGAAATCGACGTTGACGTTCAACGTGCCCGCAGCAGGCGCTGGTGAAATCGTGACGGGCGCAGCTGTGATTGAAAGCCATTGCTGGTCGATGAACGTGTGCGTCGTTGTGTGAAACGACTCCATCGACACACGAAAACTGCCACGTCCGGTGCCGAACACCATCACGGCCGCGCTGTCCGTTGCGAGTGCGTCGGTTCCGCGTGTCACGTTGGTGGTATCTTTGATGCCAGTAAACACACGCGACGTTGGAGCGTCCGTACGCCAGGCAGGACAGAGTGGACACAACGTGCGTAACGCCAGGATGCGATGCGTTGTGAAGATGGCGCCGCTAGCCGGAATATCGACCCACGCTTCGTTCTCGATGTCGTACATCTGTCGCCGAACCGGCGGGAAGTAACCGGCGAACACACCGCCGCGTTCGAATTCGTCCCAAGTCTCCTTGACCGTGGTCATGTTGATCATCGCACTGATCCCGATGACTTGCACGGTGTTGAAAATCTCCGGCGGATCGCCAGCGCGCGTCGATCGCTGCACCGGAGCAAATGCGCCGTTCGCGTACCGCATGGTCAGGCCGGCAATACCGGGTGAATTCGGATCGGCATACAACACCACGCCGTTGTTCACGGCATACGCAACAACCGAGTGTCCGCCAATAGCCGGCGGCGAGGTGAGCGCGATCAGCTGCGGCTGATGCGTCACCAAAATCGCCATCGCCAGCGACTGATAGACGATCTGTGGATACGACACGCGGGTTTGTTGTGCGTAGTCCGCAATCGTTCGCAACCAGTTCCGCGCGTGCGGCCAATCACCAGCAAGCTCCAGCGCGGTCGCGAATCGCTCGCCCCTCGGATTGTCGAACTCCAGATTGCTGAACGAATCGTAGCGATGGTTGAGCGCGAGGCCGCGTGGCTTCACCGCGAAGTAGTAGTACAGCTCCGAAATCGACATGCCGGCGCAGATGCCGCCATCGCCGGAGAATGTGCCGAGGTTGCTGAACTCCCAATCGTCAGTGCCAGGTTGGAAGCCGGAACTGATTGGCAGATTCAATCTCGCCGGAGTTGTTGCGACCAGGATCATTGTCACTCTACCAAATGCCGAGGGCGCTATCGATTGCGACAACATTGGCTGCGACAACATCGAAGTAGCGCTTCCGTTGGAGAGCAGCTGGTCGGCACTGAAGTGTCGTGTGGCAATCGTGATCGAACTGTCGTCGCGCGCGACCGTCGGTGCACTTTCAAGTGTGCCGGTCGCGGGGTCGAAAAAGAATGCGCCAACGACACTGTCAGCGCCGACACGCACTGGCAGCTGAAGGGACATTGGCAATTCCGCAAAGCCTTTTCCATTCTGGATGACAAACGCGCTGCCAATCTGTTTGACATCGGCCGGCAACACTGGCTGCACAGTACGATCAACCTGCACGGTGAATGTGGTCGACGTGGAATACCCACCCGACGGCACGCTCAATCGCACGCCGCTGTATTGATCACCTGGTTTGGCATACGTGACCGTGCCGCCGCTGGCCGGCACCGTCAACGCATCAACCAGTGTCAGCATCGCGAATCGCGCGGTCGCCCACACGCGCACGTCGGCGAGCCCCGCAGCGGTGATGCGCAGGACCGCAGTTCCCTCGGCCGGACCCAATATCCAATTGGTGCTTGCCGCGCCGTCACTGCCTGTTGCAACCACCGCGACCGCCACCGAGCCGCCACCCGTGTCGACTGCAAAACTCACGACAATTCCCTGTAGCGCGCGTCCGCTGGCGTCCTTCACAACTACGGTTGGTTTTACTGGAAGCGGCTGGCCCGGTTCACCAACTTGGCCATCGCCTGCCAGGATCGCGATCTGCGCGGGCGTGTCGGGCTGCGTGGGTGGTTGTGCGATCGGTTGCGTGCCGCCGTCGCCGCCGCCGCAGGCAACGAGGATAAGCAACGAGAGTGTAGCGAGCGCAGTGCGCATTTTTCGCGTCCGGTGTGGGAGTCACACCAAAGGCGAGAACGCACGCGAAATGGGCTCATTCTGGAAACAACAGTGCGTTCGGCAGCTACAAGCCGGACTTTATCGCCAAGGCGATTGGTGGACGGCTCACGACTGACGCTATAGAATCTGGTGTGGCAAGCAGAGCGCAGACGCCGAGTATCCCGCAAACTCGGATATGATGTCATTGTGATCGCGTTGGCTGTTTCTCGCTGTTGCATCCGGTGCCGTTCCAGGCATCGCCGTGCCGCGCGCGTTGCACTCGCAAAGCGGCGTGCCGGACTCGGTGCAGACACCGAATGGCAAGTGCGCTGTGTGGCTGAGCCTGCGCGAGGAGGCGGGCGCGCCCACAGACTCCATTTACAACCGCGTGTGCACTGGAATCGGGGCCACTCCTGTTTGCCCAACCCGGTTTCTCGCGGTTGCACGCCAATGTCGGCAGCCTGAATACGACGCTGGTGCTAGTAGTCGATGCCAACGGCAAGGTGAATCCGGAACTCACACGGAAAGCTTCGCCAACGCTACCCCCAGCGTTTGATGATGGCGTATACAAGTTGCTGCAGGGCTGGAGTCTTTTGCCGGGAATGCACGCAGATCAGCCGGTGCGTAGTGCGTTGCCCATCGTGTTGCAGGTGCCGACGCGAATCATGCCAATGCCGGCACTGGTGAAATGGTCGTACTTGAGAAATCGCAGTGGTATCGCGGACACCCTCCGCGGAACGTGGGTGACCGCGGCTCCTGAAGCACCAATGTCGGAAGCACAGACTGATGGAATTTATGTAGCAACCGTGCGCGAGCTGGTGCGCACGCATGTCGGGATTGGCAGTGAACGTCACACCTACTGCATCGCGTTTCCCGCTGGTGATTCGTTGCGTGCGCGTCGGCTGAACGGGCAGTTGCGCAACATCGTCAGCGCGCGCACGTCATACGAATGCAATCCCAGCGACAGCACTCGGCGCATCGTGCTTGCACAGGCGATACGCACGGAGGACAATCAGGTGAGCGTGACGGTCAGCGGCGATTATCTGCCATTCTTTCCGCGGAGCACCCTGGGGCGCACCTGGCGCGCGTGGCGCGGACAATGTTCGGCGCCGGTACCTGCAAATGACAGTGCGAAGATGGCGACGAGCAAAGGCGTGATTCAGGGCTACACGGGCGTCGCGATGGCCGATGCGCAGCATCAAATCATTGTCGACGCGCAAGCACATGGTACGGGATCGGAAGCCGAATTGTTGCGGCCCGTCGTCGCGGCGTTGCACGCTGCTCACCGCGGACGCCGGGTATCATAGCGAAGCGAATCTGGCGCAACTCGCACAACAACAGATTCCCGCGCTGATCGCGGATCAACAGATGCGGAAACGGGATGCGCGGTTTGCGACGCAAGGTCGCCACCAACTCGCGCCGTCGCCGTTGCACCACAAGACGCCGGATCGGCACGCGACGGCGGGCTTCCCGCCCTCCGCGTTTACGTATGATGCGGAGGCGCGCACGTGTATGTGTCCCGCGGGCAAATCACTCTATCGCAAGGGCCAATCGCGCGTCGTGAACGGGTATCTCACCGAACAATTTCGCGGCGCGAAACAGGATTGCGCACGGTGCGCGCTCCGCCCGCAATGTTTGCGCACGCCCGACACCACGCCGGTGCGGAACGTCGCGTTTGGGCGCGGTCGCGCCATGGACGGGGTGTCGCATACCGAGCAGATGCGCCAACGGATTGATACTGACGATGGGCGCGCGCAATATGCGCAACGCTTCGCCGTGGTCGAACCGGTGTTCGGCAATCTGCGCGCCAATAAAGGCCTGGATCGCTTCACGCTGCGCGGGCGCGGAAAAGTGAACGGCCAATGGCAGTTGTTTGGTTGGTGCACAACATTGAGAAACGCGCGAAGCTGAAATACGCGGCGTAAATGCGGGGCCGAGGGACGTGCGCGCGATGTCATGGCGCCGCATACACGTCGATCGCATCAATTTGGTCGAATCGATTCCGCGTCATCGCCATTCGTGCGCATTTGCAGCGAGTGCACCACCTGAAGATAGGCTTTATCTACTGCAGCAACGCTCGTTAGGCGCTACGAGGATCTGTTCCTGTGCAGAACTTCTTCAGGTAATTGCCATTCGTAGATAGGCGGAGGTCGATGCCTAACTTCTGCTCCCAATCAGAGCGAACGGACGAATCGGTCCCCACTCATGCTCCGCGAGCAGCACCTTCGACCAGACCGAGCCTAACCGCCTAGCGCCCGCCTGTCCGACACCATAATTTCACGCGCAAAGTTAGCTCTACTTACGGAGCGCGCTGCAATTCCTTTGTCGAGGATAACTGGGTCATGGGTGTAAATCACTACGCAGTTCGAAAAACTCAAAAAGAAGCCATGTTGGCCGCAACAAAGTCCGCGATCATTAGAGCAAAAAAGAAGGACACTTGCTATAAGCCTGCTTGACTCATCAATAAATGCATTCCCGTTCCGGGCGGGGTAAAGGCTCTAGCAAAGAGCGCCAACGAATGGGGAACTTGCGAGAAAACGAACTGGTTCGAGGGAAACAGTCATGCGCCAGGTATTTCGATCATGATACCCGTATATCCTCTACCATGGCCGCCTCAAGGTAGTGAAAATCCTGAAACATCATCCGAGAGACCGGATTTTGAGGAGCAGGATTGGGAGGAAGACTCTGGCGACGATGACGATTGAACTCATAGTGTAGGTTCGACGTCACAGCGCGTGCTGCGCAGCAGACCCGGAGATAAGGCTGCGCAGTAGACAACGTCAGTCGACGGCACTTATTTTGTCTCGATCTTGAAATCCTCATATTGATCTCGGCGGGGTAGGAGCGTTTAGAGCGCGATTGCGTACGCTGCCCTTAACGAATCTTGGACGTTCAGCGCGCAGACTAACTCAGCGCTCGCAGCTGCATTTTAGAACGAGTACTCGTTCGTGAAACTTTCGTTTAGGCCCCTATTAGAGCGACCTGTGGAAGTGACGTATCCGAATTGTCCAATTTACCAACGCTGCGAAATACGTGGGTTTATTGACGTGCAGCACAGTCAGAGTGTAGCGAAGAGGTTTGGAGCAGCCCTAGATCCATCTTGCGCACTGAAGTGAGCATTTTTGAAGACAGTACCACTGCGTTGAGATTCGTACATGGTTTAGTCTCTAAGCGAGCGCGAAACTCCGAGCATGGTGTATAACGCGCATTATACCGCAAATAACGCGCGTCCCGTGACGATAGACTGCGAGAAAAATGTTCGACCGCGAAATACACCGCACCGATTGCAGATGCAATTCCAAACGACACGCGTAACGCGTTCCGATTGCCGAAGATAACAACACACCCCGTGTGGACGACACATGTTGCGGTGCGTAGCATCTGCAGACTCATGCAGGAAGCAGCGAATATCGCCCGTACCCTGCCGTCCGCACGACCATTCATGTCCTGCACTGCCAGTTGAGGCACTCGCTCGCGCAACGCCGCCAACGGGAGTGTCGCCTGGCATTGCCAAAACCACCGCGGAAGCCTGCACCAACGCGCCAGACGCTGCTGACCTATGCTGAGAACCGTCTTCGGGCCGTCACCTTCGCAATTTGCCGATCGTGCCAACGCCATAAAACGAGGACGGCAAACAACGCCCCCAGACATGCCATTCCCATGTCCGATTGGGTGTCCCACACATCACCTTGCGTACCGAGAAACGCATCAGCGCCCTGGCCCATGGCGACGGCCGCACCCCACTCAATGAGTTCGTAGATCAAACTCACCGATAACGCGATCGTAACACCGAGTACTGACGTCCACGCGCCTTCGCGTACAATTCGATTTCGGATGAACAATTCGCGCGCCACAAGCGCTGGTACCAACCCTTGCCAGAAGTGCCCGAGTTTGTCGTACGGATTGCGCGACAGGTGAAAAACGTCCTGCACCCAGAAGCCGACGGGCACCTTCGCATAGGTGTACGCACCACCCACCATCAGAATGATCGCGTGCAATGCGATGAGGACGTAAAGCAGTGGCGTGAGCGGGAAGCGCTTGTACGTCAGGAACAGCACTGGCGCTGCGAGGAAAATTGGCGCGGTCTCCATCCACCAGGTGCTGCGCTCGCTCGGGTGCAGGCCGGAGATCACGAGTAACACGGCCACGATGAGTGCGAGGGCGACGGGCAGGCGCGCGGTGGTCATGAGCTGAAATGGTGTGGTGGTGTGGTGGTG
>JBDUBA010000372.1:0-12887 GCA_040004335.1 Gemmatimonas sp.
GAGAACTGCAACAACTGGTTTCAAAAGTTGTTTGCAGATCACCGCGCCTCTTTCTTTTCTCCGCGGCCGCCGCGTGAAAGGCTGTGAATCGTTCACGCCATTTCGATGCTGGCCGTGCACCGATTTGCGCCGTGCCGGTCACGCCCAGTTTCACACCGGCGCGTACGTCCCGAACCCCCAGAAATTCCCCTCCAAATCGAGCACACCAAAGTCGTGCGAACCGTAGTCGGTGTCGCGCAGCGAAATCACTACATTCGCGCCGTGCTGCACCGCGCGCTCGTGCAACTGATCCACCTCGGCAGCACTCGCCACGACCACATACACCGCCGATTCACCCACTTTGTGCGGCGGTATGTTGTTGGCCTTGAGTGAACCCATCATCACGCAGGCGTCACCAAACCAGACTTCTGCATGAGACACAGTGTTGTCCGGACAATCATAGATGTGCCGCGCTTCGGCTCCGAACGTGCTGACGAGCCACTGAATGCCGGCGTGTGCGTCCGCATAACTCATGCAAGGAATGGCGTGGGTGAATCGAACGGCGCTGGCGGAGTTGGACATTCGAAAGCCTCGGTGAAATGGGTTGGTTTACCGGAATATGGGTTAGTTGCGATCGTGGTGTATTGGAAAAAAGTCCGCAGCCCGTTGTTCCTTCGGGAACGCTGGGAAAAGCGGAGAAGTGCTGAGCACCGCCGAGCACCGCCGATCACCGCCGAGCACCGCCGAGCACCGCCGAGCACCGCCGAGCACCGCCGAGCACCGCTGAGCACCTCGGAGCACCGTGGTGCTTCATGCGGATGGTTGCTGCACCCTTTTGAGTGTTCCCGAACAAATGCGCGACGATTAATTCAAAACGTCCGGTCTCGACTTCGCGCACAGGTTTGTGGACTGCGATTAGTTCTCCGCGTCGCCGCGTCTCCGCGTAAAAATATGCCCGAATGAATCGTCGGCACGCGGACTTCTACCGGAAGCGCCCGTTATGCTTTTTTTTCGCGGAGACGCGGAGCCGCGGAGAACTGCGTGCAGGGTCCCGAACGCTCGCGTCGGCCGAAAGCGCCGATTCATATTTTTCGCGGTGAGAGTGCCCTACGCTCGCGTCGGCATGAAGTTCAAATTTCTTCATCAAACTGAAACCTCGATGTCCGCATTGCGACTCATAACCTTCAACTGTTTTCCGGCAAACTCATTGAATTTGGGAAACGCAACGCCGAGACAAAACTCGCCGGCGTTATTTTTGCGAACTCACTGAACTCATTGTGAAAATGCGCCTGATCATAATAACCGGCCGAGAGCGCGGCATCGCTCAGTTTGTGGCCGAGTTGCAGCAGTTGCAGCGAGTTTCGGAAGCGCAGGATTCGCGCATATTGCTTTGGCGCGAAACCGGTTTGATCACGGAACAGCGCGACGAAACGCGACTTCGACAGCTCCGAATTCTCTTGCAACGTCGCGATCTTCGTTTGTCCCGAAGTCTGTCGCAGTTGGCACGCTGCCCATTCAATGGCACGGTGCGCAACATCTGTTTGTGCCAACCGGTCGCGCAGGAACCGCACAATAATCTCGAACCGAGCGTTAACCGTTGACGCCTCGTAACACCGCTCGGCCAAATCACACGATCCCGGCCCAAGTGCGTCGTCCAGACTGATCGTAGTGTTGTGCGTCAACCGCGGCGAGAATCCCAGCAGACGAAACGCCGCCGACGCGTGCAGCTGGATTCCAATAACACAACAAACGGCATCTGGCGCTTCAATCACCGACGGCGCCGTTGTCGCGCCAGCAAAACATGCTTGCGGAAAATAGTCGCCACTGATTCCGGCAGCGCTGACATCGCGAAAGCGCGGCCCCAACTGCAGGATAATTTCGGAGTACACGCGCGGGAATGAACGCTCGCGGAGCAACGACATGCGCCCTTCAAAGTGCCACAACTTTTCGACCGCACCACCAAGCACGCCTGGCACACATTCGCAGTGTGTCCACGAGCCCAAGGCGGAGTGATGCGCGATGGTGGTGATGTGCACGTGACGTGCTCCTGGATGCCGATGGCGAACTGAGTACGCCTACAGCGCGGCCACTACTGAATTCGCGGCTCCGATGCCGGCCGCGCGGCCCGTCGCCCAGCTCCACAAGAAATTGTAGCCACCAATCGGGCCGAACGCATCCAGCGCCTCGCCACAAACGAACAACCCTTTGTGACGTTTGCTCTCCATGGTCCGCGCATCAACCTCGCTGAGTGCAAGACCACCGCCCGTCACTTCGGCCTTCTTGTACCCTTCGTCGCCGTTCCAGGGCAGCTCACCGCGCACCAACGTGTCAATCAGCCGGAGGCGTTCGTCACGACGCAGCTCGGCCAGTGTTCGTGTTGGGTCCACATCGGCCAGTTGCAGCAGCACCGCTGCGAGACGATCAGGCATTTCTGCGCGCAGCGCACCGGTTACCGTTCGTGCACCCTTCGGCTTGAGCGCGGATTCCCACGCGCCTGCATCAAGCGGCGCCCACTGCACGCGAATCTTCGCGCTGGCATCACCTTCTCGACGCGAACGCACCACTACGTGCGAAACATCAAGCGCGGAAGGTCCGCTGTAGCCGTGATGCGTGAACAGAAATCCTCCGCGTGCGCTCGCCTCGTGTTGCGTCGAACGTGCGTGTAGTGCCACGGTGAGCGACACTCCCGCGAGGCTGGCAAACTCTGGTGATGCACCAAGTACGGGAGTGAGGGCCGCATACGTCGGGTGCATGGTGTGCCCGAGCTCCGTTAACACCTTCAGGCCGAATCCATCGCTGCCGGTGTTGGGCACGGATAGTCCGCCCGTTGCAACAATGACCGAATCGGCGAGAATTGCTGATCCATTTTCGACTGCAACGGACCACTTGCCGTGGGTTGGCGCGATGCCCGTCACCACCGTATTGAACCGCAGCTCCACGCCTTGTTTGTAGGCGTATTCCAATAAACCGTCACGCACATCGCGCGCCTTGTGCGACGCGGGAAACACTTTTGACGACTCGGGTTCGTCTGAGAGTTCGATGGCCAGTTCGTGTTCGAAGAACGTGCGTTGCTGGTCAAGCGGCCACGATCGCACCATTTTGCGCAAAATGTTCGGCGAAGAATCGGTAACAAATCGCGATTCGTTCAACTGCATGGGCAACACGTTGCAACGCCCGCCGCCGCTGATGAGAATTTTTCTCCCGCCGTCGCGTGTGCGCTCGAGGAGAACGGTTTCCGCACCGCTCTTTGCTGCAAAGATGGCCGCCATACTACCAGCGGCGCCTGCTCCAACTACGACTACACGAGGCAACTTGGTCGGTCCGGTTTTAACGACGGCGAAAAATTTGCACCGATTCCATTGTGTCGCCTTCCTGTACGCGATCCACAACATCCATGCCCGACGTAATCCGCGCAAACACTGTGTACTGGTGATCGAGGCGATAGTTGTCAATGAGATTCACGAAAATCTGGCCATCGCCGGTGTCATGACCACGTGTGCTGATGCCAAGCGTGCCACGAAGGTGACTGGGCAACCCCACTTCGTCCTTCATGAATTGCTGCGTGATGCCGTCGTATTCGTCCGCACCCGGACTTCCGCCTTGAATGACAAAATTCGCCACGATGCGATGAAACGTAAGACCGTTCATCTTGCCCTTCTCGGCGAGATCAACAAAGTTCGCAACGGTGACAGGCGCTTCTTCGGTCAGCAGTTCAAGAGTGATAACGCCCATCCCTTTCATCGTGATTCGAGCGGTCGCCCCTTTCAGTCCGTTGATGGTCGCGGCCGATGGCAGCGGCAAATTGAGCAGCGTAGTGGTAACCGGTACAACGGTCGTTTTTGTTTTCTGCGAGAGGATTGTTGCTGCGATTTTCGCAACGGCCGGATCGATGTCCGACAAATACGGGCGCAGCTTCGCGGCGGTGGCGGAATCCGCCGCTTCGGACAATCGATCCAGCAACGCTATGCGCGGATCGCGATTGGTGGCAGATCGGTTTTTCGAAAGGCGATCGAGCGTAGCGAGAATTTGCGGTACGGCACCGGGCAGCGCTGGCGATCCTTTCAACTTCAATGCACCCGCGCGCACCAATCCCGAATGAGTACCGCCGAGCGCACGAATTGCGTCGGCCGAAGACGTCATGGCTTCGATGGCAACGTTTGGTTCCGGATCGCGCGCGAGTTTCGCAAGCGTCGCGCTATCGCCCAGCGTTTTTGCAGCGGTCGCGGCGTACACGCGGGCCTGCCACACTTTGTGATTCGCGAGAGTGTTCAGGTTGGCGCGTGCAACCGTGGGTGCTGTTTTGGACAACGCCACCAGTGAATGCGCTTGCAGACGCCACGTGCTGCCACTGGTCACAAGTTTTTCGATTGTTGCCGTAGGGCATTTCTTATCGCCAATCATGTCGATGGCTGCGAGCGCTACCCCTTCATTCGCATCACCAAGCGCCTCCTCCGCTCGTGCGCAATTGTTCGCGGTGCGGAGCGCCTGGTACCGCACCATTGGCGCGACGTCGCCCGTCCACTGTTTCGATCCGGCAACTGCGAGGCGGCGTACTTGTGCGCTTGAGTCTTTGAGTGCAATCGCGTAGGTCGCTGAATCACCAGCGTTCGCAGCATTCAGGGTGAGCAACAACAACTGCCGAGGAATATCGCCGGTGTTGGCGACGAATGCGGCTCGGAGCTTTTCCTGAGTTGCGGGCGCGGGACGTTGTCCACGCGTGAGCCGGAAGAGCGACTCCAATCCACGAATGGCGCCGGTGCGTGCTTCGGACGTTGGATCGTCCAGACCAGCCAATAGCAGCTGTTCGGCGCCCGCGATTGACGGCAACACGCGTCCAACGGTCGCAAATAATTCGCCGCGAACGCTGCCGCTTTTTTCGACCTGCAACAAGTCGGCGTAGTTCACTTTCGCCTGCATCTGCCCCAACGCACTTGCCGTCTCTCGTCGCACGCCGACGTTGGTGGACTTGAACAGCGGCAAGATCATGTTCGCCAATTCAGGACGCTCCAGGCGTCCCGCCGTTCGTGCGGCCAACTGCTGCAACCGTGCATCGTTGGTCGCGATTGCCGTTGCAATCGGCGCCACGTTTTGTGCGCGCGTGTGTTCAACTTCGAGCAGTTGGCGCTCAATGGCCGCTTGTTGCGGTGATGCAAACACGACCGACTGTGGCGTGGACGGTGCGCGTTTGAGTTCCGGCTGAGCAACTTGTACCGCATGTGCGATCACCAGAAGGAACGGCAACAGCATGGGCATTACCGACGAACCGCCGGCGTGGCTTTGCCTTCGGGCCACAGCACGCCCTGATTTTCCTTGGCTACCGGCTTGAGGCCTTTGTAGTTGAATTTCTGCACACGTTTGCCTTCGTACGTTTCGGTGGTGTACACGTTTCCTTTCGAATCGGTTGCAATGCTGTGCACCGCAAAGAACTGTCCGGGCTGACGGCCCGCATCACCGAAGCTGGTGAGAATTTTCAGTGATTCGCGCTCCATCACGTACACTTTTTCGTTCTTGCCGTCGGCGAGGAACATGAATTTTTGTGCGGCGTCTTTTGAGAATGCAATGTCCCACACCGAACCGTCGCCGATGGTGCGCGGCGCAATACGCACTTCCTTCACAAACTTTCCGTCTTTCGTGAATACCTGAATTCGATCGTTGACGCGATCGCACACGTACACCATGCCGGAAGTGGTTGGTTCGGCGCAGTGCACTGGATTGCGGAACTGGCGAATAAGCGGCGCGTCGGGTTTGTAGGGGCCTGACGGTGTATCATCCGGCTTCTCGCCGTACGCGCCCCAGTAACGTTTGATCGCACCCGACGTCATGTCGAGCACGGCGACACGTTTGTTGCCATACCCATCGGCGACGTACGCTTCCTGTGCCTTCACATCAAACGTGATCTTCGCAACCTTGCCAAATGATTCCATGCTGTTGCTGTTGGTCGCGCGACCGGGAATCCCAATTTCCTTGATGAGTTTTCCGTCGTGTGTAAACTTGATGATGTGTGAATCGCCGGTGCCGTTGCCGCCAATCCACACGTTGTCCTTGTCATCAACCGAGATGCCGTGATTCGACTCGGGCCACGTGTATCCCGGCCCTGGCCCGCCCCACGAGTTCACGAGGTTGCCTTCGGGATCGAACTCGAGCACCGGCGGCGCTGCGGCGCAACATTCATTTTCGGGTCGCGCTTTGCTCGTATCAACTTCGGTGCGCTTATCCATAGTGGGCGCGCCGCGATGAATGATGAACACATGGTCGCGCGAATCGATGCCAACACCGATGGTCGAACCGATGATCCAGTGATTGGGGAGCGGTTTCGGCCAGAACGGGTCGACTTCGAACGATGGCGCCTGAACGGCTTGGCGAGTGATGGCGGCGTTCAGTTTTGACTGTCCGATGGCCAGGCCAACGGCAGTTGCACCAAACAGTCCGACGTAGACCAACGTGCGCGGCTTCCGCATTGATATCCCTCGGGATGGGCACAGGCCCTGTGCAGCGCGGCCTGTCATGGTAAGTTCGGGGATCACACATCGTGCGTACACGACGTGATCGAGTGCGGTTAACTAACTCGCCGTTCGGCGTCTCGTCCAGAGTATCCTCCTGAAAGCACTGCTCCGCACCATCCTCCTCGCACTGGCGCTGTTAATTGGACCGCCCATCAGCATAGCGGCCCATGAAGTTCCGCAGCGCGTGGCTATCATTGCATTTGTCAAAGCCGAAGGTCAGCATCTTCGGGTGGTGGTGCGCGTTCCGCTGGAATCCATGCGCGACATGCAGTTTGTCATTCGCCCTGACGGCACGTTGGATCTCACGAAAATCGGAACGTTGTTGCCGCAGGCGGCCGAGTTGTGGGTGGCGAATTATGTGGAGTTTTTTGAGAATGGCGTAAAAACGGGTGCGGGGCATGCAACGGCCACGCAGCTGTCGCTACCCAGCGATCGCTCGTTTCAAACGTTCGATGCGGCTGTTGCGCATGTCCACGAAGCACCGCTACCGGTCGAAACACAAATTGGCTGGCAGCGCGCGATGCTCGATATGGAACTCGAATATCCCATTACCGACGAACACGCGAAGTTTGCAATGCGTTCGGGACTCTCACACCTCGGCGTAAAAACCACCACCGTGCTGCATTTTCTGGCGCCGGGAAAAGCTGAGCGTGCGTTCGAGTACGAGGGAAATCCGGGTCTCGTGCAGCTCGATCCGCGCTGGTATCAAGCGGGTGCCCGTTTTGTCGCTTTGGGATTTGAACACATTCTGGACGGTTATGATCATTTGCTGTTCATTTTCTGTCTTGTCATTCCGGTGCGTCGCTGGCGCACACTCGCGGCCATTGTCACCTCGTTCACCGCGGCCCATTCAGTCACGCTGATTGCCTCGGCCTATGGATTTGCACCAACTGCAGACTGGTTTCCGCCACTCGTGGAATCGTTGATCGCGGTGTCAATCGTGTATATGGCACTCGAAAATATTCTGGGAAAGCCCGAGCGACTCGGGCGGCGCTGGATGTTGGCGTTTGGATTTGGATTGATTCACGGCTTTGGATTTTCTTTCGCGCTGCGTGAGTCGCTGCAGTTTGCCGGATCACATCTCGTGACGTCGTTGGCGGCGTTTAACATTGGGGTGGAGTTGGGGCAATTGTTCGTGCTCGCGCTCGCGCTACCGGTGCTGCTGTTTGTCATCCGGCGGAGTGCGAGTGAGCGCGCCGTGGTGATTGTGGCGTCGGCGTTCGTGGCACACGCGGGGTGGCATTGGATGACGGAACGGCTGGCGGTGCTGCGTGAATATCGGGTGACTGTGCCCACCCTCGACGCCGTGTTTCTTCTGGGTCTGCTGCGTGCGTTGCTGCTGTTGGCGGTTGCCGGGGCGGTGGCGTGGCTTCTTTCCGGAGCCATCAAACGCCTCGCGGGCGAGCCGCCCGCAGCGGTGCCAGATGCGACTTTGTCCGACGCTTCAAGAATTGCTAATTGAGAGCGCTTTTGGGTCGTATGCGTGTGATGCAGGCTCTGGCCCGAAGCGCTTCGTTAGCGCACATTGTGCATGGTGTCCCAAGGCGTTCCAATCACAGGGGATCAATTCCCGTGAGATCACACCCCACCGCATCAAATCCCGCCTGCTCTGCACACAGCCCCGCCCGATCCAGTCGCTCGACATCCCACGCCCTGGGCTTTCCGCCTGGTGACGTCGATCCTACGTAGCCGACTTCCCGGAATGACATTCGCCGCCCTGCGCTGCCCGCCTGTTGCATCGTTGCTGGCCGTTGCGCTCTGCCTGAGTGCCATTCTTGCACCGTCCGCCTCCGCGCAGGCCGCGACGCGTTCAACAAAGGACCGCGTGTATTCCACGTCACAAGCGGCCGAAGGACGTGACATTTACGACGGTCGTTGCAAATCGTGCCACACCGCCATCTCGCATACCGGCCCGCCGTTTCGGGCCAACTGGGACAAGCGACCGCTGTCGGAGTTGTGGGATTACATCCTGGAAAAAATGCCGAAGGATGCGCCGGGCACGCTGGACACCGACGAGTATGCGAAAGTGCTCGCGTACATCCTGCGCATGAACGGCATGCCAGCGGGCACGGAAGATTTGCCCGCCGACAAGAAGTTGCTGAAAGCCATTCGGATTGATGCACCTGTTCCAAAGCCGTCGCACCATCAGTAGTCGCAGCTGAATCACATCGTGCGTCGAGTCACATCGCAATCGAGTTACATCGCAATCGAGTTACGTCGCAGTCGAATCACGTTGCATTTGTCGTTCACTTCTCCCGAGCACACCAACATGCCGCAGAAGTCCTTTACGAAACGCGCGGTCACACCAATGCTCCTTGGCGCGGCCGTGCTCCTGACCGGCGCTTTCGCGTGGGTGCAGCTGTCGCGCGCGCAACAACCGTCCAATCTTGTACGCGGCAATGCTCCTGGTGAATGGCGCTACTGGGGTGCCGATGCCTGGGGCACTCGATACTCGTCGCTTGACCAGATCAACGCGTCGAACTTCAACAACCTCGAAGTGGCGTGGGAGTGGAAAGCCGGCGCGTTTGGGCGCGACGAGTACTACCGCACCACACCGTTGTACGCGAATGGTCGCCTGTTCACGGTAGCAACAACGCGTCGTAACGCGATGGCGCTCGATCCAGAAACGGGCGAGACGTTGTGGATGTATCGTCTCGATGAAGGCATTCGCTGGCAGAAAGCGGCTCGACAATTTTCGGGACGCGGTTTGGCGTACTGGACCGACAACAAAGACGAGCGGGTCGTTGTTGTGACGCCCGGCATGCACCTCGTGTCCCTTGATGCAAAAACCGGCACGCCCGATGCGAAGTTCGGCAAGAACGGCGTTGTCGATTTGATGGACGGATTTGGCCTCCCGCTGGTTCCGCTTGCAGTTGACGATTCGGGCTCGCTCATCATCTCCGACGCGGCACCGGCACGTAAAGCGAAGCCTGGTGAAACATGGGATGCCAAGACGAAAACCGGAGCCGACGGCACGGTTGGAATTGATCCGGCACACGGCATGCTGGCCAACAGTTCGCCGGCAGTTGTGGTAGGTGACGTCATCGTCGTGGGCAATTCGTCGGTGCACGGTTACTACCCGATCAAGCTGCACAACATGCCCGGCACCATTCGCGGATTTGATATTCATACCGGCAAACAGCTGTGGGTGTTCAACCTTATTCCGCAAGCAGGCGAGGTTGGTGCAGACTCCTGGAAGAATGGCACGAAGCTCGACACACCAGGCGTTGGCAAGAACGATGCATGGGCCCCATACGCGGCCGATCCGGCGTTGGGACTGGTGTACATCCCGGTTGGGATGCCGTTGATGGATGAATACGGCGGACACCGCCCAGGCGACAACTTGTTTGGTAACAGTGTCGTGGCAATCGATGTGAAAACCGGCAAACGCAAATGGCATTTTCAGATGGTGCATCATGACATCTGGGATTACGACGCCCCAATGCAACCCAACCTGTTGGACGTCACGGTGAATGGTCAGCGGCGCCAGGTGGTCGCGCAAACAACGAAGCAGGGATGGATTTATGCGTTCGATCGCGTAACCGGTGCACCGATTTGGCCAATGCCGGAAACGCCTGTGTTGCAGAGCGAAATTCCAACCGAAAAGACTTCCGCAACGCAACCAATTCCAAGCAGGCCTGCACCCTATTCGCAACAGGGTTTGCTGGAGTCCGATCTCATTGACTACACACCCGCCATTAAAGATTCGGCGTTGAAACTGGCAAAGAAGTGTCGCATGGGACCGTACTTCATTCCCGCGTCACTCGCCGATGGTTCGTTGCCGAGTAAACTGACATGTTCGTGGTACTCGCCGGGTGCGAGTGGTGGGGTGAACATTGACGGTGGCGCGGCAGTCGACCCGGAAACCGGTATGATGTACGTGGGCGGCATCACCGGCATGTCCACAACGTCCTTGCAAAAGGATCCGTGTTCGGAATTTGATTACAGCTCCATTCACGATTCGTGCGGATTGCTTGGCGCGCTGCCGAAGCCCGCAAACTACAAGCCAAGCGGGCGCGCTGGTGGCTTTGGCGATCGCGCAAACGGCACAACAATTGGCGGCGTGTCCATCGTCAAGAACAAGGAGTACGGCGGCATTACCGGCTACAACATGAACACCGGCGACAAGGCCTGGTGGATTCCGAATGCGGCAATGATTCCGGTTACGAGTACCGATCCGCTGTTTGCCGGAGTGAAGTTGCCACCACGCGTGGGCGGCGGACAGGCGCAGGTCATCACCACGAAGTCACTGGTGATTTACGGAACGGGACGTGGCGGTGGTGCGCCAGGCGCAAAACCACAGCTGTTTGCAGTCGACAAGGCTACCGGCAAACAAGTGGGAACGGTGATCATTCCATCCAAGACCACCGCGGTTCCAATGACGTTCCTGCACAAGGGCAAGCAGTACATCGTGTTTGCGACCGGACAAGGCGGCGCAACGTCACTGGTGGCGCTGACGTTGCCGGCGGCGGGTGCGCCGGGCGGTGGAGAAGCGAGCGCGAGCAACAGCGTAACACGCTATGACAACGCGCAATCAGCGCTGGCGGGTAGCAGCAATCCAAACGCGCTTGTGAGATACTCGAATCCGAGCAACCCACCGGCAGGCGCGGTTCGCGACACGTTGGTGAATGGCGCCAGCGTGAAATACATGGATCGGGAGCAGCTGCGCAGACTCAAACTCGATTCATCGCAACAGCAGCGGGTACCCGGATCAGGTGGGCGCGGCGGATCGAACTAGCGTAGAGAATACAGATACAAATTTGGAAGTACGAAGCGCGCCGCTCATGTGAGTGGCGCGCTTTTTTTGCCAACACCTGCAGCCGAAAAGCCTTCGTTCACGCGGAGATCGCGGAGTCTCGACTTCGAAGAGTCCACAGCGCCACGTTGCTTTTCGGCTGCAGTTCGCCGCGTCGGCTTGCAGTTCGCCGTGTTCGGCTCGCCGTTACTTCTTCACGTACTTCTTGAGCGCCTTCTGCCCAACTTCCGCGCCGTAAATATTGCCACGCGCATCTACCGCGATTCCCTCGGCCGAGCTGGTGGAGTTGGCCGGCTTCACCGTCTCGGGGTCTGGAATGAACGCAATGACTTTCCCGTCCTTCACGCTGCCAATGCGAATGCCGCGCTTCCAGTCGCCGTGTGCGGGGTTTACCCAGCCCGATTCAGAATCAGCGGCGTACAACATGTCGTTCTTGTCGATGAACAAACCGCTGATGCGCGAAAACTGCAGCCACGTATCCAGCAACTTCATGTCGCTGTCATAAATCAGCAGTCGATTGTTGCCACGATCGGCGACGAACAAACGACCTTTTGAATCGTAAGCCAACGCGTGGGGTTGATCGAAATCACCAACACCGCTGCCCTTTTTCACGCCCCAGGTTTTGAGCAGCTTGCCATCTTTGTCGAACTTCATGATGCGGGCGTTCGCCGAGTCCGTTGACGAATGCCCTTCGACCACAATGATCTCGCCTTTGGGCGTGGTGATCACGTCGTTCGGTTGGTAGAAAAATTCATCACCTTTTCCACCACCAGCTTTTCCAAGCGTCATCAACAACTTGCCGCTGGGTGAGAACTTGTAAATCTGATGACCGATGACTTTTGCGGGCGCAGCGGTCGGCGCGGCGCCGCCACGTCCAGCGCGCGGAAGGTTGTCCTGTCCATCCGTTACCCAGATGTTGCCGTCCTTGTCGACGTGAATGCCGTGCGGAAACACGAACATCCCTTTGCCGAATGAGGTGACCATCTTTCCGGTGCTGTCAAATTTCATGATCGGATCGAGATCCGAATTGAGACAACTGTTCGCACCACAACGCTCGGCCACCCAAATACTCACACCGTCTTTGTCGATATCCACGGCGCTCGTTGATCCCCATGTGCGCCCTTCGGGCATCTTCGCCCAGCCTTCAATGGTCGTGTAGGGATTGGGAGCGCCGTTTTGCGGTTGGACTGGCTGCTGCGCACACAGCAACTGAGTAGCCGACAGCAACGCCGCACTCGCCAGCAGCAGGTTTGATTTCCGCATCACAGCTCCTCCTCTTCACGACCGTTGCCGCCGGTTGGCGAATACTCCGCCGTTGGCATGGCGAACGCTTTTGCCAATGCAGGATCGCCGTCGATACCCATCACCCGTTGCGCGATATATTCGCCAACAATGGGTGAGAACTTGAAGCCTTCCGATTGCCCCATTCCCGCAAACCAGGCGTTGCTGATTTCCGGAATGTGGTCGATGATGAAATCGCGATTGACACTGATGTCGTAATGACACGATCGCGTTTCGAGAAGCGGCGCCTTTGCAAGGAGTGGAAAGCGACGTTCCACAAATCGACGCGTGCCGTCGAGACGCTCCTGACTGGCCCACCGTGTGCTCGTGTCGGGATCATTCTGCGCAGGATCGGGCGCGGGCTGCTG
>JBDUBA010000483.1:0-12789 GCA_040004335.1 Gemmatimonas sp.
CCACCGGACGCGGGATCGCTCAAACCATTTTTCCAGAATTCACGTTCAAACGAACGCCAACTCAAACGCTTTGCGTCGTACGCGCGCCACGAGCCTCCGCACTCCCCAATTGCTCATGACCAGCGTCGCACCGGTCATCAACAACGACTTCACTTCGCGCCGCGAAATCTTGACGGATCCACCGGGTGTGAGCATCGCGGTACTCACAACGAGGTCGCGCAGTGTGGCATACGCGAGCAGCAGCGGCAAAATACAGAAGAGACGAATGGACACTGCGCGACGCGGAATGAGCAACAGATAGTTTCTCGCTTCTTCGAGATCGTCCCACGCCATCTGAATCAACTGACCCAACGCCGCACGATTGCGCGTGAGCAACTCGGGTGACAGAATTGTGCTCTGCGCACTCCCTTCCGCGCGCAACAATTCCTCGGGAATGTAAATCGAGTTTTCCTTCTCTACGTCGACCGCGACATCTTTCAGAATGTTGACCGTCTGCAGCGCCTCGGCAAACGCGCGGCATCGTTCGCGGAGAATGTGATACCGACGTTCGTTGATGCTTGGCGCGTGTTCATACCACAAGTCCGTCAACATGTAACCCACGGTGCCGGCCACGTAGTAGCAGTATTCGCGGTATTCGTCGACGGTCTGGATGCGAATGCCATTCGGATAGAGCAGCACAAACTTGCGCATGCCAATCGACATCTCCGTCACCCACTTGAGCACGACATCGCGCGTTGCTTTCGGAAGCGCGCTGAAGTGCTGCAACACGAGGTCGGTGTTGTTTGTCAGCATGAGGTGGGCGGGTTCGCCCGACAACGTGCTCACGCCATGTTGGAAACGGATCAGTGCTTGTGAGTCGCAGAACGACGCCAGGAAATCATCGAAAAGCGCCGCCTTTACGTGCGGATCGATTCCGGGCGCGTCTTCGACGGTGTCGGCAATTCGACAAAGCAGATACGCATCGAGCACCGCCTGCCCCAAGTCGCCCCGCAACACCTTGATGCCCAGCGCAAACGTGCGCGAGACCGCAGGCAGGATGGCCATGCAAAATTGAGCCGCGTCGCGGTTGGCAAGCGCAGCGCGCAGCGCGGGATTTTCGAGCGGTTGGGCGGACATGTGCGCCGGAAGATAGGAGTGTTCGCAGCCGCCGTCACGGCGCACCTGCATTTCGCCGGCCAAATGCGGCGGCGCGTCTTGTCAAGTCACCGCCAGGTTGGTGAAACTCCGTTGTGAATATCCGCGAGCCCAACACCGAACCCGTCCTTGAACAATTGGGCGACCAGCGCCCGCCAGACTATCGCGGCGTACTTCGGGACGATCGTCTTGCGCGCGAACTCTACGCGGAGGGTGCGGGGATTGCGCGGAGTCTGCCATTGGCGGTGGCTGTACCGGATGACGTCGAAAGTATTGGCACATTGGTGAAATGGGCCCGCCAGCAAGGCCATTTCCTGATGCCACGCGGGTCCGCCAGCGGCATGGCGGCTGGAGCGATCGGTTCAGGAATTGCGCTCGATTTATCGCGCATGAATGCCATCGATGCGCCCAGCGTTGCGACCAAGCGTATCTGTGTGGGCGCGGGCGCCGTGCGTGGGGAGGTTGATGCCGTTGCACGCACGATGGGCCTCCGTTTTCCAGTTGATCCATCCAGTGGCGCGTTCTGCACAATTGGTGGCATGGTTGGCGCCAATGCGGCCGGCGCGCGCACGTTGCGATTTGGCGCCACGCGTGAGTGGGTGCTGGGACTGCATTGCGTGTTTGACGATGGTTCAACCGCATGGGTACGTCGCGGCGAGAGTCCGCCTCTGCACATTCCCGCAGTTGCGCGTTTGACGCGGACGCTGGATCTCATACGCACCAACCTTCATCGCGAAGTGTTGGTGCATGGCGGCGTGCGCAAGGAATCGTCAGGATATGCAATTGACGCCGCCCTTTCATCGTCGGGTGGCCTGATCGATCTCCTCGTAGGGAGTGAAGGCACACTCGCAGTGTTCACGCAGATCGAACTCGCGCTAACCGAGGTTGCGGGCGCCACAGCAAGTTTGCTGGCGTTGTTCGATTCACTCGAAGCTGCCACCGAGTGCGCATTGCTCGCTCGAGAACTGGGTGCGTCTGCCTGCGAGCTGCTGGATCGTACCTTTCTTGATGTCGCGGCCTCACAAGGCGCGAGTGGTGTGCCTCGTGGTGCCGAGGCGGTACTTCTCGTTGAGCTGGAAGGCAGCAACGCCAACGAAGTTGCCGACGCAATTACCGCAGCCTCGCGTGTGTTTCGTGCAGCGGGTGCGCGCGAAATCTCGGTTGGTTTGAGCAAGGGCGACCAACACGTTTTGTGGACGCTCCGGCATGCCGCCAGTCCAATTCTTTCCAGCCTCGCACCGCGGTTGCGTTCAATGCAATTCATCGAAGATGGATGCGTGCCACCGCAAAACTTGCCGGCTTATGTGCGCGGAGTGCGACAGCTGCTTGATCGGGCGGAATTTACAGGCGTCATTTTTGGGCACGCTGGCGACGCCCATATTCATGTCAATCCCTTGATCGATGTGCATCGGAGCGATTGGCGTGACCGAGTGCGCGGGGCGTTGCTGGATGCGTGTGAACTCACACACATGCTGGGTGGCACACTCTCTGGTGAACACGGGGATGGCCGATTGCGCGCGCCCTTGTTGCGGCATGTATGGAGCGCCGAGGCGCGTGCGGCGTTCAGCAACATCAAGGCCGCGGGTGATCCCGCCGGTGTGTTCAACGCTGGTTGCAAGATTGCGCCGCAGCATGACGGCCTCGAAGGCGACCTGCGCCACGATC
Organism: Gemmatimonas sp.; assembly: GCA_040004335.1. Taxonomy (GTDB): domain Bacteria; phylum Gemmatimonadota; class Gemmatimonadetes; order Gemmatimonadales; family Gemmatimonadaceae; genus Gemmatimonas. The sequence goes on from JBDUBA010000483.1 coordinate 2,800, forward strand.
CGGCCGCTCGGCCACTCAGTGATCCGGCGCGCACGATACTGGACCGCATCGAACGGGAACGCGGCTGGAACCGATATCGCCTCGGCGAACTTCCAGGCTAGCAAGAATCGGCTCGACATTCCGTTTGGCGTGACGCGATATTAGTCCCACGTGCTACCGGCCTCGCCTCTCCCATTCGCGCCATGACACTTTCGATTACCGCCATTCTGCGCGAACCACGCATCGCGGTGTTATCGCGACCGACGTTTGTAGAACCCACGCATCTACCGGTTCACTGGGTGGGCGAATCGACCCAGGCCGAGCAGCTCGCGGAATTTGCCGGACGCCTGTGTTACATGAACCAACGTAACCCGGCCAAGCGCGAGACGCGCGAATATGTTGAGAATCTCAAGAAACAGGGGCATGGCAGTGTCCTGGAACATGCGAATTTTTCGCTTCTGCTTGAAGGAGTGAGTCGTTCACTCTCGCATGAACTGGTGCGGCATCGCGCCGGGTTCGCATTTTCTCAACTCTCGCAACAGTACCTTGACGAGAGTGCCGCCAGCTTCGTGATGCCACCCGCCATCATTGGCGACGATTCCCTCGAGCAGTTGTGGACCGCACAAATGGAATCGGCGCTAACGGTTTACGTCTCATTGGTAGAACGATTGATGGGGCGCTACGCATGGGTGGACGACAAGCTGCATCGGCGCAAGCTGGCGCGCGAAGCAGCGCGCGGCGTGTTACCCAACAGCACTGAAACCAAAGTAGTGGTGACCGCAAACGCACGTGCGTGGCGAACAATGCTGGAACTACGCGGTCGTGAAGACGCTGAAATTGAAATGCGTCGCCTCGCCGTCATGTTGGTTCGAGTACTGCAAACGGAAGCCCCTTCATTTTTCAGCGATTTCGAGATCTACGTCGCAGCCGATCGCAAAGAGGCGGCGCGCGTTCTTTATCACAAGGTTTAAACTCAAGGTTGATCAGGTTATGAGCCCCACATCTTCGCCAGGTACCGCCACTTCCGGCGCCGCTTCACTGCACGCTGACGCTCCCGGACTCGATCCCGCCAACTGGGCCGACTTCACAAGCGTCGCGCATCGCGCGGTCGATGATATGGCACAACATCTGTCGTCACTGCGCGACAAACCCGTATGGCAACCCATGCCATTCGCTGTGAAGCAATCGTTTACGCAACCAGTTCCGCACGATGGTATTGGTGATGCTGCCGCATACGAAGAATTCACAACGAATGTTCTTCCGTATCCCGGCGGTAATTTGCATCCACGCTTTTGGGGTTGGGTCATGGGCACCGGCGTACCATCCGCCATGGTCGCCGATTTCCTGGCGGCGGGACTCAATCCGAATTGCGGTGGTCTTGAGCAAGCACCGGGTCTGGTTGAAGCGCAGGTGCTGTCGTGGATGGGCGAACTGCTGATGGACGATGCCGCGGTCAGCGGTGTGTTGGTGAGCAGCGCCAGCGTGGCCAATTTCGTTGCCCTTACAACGGCCCTGCACGCGCGCGCCGGTTTTGATATTCGCGCCGAAGGATTGCAAGGTGCCCCGTACAAGTTGGCGTGTTACGGCTCGGTCGAAACACACAGTTGGATCAAGCGCACCTGCTCGGTGTTGGGGTTGGGCGAATCGGCCTTTCGCGCAATTCCCACGAGCTCCGATTTTCGTATTGACGTGGCGAAGCTGCGCGACGCGATTCGCGCCGATCGCGCGGCCGGCGTTCGTCCGTTCTGCGTGATGGGTACGGCCGGCACCGTTAACACCGGCGCCTGTGACGATTTATCGGCGCTGGCCGACCTGTGCGCCAAAGAAAATCTGTGGTTTCACGTCGACGGTGCATTCGGTGCCATGGCGCGGCTGTCACCCACACTCAAACCGATGTTTACGGGAATCGAGCGCGCGGATTCGCTCGCATTTGATTTGCACAAGTGGGGCTACTTGCCGTACGGAATTGCCGCGGTATTGGTGCGCGACGCACACGCGCATTTGAGCCCATTTACGACAACACCGAGTTACCTGCAAACGATGGCGCGAGGTCCGATGACAACCGGGGTCACGTACGGAGATCGCGGGCTCGATCTCTCCCGCGGATTTCTCGCACTCAAGGCGTGGTTCACACTCAAGTCGCACGGCATCGATGCGGTTACCCGCAACATCGAAGGGAACGTGGCGCAAGCCCATCATTTGGGCCGACTGGTGGATGACGCCAATGACCTCGAACTGCTGGCGCCCGTTGCGCTCAATCTCGTGACTTTCCGTTATGTACCGGTTGGAAATTCACTCAACGAAGAAGCGATCGACGCGCTCAACGTCGAAATTCTGTTGCGGCTGCAGGAAAGTGGGTTGGCCGTGCCGTCGTCATCGCGCGTGAATGGGAAATACGCGATTCGTGTGGCGATTACGAATCATCGCACGCGTTTTGACGACCTGAATCTGCTCGTGAACGCGGTGCAGCAACTCGGAGCGGAGATAGGCGTCGGGTAAACTTGCGGCGCGTCGACGCGCCGTTGTTTCGGTGGTCGATGTTATGGTGAATTACCTTGGCGTCGCTCGCGCGTATTAATAGAAATGGAAGTATTTCGGCTGCCTGATGGCGGCAAAATACGTCACTCTGTCCGACCCGCTGTCACAGCGCGGGAATGGCTGTTTTCAGGGTGGCTGTATGTGACGCACGCTACGAAGGGGCGTCTGCCTTGTGATCCGATGGCCTTCCTCCATCCGTCCATTCAGGCACCCCCCCGTGAAGTATCCCCCGTCGAGATATCGCCCGCGCCCGCCCACCGGTTTTACGCTGTTGGAGCTGCTGATGATCGTCACGATCATTGGCTTGATGGCGTTGATGGTGTTGCCGCGCATCAAAGTCGACAACATGTCGGTCGACACAGCGGCTCGCGCCGTCAGCATGTCCATCATGGTTGCGCAGCGCGATGCCGTTTCGCGACAACAGAACGTCATCATTTCGTTTGATACGGCCGCGCACACCGTGCGGAACATCTGGGACACCAACAACAACGGCGTCATTGATACGGGGGAACGGTCGCATCCGTTTCTGCTGCCCGAGAAGGTGATGCTCGGTCGCCCGAGTTCGGTGCCGAAACTTGGCGGAACTGCAGAAAATGCGGCCGCTGTCCGCTCCACAGCCGCAGGCCCGTATTTCATCATGCAGCGGAACGGCGCGATGGACCGATCGGATGTCGTGTATTTCACGACGAAGGCGTCCATGGGGTCGGGACCCGATCACGATGTGCGCGCCGTTTCAATCGCACGCGCTACAGGAAGAACCGTGTGGTACAAATGGACCGGCAGCGTCTGGAGGCGCGGATAATGCAAACCAACCGAACACCACGACACGCGTTTCATCAACCTGCGGTTGGTCAGGCGCGTCAAGGTTTTACTCTGATCGAAGTGCTGATCGCCCTGGTTATTCTTGCGGGCGTCGTGCTCACGATGGCCATGAACACCACCTCATCGGCCCGTTCTGTCGCGACATCGGGTGTGCGCAGCCGCGCGCAAGCGATGGTCGATCAGCAGATCGCGCGAGCGCGCACCTGGCCGACGTATTCAACACTCACGCAGCTGTCGCTCGCGCGTTACAACGTTGCGCAGACCGGGCTCGCTTCGGCCACGACGGTCACGAAGGATACGCTCCTCAACAAGAATATCACGACCGTGACCGTGACGGTCACCGGTAGCAGCCCACGAACGCTTCCGTTGCCGATCGTGCGTTCCATCTCAATCGCAGCACCATGAAACAATCAACACAGAACCTGGGAGTGCACATGCCACTCGTTCGAGCGCGACGCGGTGTGACGCTGGTCGAACTGCTGGTCACGATGTCAATCTTTGGCGTTGTTGGTGCGAGTGCCGTTGGATTTCTGCTCGCGCAGTCCAAAGGATTTCGCGCGACCTCCGGGCGGTCCGAGCAAATTCAGAACGGCCGGTTTGGTCGCGACTTGATGCGTCAGGAAATCCGGACGGCGGGTACAAACACGACGGACTTTCAGCCGGTGATTGTGTATGCCAGCGATTCCGTCTTTGCGTTCAATGCCGATCTCCTCACGAACCGCGTAGACTCGACGGGGTTTACCGGGGCGATTTACACAGACACGTACGCCACCAATGCGGAGGCGTCGTCGTTTGATGTTGGTTCGGCGCAAGTGATTCCTGGATCATCGTTCACGTATCCGTTGGCCAACTACTCGAGTGTTGCCGGAACCACGGGTGACGCGGAAACCATCATCTACCGCTTTACGCGCGACACCGGGTCGACGAACAGCCTCGACTTCATGTTGCTTCGGCAGGTGAACGCCGGAAATCCTGAATTGATTGCTTCGGGGCTGCGCAAGGTTGGGACAAAGCCATTCTTCCGCTTCTGGTACGATCCGACGCGGTACAGCACTACACTGACTGACCTCGACACGGTGCCGCGCGCATGGACGCCGCTCGCGAAAACAGTCGCACAACGTGGTGCCATTCCGGATACGGGAACGGCAGTGACCACACGCATCGATCAACTGCGCACCGTCGAAGTCAACTTTGAAGCGACGCGCAACCTGGTCAGTGGAAGCGAACTGGTGAACTATCAGATTCCGCTTCCCAACGCCGCCGTTGATCGACAAGCGCGCGCCTGTGGACGTTCACCCATCGCACCGTCCGCACCGACAGTGGCGTGGAACCCGGATAGCGCCGCCGTACTTCTCTCGTGGCCGAAAGCGGCCGATGACGGGGGCGGTGAAAGCGATGCCGTGCGGTACGTCATTTGGCGGAAAATCACGGGCGCTCCGACCTGGGGTTCGCCTTTGGCCAGCTTAAGCGTGAACGGCGCAACAACAACTTATCGCTACAAGGACGGCGGCGTGGATACCGGCGTGAATCGCTCGTACCAGTACGCGCTGGCCGTTCAGGATTGTACACCCAACCTGTCCGGCGTCGCCGGCTCTGCCTCAGTGGTGGTTCCATGAACTGGTTCCGAAAAATTCGGCGTGAACGGGTACAACAACTCCCCGAAAACGCGCAACAGTTGGACGAACAGTTGAAAGCCAACAAACGCAAAGGGTTTGCGCTGCTGACGGTGTTGCTCATCGCCGTGGTGGGTGCGGTCATCGCGCTCGCATCGGGTATGATGGCCATGTCAAACGTGCTCGTGCAGGGTGCCTCCGATCGCGCGGCCGTGGTTGATGACGCCGCGTTGTCAGGATTGGAAATCGAGCGCTCGCGCATGAATGCGAAACTCGATACCGTTCCTCTCAACGGTTACACAACAGTTGAAAACGGCGTTCTGATTGCGAACTCCGGCGGCGTGCGTCGCACGACCTACATCTCGCGCCTCGGCAACTCCGACTCGCTGGCCACAACGGGTGAATTCGGCGTGCAGTCGGAAATCGTGTCAAAGGCGGTGGACCCAGCGGGCAACGTCGCAATCCGCCGCGTTGAGATGTATCAGGAATCGTTCGCACGATTTGCATCGTTTACTGACATCGCGAAGTCGACCAACGGATCGACCTTGTGGTGGGCGCTTGGTGCGCAGGCACAGGGTCCCGTGCACTCGAACGACACGATCTGGGTGTGGAACGGAACGCCGGCGCCTCAGGCAATCTTTCACGACAAGGTGACCACCGCCCGCATCGTGCTCAACAAACCGTCGGCGGAATTCCGCAAGGGGCAGCCGGCCGAGTTGGTTGCGAAAATTCCGCTGCCAGGCAATGCCGATCTCGATGTGCTCAAAGGAATTGCGACTCGCGCGGGTTACGTGTTTACACCCGACGTCGTAACGGGCGACAGCGCGTTGGCGACCATGCGCATCGAATTTCTCGCGATTGATGTAAACGGGGACGGCAATACAACGGGTGCGGACGAAGGATTCTTCCGCGTGTACAAAGTGCGCGCTGTTCCATCCGTTGCCGGTTGGGGTGGGTACGGTTACGCGATGGCGCGTACACCGCTACCGCCGACTGCCGGTTTGTGCGATGCGACGGTCCTGACATGTTTGCTGCCACGGTCCGCTCTCTCCGGCACCGCGTTGCTGGATAGTCTGCTTTACTCATACAACTGCGGCGTGACGACGACCGTCTCCGGAGTCGTTCGAATTACAAATACACTCGCTTCCATTCGAGCTGATACCGGTGTTGGCAAGAATACCTACCAACTGCACATGGCGCCTAAACAGGCCGCGTTCGACAATGCCAACGCTCGTTGCTATTTGGGCGGTGACGAACGACTCAATTCCGACGGTGCATTTCACGCCGTCGACTCCACCGGATATTGGGTAGCAAGAACTTCCGGATCAATTCCGTCGGCTATCTCTGGCCGCGGCGACGCGGCGTACTTGTGGCCGTTGAGCCCCACCTACAACCCGAACTTCCGCGGCGTCATTTTCGCCGAAGGAAAAGTTGCGGTCAGCGGAACGGTTCGCGGACGGCTTACGCTCGCTTCGCGCGCAATCATGGTGATTGCACATGACTTGCGTCAGGCAACCAGCCCCGCCACCACGAGCGGAACATGCTCTGCAGATGACGATATTGTCGGACTGTTTTCCGGTTCATACGCCATGTACTCCGACAACTCATTGGCAACGCCACAGCGTCGGGAAAACAACGCCGGTACCGCATGGAATGCGCGCAAGGAATTCGACCCGTCAACCGGCCGCCCTGATATCACCATTCACGCGTCAATTCTCGCGCTCAAGTCTGTCGCCGCTGAAAATTCAACGTCTCCAGGCGGCGGCCAACCGTTCGTCGACCGTGGCACGACGCGACTCATCGGTGGAACCATCGAATCGCGAAGCGGTCAGACAGGCACCATGAACGGGTCTGGCCAGCTGCATGGATACCACGACGACTTGTCCTTCAACCAGTGCGCGCTCAAATATCCGCCACCGTACTTTCCGACAACGGGGCATTGGACGCGGACGCAGTTCTACGAAGTGAACCCGCAGTCGTTCTCGCCTGGCGCGTGGTTTGCCGGACGTTAATTGATCGCAGGTTGAAAGCACTACAAAACAAGAACGGCACGCCAGTACGGTGTGCCGCTCTTTGTTTGTGCGATTGAATAAAATCGAATCGCGGTTCTCAGTTGTACTCCGCGTTTCTCAGCGTCAGCGCCGGTCTCAAAGTGCTCCGCGCCTCGCCATTCAGCGCCGCGCCCTCCGAGTGACCTGCTGTTCGGCTTCTGTTAAGCCGTCAACTCGTCCGCCTCCTTCGCGTGTTCAGCGATCACTTTGTGCGCCGCGTCCGCCGGCACTTGCTCATAGCCATGAAACTGACGGCTGAACAGCCCGAACCCATGCGTTAACGAATGTAGAGTTGTCGCATACAAATGCAGCTCCGACTGCGGAATAACAGCGCGCACAGTCGTACTCGTTCCGTCCGCATCGGTGCCAAGTATGTGGCCGCGACGCGCAGACACATCGCCCAGCACGTCGCCAAGGAATGCGTCCGGCACGGTGATCTGCAAGAAGTCGAGTGGTTCGAGAATCACCGGTTTGCATTTTGGCGCAACTGTTCGGAACGCCAGAATGCCCGCCATCTTGAACGACATTTCGTTGGAGTCGACCGAGTGCGTTGACCCATCGTACAATTCGGTGACAAAATCCACGAGCGGAAAACCCGCCAACACACCGCGCGCTGCCGCTTCCTGCACGCCGCGATCGACCGCCGGAATAAATTTCGACGGAATCACACCGCCCACAATTTTGTCGGCAAACAGATATCCATCGCCACGCGTACGGGGCCCCAGGCGAATCCAGCAATCACCAAACTGCCCGCGCCCACCGCTCTGTTTTTTGTGGCGCCCTTGCCCGTCCGCTTTCGCCGTCAGCGTTTCGCGATACGCAATTTTCGGTTTCGACACTTCGGCCTGCACGCCAAATTTGCGCTTGAGCACCGCCATCATCACGTCGAGATGGCGTTCGCCCATCCCGCCCACAATCGTCTCGTGCGTCTCGGCGTTGTAGTGCACTTCAAACGTGGGATCTTCGTCGTGCAGACGATGTAATCCCGTTTGCAGTTTGTCTTCGTCACCGCGCACCATGGCACGCACGGCGAAGTGCACCAGGGGTTCCGGAAATGCAATCGCCGGCATACGCACCGGATGTTCGCGCGTTGAGAGTGTGTCGTTGGTATGCGTGTTGCGGAGCTTCGCGACACAACCAATATCTCCCGCGCGCAGCTGCGTCACTTCAATACGTTCCTTGCCCATCGGAATTGCCACGTGACCCAGTTTTTCTGCTCCGTCACGCGTGGCGTTGTACACGTCCTGACCGTTGGTGACCTTGCCCGACAGCACCCGGAAATAACTCACGTCACCAACGTGAGGCTCGGCCAAGGTCTTGAAGGTCAAGGCCACAAACGGTTGATCGTCGCGCGCGTGAATTTCGACGGTCTTGTTGCCCTCCGCGCCGGTGAATGCGTGCGTTTCTTCCATTTCGAACGCGCTAGGCATGAGTTGCACGAGTTCCGTTAACAGCGCGCGTACGCCAATCATGTTTTCGGACGAAACGCAGAACAGCGGAAATAGATCGCCATGTTTCATCGCGGCTTTCATACCGTGAATGGCCTCGTCACGACCAATTTCCGCACCTTCGAGATAACGCTCCAGCAGCGAGTCGTCGGTGGCACTGATGGCTTCAATCAATTCCATTCGGTATCGCGTGAATCGCTCCATTTCCGACCCGGGCACTTCCGTTTCAACAAATTCTCCCTTCGTTCCCGGCGCATACATGTACGCGCGTTGCGAAAATAGATTGATCACACCACGAAAATCCGCGCCTTGTCCAACCGGAATTTCCACCGGAATAACGCGTGCCGTGAGGCGTGATTTGATCTGTCCATACGCACGATCAAAATCCGCAAATTCCTTGTCCATCAACGACACAACGAACAGAACAGGGTCTTTCCGCGCGACGGCGGCTCTGAACATGCGCTCGGTTCCAACTTCCACTCCGGCCGCGGCTCCGACCACGCACAACGCACCGTCGGCGGCGGTCAGTCCGGCGATCGCTTCGCCAACGAAGTCCAGCGACCCCGGCGTGTCGATGAAGTTGATCTTGGTGTCCAGCCACTCCGCGCAAGCGCACCCCAGCGAGATGGAAAAACCGCGCTCGACTTCTTCGGGCAGGTGATCCGTCAGGGCTGTGCCGTCCTTGATGCTGCCGTGCCGTTTGCTGGTCCCCGCGGCGAAACAGAGCGCGTCCACCAGGCTGGTCTTGCCGCTGGCGCCGTGTCCCACCACGGCAACGTTTCGGATGCCGTCGCTATCATAGTCTCGCATTGTTCCTCCAGACGCGTGTATGGTGCGCCGAGCTGGCCGTTCAATTCAGTGGTAATAGCGTGCGGTGCGGTTCGTTTTGCCGCAAGTGTATGGACCGCGCGGCGGCAATTCGAATTTTTCGGGACGTGGGCCAAAAAAAGACGGGCCACCGAAAGGTGACCCGCTTTTTTTGTCATGGTCCGGGCGCGAGGGCGAGAACCAAGTCAAACGAATGGGCAGGATTCGTTAGTCTGCCTCCACATCGAACGAGAAGGCGTCGGCTTCGCGCACCGAATCGAGCCAGTTCTCTACGAGCATATCATCACGGTTCCCGGTGTAACCCGCGCCACCGCCCGTGAAGTACGTATCGGACGAGGACACTGAGAAGCTGAGAGCCCGCACCATCCCTTCGGGCCAGTCTGGCATGGCCAGTCCAGCCGCCACACGCCGAAGCGTGGAACCGCATTCCCCGAGGAGCTCGGTTGCCCGGGCTTGCAGGGTGTTGAGGGGTATGTCGAGATCGCGCGTCACCAGGCGACCCGTGGACATATCGCGCCATGCCGCATCGCCGACCGCACCGCGGTCCGGCCAGACGCCAAGATGACGTACGACTCCAGTTCGCGTGGCTTCCAGACGTTCGCTTTCGACAGTGGCTGCGAGCGCCAATGCCAGCGAATGCGCGTCTGCCACGCCGTACAGCGTGACGACTTCGCGTCGCGAGCGAGTTCCGAAGGGAAGCACGGGAAGTGA
>JBDUBA010000080.1:0-3779 GCA_040004335.1 Gemmatimonas sp.
GTTTCACGATTGCCGGTTCCGTCGATGGCAGTGTGCAGAAGAAGCGGTCCGAAATGCCAACGGGGAGAGTAGTGTGATTCCCTGAAGCTAAGCGGTACGTCGTGAAGAACTATTCACTCAGTCAGTGCTTGCGAATGAAATAACACTGCGGCGAAAGCGCTCCCGCGAAGCGCGAATTCGGCGCACTCGCAGACCAAATATCTGCAACAGCGGCCTTCTTCGACCCGTTGCCCGACGAAAGACTCGGCACCTGGGACCGCAGCGGCAAGTAGCATCGGCAAGCTACCGGACGCAGCACCCTTGGTGGTGAATTCATGACTTGTACTATATGTTAGTAAATCGCCTAATATGTCGATTTGTAGTAATAAGTGGCCTTAAGTCGTCAAATATGGCTAATTATAGTAAGTCGTCATAAGTGCCGATTAGAGTGGCGTAATATCAAGTAATTCGCCATATTAGACGTATTATGAAAATCTCTGAATTCCTGACAGACGACGGAATAATCCGCGAGTTGGGCGCCCGACTCACCGCTGCGCGACTCGAACGCAACCTCACCCAAGCTGACCTCGCGGCCGAGGCGGGGGTCTCGAAACGCTCCGTCGAACGACTGGAGTCGGGAGAAGTCGCCGCCCAGCTATCAGGCTTCATCCGCGTATGCCGAGTGCTCGGCCTGTTGGACCGGATGGACGCGCTAGTGCCTGAGACACGGATCAGTCCAATGGCGCAGCTGAAATTGCGCGGGCAACAGCGCAAGCGTGCCGCGAGTCCACAAAAACGTGTCATGGAAAACACGAAGAAGTGGACGTGGGGCGAGTCGTGATTGCCGAAGTAAAGTTGTGGGGCCGGACGATTGGTGCGGTCAGTGACGAGGGTGACGGCGGCGCCTGCACGTTCCAATACGATTCTGAATTTGCGCAGAGCGGCATTCAGTTGTCGCCACTGGTCATGCCACTCGCTGTCCCGCCGTACGCATTTCCCGCACTACCGCGCGAGACGTTTCATGGTCTGCCCGGACTATTGGCAGATTCGTTGCCCGATCGTTTCGGCAATGCACTCATTAACGCGTGGCTTGCAACACAGGGACGTCAGGCCGATAGTTTCGGTGCGTTGGAGCGACTGTGCTACACGGGCACTCGTGGAATGGGCGCTCTGGAGTTTGCACCGAACCTCGGACCGCGTTCGCGTGCGGCAAAACAAATCGAAATCGATTCGCTCGTGCAACTGGCGGGAGAGGTGCTGACAAATCAAAACAATTTGCTTGCGCATTTTGACGAGGAAGGAAAGGCGCAAGCACTTAAAGATATTCTGAGCGTTGGCACGTCAGCCGGCGGCGCGAGAGCAAAGGCAGTGATTGCGTGGAACGCCGAGACGAAAGAAGTGCGGTCTGGTCAGATCTCGGCCGGCGATGGTTTTGAATACTGGATACTGAAGTTCGACGGCGTCAAAGGCAACAAGGACAAAGAACTCGAAGACGCAACCGGATTTGGTGCCATCGAATACGCGTACTATCGAATGGCGCAGGCGGCCGGTATTGCGATGAGTGAATGTCGCCTGCTCGAAGAAAGCGGGCGCCGACATTTCATGACGCGGCGATTTGACCGTCTGGCTGGCGGCGAAAAAGTACACATGCAATCGCTGTGCGCGTTAGCACACTTTGATTTCAACCACGCGGGTGCGTACAGTTACGAGCAGGCGCTGTTGACGATGCGACAACTGAAGTTGCCGATGCACGAAATCGAGGAACAGTTTCGACGCATGGTGTTCAACATTGTTGCGCGCAATCAAGATGATCATGTCAAGAACATCGCGTTCCTGATGAACAAGCAAGGTGAGTGGCGACTTTCTCCAGCATTTGATGTGACGTACAGCTACAACCCGAATGGCCTGTGGACCGCGGCACATCAGATGACGATGAATGGAAAACGCGACGGGTTTGTGCTTGCGGATTTTGCAGCGTGTGCGAAGGTGGCGCAAATGAAGCGCGGATTCGTAATGTCGACTATCGACAAAATTCAAGCGGCGGTTCGGCGTTGGCCGGAGTTTGCTGCGGATGCGCGAGTGCCGGGAGACGTGACGATGCAGATACAAAACGCCCACCGGCTGGTGTTCTCGCGAGGCTGACAACGGCCCTAGGTGCTGCGCATCACTTCGTCTGCGATTCGGCGGAAGACATTGACGCCGTGCGATAGTAACCGCCGCCTTTCTTGCGGCATGCCGAGACGCTTAATGCTGTTAACAGCGCCAATGTGATGAGAATCGCTTTTTTGGTGCGGGAAGACTGCAACATGCTGGCCTCACTTGAAGGAGTGACTGCGAAAACCTCCGATACCACTGAGGGTTGTGAGCGGTACCGATGAATAAGTGCAGACGGCCTCAACGGCCAGACTATTCCCGTTGACGCATGGTGAGACAGCGCGCTGAGTGCGGCAATGGCGAGAGTAAAGCATTAGCTGACGTCAATCCAATTGATGCGATGCAGCCTCTTCAGCGCTTCGGAGCAGACGTGGCCGCCGGCTTTGACCCTGCACCCTGCATCGCCAACAAATACGCCAAATTCGCCGTGCCATCCATGATGTGCTCATTGGTCGCGTAATCCCCGAGATCATCGTGATACACAATGAACCCCGTATTGAACCGCGCAAACTCGTCGTCGTGCCGCAGTGTGATACCGCGCAAATTCTGGTAGATGGAACGGTACACTGGACCGTCCACCAGACCTCCTAAGAGACCGTAGTGCAGTGAATCCGGCAGTTCGGTGTGCGGGTCCCGCGGCCACACACCTTCCCGCGGAAGGCCGATGACCATCGAGGTGCCCCAGGGATTCGTGCCAAACAACCAGTCCAACGCCGCCTGCGCGTCTTCGTCAAAACGTGTATCGCCCGTCATCCGTTTGTACAACGCTGCCTGATTTGCAAACGCGACAACCAAATCGTTTGAGCACCAGATGAACGGAATGCCAATACGGAATCCATTGTTCGCGCGACTGACCACGCGTGTCAATCCTTCTTTGTAGAATCGCGCGAGTTCGGCACGTTCGGCAGCACTCGCGCGGCGCGATGCTTCATAGTGACCCGCGTTATAAAACGGGTACCACTGGTAGTGACTCGCGGTATCGGCGCCCATCCACGGCGTCACGGGTTCCTGACGCGCGAACCGAATCGCGTCGTCGAGATAGTGACGCTCGCCCGTGAGCTGATACAGCAACGACGCGCCCAACTCCATGTCGTCAACCCAATTGTCTTCCTCATAGAAATACGGCGACGAGCCCGGCGCAGTTTGACAAACGCCTGGATATTTCTGTCCAAGTTTGTACGCGGCAATCGCTTTGCGTCGTAGCGTATCCGCGAGTGCGCGGTCACGGGTGGCGAACTGTTGTGCACCAAGCGCGAAGGCGGCGGCCATTTTCCCCGCCGTAGACGCGTAACCCGTTGCGCGATTCTTGTTTTTGAGAATTCCTTGCGGTTTGCCGGTGCAGGGATACACAGGGCGTTCCTTGCCCTTGCCCCAACCGTAATCGGAGCTATCGGTGGTGATGAGATCAAAAAACGTGTGATCGCGATCGTCACCAAGCTGATTGAACATCGTACTGTCATCGGGAAACATGCGCACGAGCCAGGCGAGACCGTGTCGCGCTTCGTCGAGTACATCGGGTGTGCCGTTCTTTCCCGGCAATCCGCGCGCGTTGAATGCATCGCCAAACGCACTGGGTGCGTCGCGCCACGACGACAACAGATGATAGGTCGCCGTTGCCGATGTGGTTACGTATTGCAGATAGTCGG
>JBDUBA010000386.1:0-3771 GCA_040004335.1 Gemmatimonas sp.
CACTTTCACGCGGCCTTCGAACATGATGTAGGCGCGATCGACGATATCCAACGTTTGTTCAACATTGTGATCGGAAATGAGAACGCCAATACCGCGTTCGCGCAACTTGCTGACGATTTCCTGAATTTCCTGGACCGCCAGCGGGTCGACGCCGGCAAACGGTTCGTCCAGCATCATGAAGTGTGGCCGAGTGACCAGTGCTCGCGTGATCTCGAGGCGGCGACGTTCACCTCCGGACAGCTGAAAGGCCTTGCTGTGCCGCAAATGCTTGATCTTGAGCTCATTCAGCAACGACTCCAGACGCTCGGCGCGCTCTTTGGAGCTGATACTGAGCGTTTCCAGAATGGCGAGGATGTTGTCCTCGACCGACAGCTTTCGAAAGATGGACGGCTCCTGCGACAGATAGCCCAGCCCCTGGCGCGCCCGTTTGTACATAGGCATGTCAGTGATGTCGGTGCCGTCCATGTAGATGCGTCCTTCGAGTGGTTCGATAAGGCCTACCAGCATGTAAAACGTGGTCGTTTTGCCGGCGCCGTTTGGGCCAAGCAATCCAACTATTTCTCCCTGCTGCACCTGCACGTCGACGTTGTTCACCACGCTGCGTCCACGATAGACCTTGGACAGCCCGGTTGCTTTGAGAATTTTTCCAAACGGTGCCGGCACCGCAGGCGCGTGCAACGGGGTGACGTTGTGCGGAGCCAAATGTTCTCCCGTTAACCTCACGGCCCCCGCGATATCGGCGCGATGAGGCTGCACCTGTTCCCAAAGTGTCGGCACAAACCTCACCCGACTGTCGATTCCTGAAATAGCGCCATCGGGTAACGACAGACATTCGTTATCCACCAGTCGCGGCAGCAGCGAAACGGCCAGGTGGGTGCGCACTTCGTCCATGGACAGACGGCCGGCTTCCTGGGCAACATCGCGACCGTCGTGTTGGAGGGACGCCAGGTAGTCTGTCCGATACCGCGTTGCCGTTTCCTGCAGCGTGGCCGTACCGGAATCGTCGGCGGCTTCGAAGACGGCAATGAGCGCCGTGACGAGACCTCGATCGCCTTCGGCGGCGCGCTCCAGGATTGTGGCCAACTCTCCTGCGCCATCGGGGTGCGGTGCTTCGGGTCCGGTCATCGGGTACGCAGCGTTCGAGAAGGAAGCATGGGAGCCGAGGCACGGATGGCCGGGGGCACTGGAACTGGACGCGGTCGCGACGATTCTGACGGCGTCGCTTCGATGGTCGCGATTCCGGGGGGCTTTCGCGGTTTCTTCTTGGTGGAATCGCCCAGCAGTGTATCAATCATTGCTTCGTAATAGCCACCGGAAGCCGAAGAATCGACTTGGATGCGACGTACTTGCCCGCTGTCAAACTGCACGACCAGATGCTTTCCGCGGATGTAGTTGAAATCGGGTGGAAATTCGCGTCCATGTCGTGACGCGATTTGCACAAAGGAACTCGCGTTGCCGATTGCAACCACGCGTTTTATTTCGGGTTTGGCGTTTGTGTCCGCGGCGGTTTTGAGGCTGTCGAATTCTGCAAACACCGTATCGCCTTTGAGGACGTCGTTTTCTTCGGATTTCATTTTCATGGAATCCGGTTTGCTCACTGCCTTTGCCATTCCAAACGCACGCAGTTCGCGTATGCGCTGATTGGGAAGCAAGATGTCCATCGAATCGGCTTCCAGATTGTGCCCTTTCGTGTCGGCCGTAACGCGCCCAGGTCCGTACACGTAGGCGCGCGCAATCTTGCGGTCCACCAAACGCAGGTCGAGACGTTCGGCACTCATGTTTACTTCACCCGATTTTGCTTTGCCAAAATGCATTGCCAGTACGCGGTCAAGAATTTGATCGTGCGTAAAGAGATCGATGGTGTCGCCGGCGAGGGAGAATGACTGGTCCTTGCTGGTTGACACGATGTTGGCCTGACGAATGAGGCGTGCCTGCCCTGTTGGTTTGTTGTAGTTGGCCGAATCACTTTTGCCCGTGATGTCAGTTCGCAGAATGAGCACGTTGCCGGATGCGACCAGCGTACTGTCGCCATTGTCGTCCAACGTTGCGGCCGAAATCGTGACTGGTTCCAGCGCTTTACCGGTGGAGTCTTTTTGATTGATCGTGACCTTTGGACTGTTCGGCGCGTGCAAGTGCGACGCTTCGCGAATGTCCGGCATGACCCGGAGATACTCGATGTTCGGTCCCACGAATGTGCTACCTGACTTGAGCTGCAACGCGTTGACGTTGCCGTCGGCAAGTAACCGGCCTTCTTTGAGGAAGTAGAGAGCGTGTGTGGATGTGACGCGAAATTCGCCTTTTTCCTCGTAGGTCACGTTACCAAACAAATTGACGAACCCGTTGGCCTGAAAATACTCCGCGCTGTCGGCCTTGAGCGTGTTCTTTTCGCCGGTGCAGTGTCCAACAAAACCGCCGCCAATGAGAAGGATGCTACTGCCTTCTGCCTGGTTCTGAAACTGCATACGAGATGTCTCTGGCGAGTCCTGCGTATCGAGGATGCACTCCTTGGTTGCTTTCTTCTTTGGTTTCAGTCCGGCCTTCAACGCGGCCGCAGCCTTGATGCTATCTGCGAGCATCACTTTCTTGATCGAATCTGTAATACGGTTTAGCGAATCGCGATTGACCGGAACGGTGACTGGTTTGGTGGAATCGGGAAGCGTTGGGACCGTGACCGGAACGGTGCTATCTGTTTTTGCCGGCGTGACTGCGGGCGTTGGTGGCAATGCGGGACCCGGCTTTTTTGTGCCACGACCTCCAAGACACGCCGCGATGAGCACCGGTGCAGTTAAAATGCACAGGCGAAGCAGCAAACGCACGCGGAACGCAACGCGCATTACTTGGGCACCTGCACCGAGCCAAAAACTTTGCAGTTCTTGACGCAATGCAAGTTTGTGAGTTTTGGGTCGGACTCAAACCCGATCCCCGAAACGCCAGGTTTGCCGGGACGCGTAAGTACAAAGCTGCTGTCGCTGAAAATCTGACTGCGCGCGTTGTCGTACACGAGCTGCGGCGATTCCAGGCGATTGCCATCCTTGCGGATGATGATGACGTTGCCGCGTCCTTCAATTCGCTTGAGTGATTCGATCCACGTGCCTTCACGTCCCGTCATCGTACCGTCGTCGGTACCTTCCGGCGTGTAGAAGGTGACGTTCACGCGTTTGAGTTCCGCGCGCATGCTCCCGGCTTGTTGATACAAAAATGCCGTGTCTGCGAGCATCAATCCTTTCTTGACGCCGTCGGTTGTTAACACGACGCGGAAGCCGAACACCATTTGTTCGGCCGAATCGGGCAGCACAAGTTTCTTGGCGGCGATCGGTGCGGCTTTTGGTTTGCAAGCCGAGAACGATGCGACTCCAAGCATCGCCACAAGCAACAACCCATGCGTAAACGAAGTGCGGGTGTTCATCACGCCACACCCGCGCGCAACAAATCGTGCAGATGCACAACGCCAACCAGTTTCGCGTTCTCGTCGAGCACTGGCATAGCCATGATGCCCGCCTGTTCCATGCGGTGCACGACCGCGCTACCCAACTCGCCCTCCCGCGCCGTACGCGGTGTTGATGCCATCACGCGGTGCACCGGTGTTTGCAGATCGGCCGAATCGCGTTCGAGAAATCGCGCCAGGTCGCCACCGGTGACAACGCCCAGCACCTTGTCGTGTTCGGCAACAATTGCCAGACCACGTTGCTTCGCCAACAACACTACCGCGTCCTTCATGTTGGAATCGGGTGACAACACAACCATCGCGTTCATGTCCATCACATCGCCCAC
>JBDUBA010000266.1:0-38631 GCA_040004335.1 Gemmatimonas sp.
TACTTGCTTGGCGAGGCTAACCGGCCAAAGGACCGAGTCCATTTAGCAGACTCAACAATAAATTGAGCCATTCCGGAATTGCCTGCCCCCGATTGGCAACAATTGACACAAATGCGGGATCAAAATCTGAACTGGCCCCGTCCCCGTGTTTTGTCGGCTCACATGAGGTGGGCCTGGCTTCACGCCCTGTTCGACGGAGACCCCGATGCTGGTAGCTCAATTTCCCAAACCGCGCCGACTGATTGCGGCCGCGGCTGTCGCATTGGCGACACTCGCCCCCGCACTGTCCGCCCAGAAAGCAAACGACGACATCAATATCTTCCTCCCCACATATGCCGGTCCCCAAAACGGTGACCTGGACATCGTGAGCGCGCAGGTCTTCTACGATCCGAACATCCAGAAATTCGCCTTCACCGCCACGATGAACGGACCCATCGGCTCAACGAGCGGTGCCTTCTACGTGTGGGGGCTCAACAAAGGAGCGGGCACACAGGGATTTGCGGCGATTGCTCCGGGCGTACTGTTCGACGCCGTCATGATCATGCGTCCGACTACCGGTATCACCGTGGGCCCCGCCAGCGTGAATGACTTCTTCTTTTTCTCGGGCAATACGATTACCGGCGTTGTGCCACTTTCCTTTTTCCCGAGCACAGGTTTTACCCCGGAGAACTACACGTGGAATCTCTGGTCGCGTGCCACCGGACCGGCCGGACAGACCTCCATCGCCGATTTTGCTCCCGACAACAGCAACAATCTGCTGACCGTTGGGCCGATTCCAGCGGCGGTGTTGGTGACGCCCGAACCAGCGTCCGTCGTGTTGGTTGGCGCCGGGTTGTTCGGGATGTTCGTGGCGGCTCGACGCCGACGCGTCGCCTGATCTGCGTCCACGTTTGACGTTACCAACGAGGCAGCCGCTCAGCGCCGCCTGATGTCGATCGGATCTTGAAGTAAAATAGAGGCACCGTCGCAGTACGCGCCGGTGCCTTTTTTTGTCACGGACGGCAACCTGCCACCGGTGGACACGGAATTGTCTTTTGCGGAGCAATCGCATGAAACCCGCAGTCCGTGCGGCAACACTCAGCATGCTCGCTATTGCAGGGGCACAAACGGCGCGTGCACAATCGGACCCGGCGCTTCGCTCTCCTCCGCCAACTGCACAGACCACGAAAGAATCGCTCGTCTTTCCTACGCCGCCGCGCGTGACCGTGCAGGACGGATTTGTGTACGCCGTGCTCGGCGACATTTCCCAGGTGCGTCCGGTCACCGGGCTGGGCGTTCCAGCGCTCGACGAAGTGCTGCGCGTTGTGCGGGGCGCCGATTTTGCGCTCGCGAATCAGGAAGGTCCGGCTTTCAATGTGCAGACCAGGAAATTCGCGGTGAACGAAACCGGGGCAATGCTTCCGTCAGACACCACCGCGCCATGGGACATCAAGAACATGGGTGTTCGCATGCTCAGCATGGCCAACAACCATGGCATGGATTACGGTGCGGATGCGTTAATGGAAAATTTGCGCTTATTGAAGTTGGCCGGTATCGCGTACGCAGGCGCCGGCGCGAATCTGCGGGAGGCGCGCGCCGCAACCGTACTGCCGACACCCAAAGGGCGCGTCGCCGTCGTGGCAACCGCTGGCACGTTCAAGCCGAATTTCGTTGCGGCCGACGGCCGAGGTGCACTCGCCGAACGTGCGGGGATCAGCACCGTACGCACGACGACGTTTCAACAGGTTACCGCGTCAGAGATGAAGCTGCTGCAGCAGCTGAAAGGGATGCGTGCACCGACCACTGCGCCTGATGCGACCGTTCCACAACAGCTCATGGTGCTCGATCAGATCTATCAACTTGGTGACAAACCGGGGCTGTCCTATCGCATCAATGAATTCGATTTGAAAGACATCATGCAAGCGGTGCACAAGGCGAAGAAGAATTCCGACCTCACGGTGTTCACTATTCACGCGCATCAGTCGGCAACCGGAGAGGATGATACCAATCCAGTTCCCGGTGACTATCTCGTGCAGCTCTTTCACAGTGTTGTGGATGCTGGCGCTGACGTCGTTGCCGCACATGGAAACCATTTGATTCGCGGGATCGAGATTTACAAAGGCAAGCCCATTTTTTATGGGCTGGCCAGCTTCTCCTTTTCAGGCCAACCCGCTGGAACCAACATGGGTGGCGAGCCACGCCTGCTCGCGGAGCCCAGTCCGACAGGTCCGCCCAGTGATCAATCAATTCGGCAGTTGGGTGGAGGCGCAACGCTCACGATGTGGGAGAGCATGTTCGCAACCACAACGTGGGAAGGCGGGACGCTGAAAGAGGTACGCATTTACCCGGTCGATCTGAATGCAGCAGGCAATAAACCCAAGGGTGTCCCGTCGTTTGCGGCGCCCGAACTCGCCAGGAAAATCCTTGACGAGTTAAAGAAGATTTCCGCGCCGTTCGGCACCAACATACAAATCGAAGGTAACGTCGGGATCATTCGTCCATAACGTTTCACCCATGGTTGCGCTGTTAGACAAGGCGCTTGGTGACCGCCAACAAGCGATCGACGTCCTCGGAGTTATTGAACAACGCGATTGACGCGCGCACGTGATCGTCGCGCACGGTGACGTCAATCTTCGCCGTGTTGAATGCGGTGTTGATCTCCGCTGTTGGCCGCTTTGTGTAGAAACACAGTACCGACGAGCGATTGCCGACTGGCGTGAACAGCTTGAATCCCTGCGCGAGCAACCCCGACTCAAGACGTCGCGTTAACGACAACGTGTGCTGCGAGATACGTTCGACCCCAACTTTCTCCAGATACGACAGCGCCGCGCCCAGTTGATGCACCTCGGCAAACGGAAGCGTCGCGTAATTGTACCGTCGTGCGGTCTTGTTCAGTTCGAAATGATTGTCCGGAAGGTTGGACGTGACCTGAAAAATGCCAAACCTGTCGATTGGCACTTTGTCGAGCAGCGACCGGCGGATGTAGAATGGCGCGACGCCAAACCCGCCAAGCAGCCATTTGTACGTGCCGGCGCAGAGGAAATCCATGTCGTCGGCCTTGACGTCGATGGGAAATGTGCCGACTGCCTGAATTGCGTCAACGTGCAGCAGTGCTCCGTGTGCATGCGCGATGTCGGCCAGTGCGCGCACATTATGTCGCAAGCCGTTAATCGACGACACGTACGACACCGCCACCAACCGGGTGCGCGCGTCCACCTGTTTCGCGAAATCGGCCGGCGTCACGTCGCCGTTTCGATGTTGCACTATGCGCAACTGAATTCCACGACGCTTTTCGAGCTGGCGATAGGCAACAAGTGCGCCATCGTAATGCAGATCGTCGACGACCACGTTGTCGCCGGGCCGCATCGGCACGTTGTTGGCCACCGTGTTTTCACCTTCGCTCGTTGCAAACACGAACCCAACTTCGTCGGGCGACGCATGAATGAGTTTGGCAAACTGCGTGCACACTTCACCGGTTTTGGTGAGCAATTCGCCAACGGACAACGGCCGCGTTGACTTCGCCCGGTAGAAAGCGGCGCCGGCATCCGACACCACGCGCGGGCTCGGGGTGATATACGCGGCATTCAGAAACGTGCGATCATTTTCGAGGATCGGAAAATCGGCGCGAACGCCGAGTGGGTCGTCGGGAAGCATGAGTCGGGTGGGTGTTTTCGGGAATGCGTCTGCCGGAGTAACGACCGCTGCAGCGGCAATGGACGTCGCTCGGGCGACGAAGGTGCGGCGATCGATCGACATCGGAATTCTCCGCTAATTTTACCTGCTTTCTGTGCCGCTGCGATTTCGCCGCAGTCTGTGTCACACAAGCGCGAATTCTCAATGAAAACAGACAAAACGCAACCATTTTTTCCGAGCGTCTGTGATGCTTTGGCCGTATAGTTACACGGCGACTAAGTTTGCCGCAAAATTGGTGGAGCTGAGCTGCAGTTTCGTGGCATTCACGACACTTGCGCACCACCAATCCGGCCTCAACGAGTGCACGACGCGGAGTCCTGGAGATGCGAATCAGATTGGTGGTAGGAGGATCTATTTGCGCTGCGCTTTTCGCATCGAGCGCTTCTGCACAGCGCGGCGGGGCGACAGCTGTAGTCGTTGATCCTGGCGCGTCGATTGAGATTGTCGTGCGTCCGGTCCGCAACGGTGCATCAGACGCACAATACGCCGAAATTCGCGAGAAAATCGTACGAAGCGCCGGTGTCACGAACCCTGCCTTTGTTGTGCAGGTGCCCGGCGGGCCACCGGGTCCTCCGGCAGCTGCTGGTTTGGAAACAGTCGAGATGTCTGACGCGCAGGGCACCGTTCCGGTTCGCGGGGACAGCACTGGAAACAGGCGTTGGACTGCCCAACGAACGGTCACCTTTCCGGTCACGCTCACGTTCAAAGCGCGCATGTGGCCACCCGGCACACGCACAAATCCGTCATACATGCTACGCTCGGCCGAGGGTGCGGTGAGTGGACAAGGCAGCGGAATTCTCGTCACGCCGCTTGATGGGGTGGATTATCCTGCACGTTTCAAATGGGACTTGAGCGATCTGGCCGCCGGTTCAAGTACTACGTCGGGAATAACAGACGACAACGATGTGCGCGCACCGCTATCGGTATTGTCGATGAATTTTTTCATGGCCGGTCCTCTTAATCGCTATCCGGCGAAAGGAGATCGCGACGGATTTGCAGCGTATTGGCACGGCACTCCACCGTGGGATGCGCCAAAAGCGATGGAGTGGGTCGCGTCGATGTACGAATACATGCGTACATTTCACGGAGAGAATACTCCGCGTCGATATCGGGTGATGGGACGCATGTTACCACCTCCCGCATACGGCGGAACGGCACTTCCTGGTCAATTCATTTTCAACGCACCAGCGGGTCCGCGTGACACTGCCGAGAAGGGTCCGCTGCTGTTGTTAGCGCACGAAACAGGACACCTTTTCATTCACGGATTGCAAAATCCGGGCGGTGGTGGTCCGTCCAACAACTGGTTTACCGAAGGGTTGAACGAATATTACGCCGTGATTCTTTCACTGCGTTCTGGTCTCGCGCCAATTGATCTCGTACTGCAGCAGATCAACTTGCAAACGCGCAATTACTACACAAATCCGCGCCGAAATATGCCAGCCGATTCCGTTGCGAAAGCAAATCCCATGACGGACGGGCGCGCGCAAAATATTTCGTACGAACGCGGCATTTTGTTTTGGGCGGACATGGATGCGAAAATTCGCAAGGCAAGCAACAACCGACGCAATCTTGATAGCGTGATGATCCCACTCATTACGCGCGCACGTGTACTTGGCGGCGAAGGTGGTTTGGGCAATATGGCGAAACTGGGTGGACAACCCGGATGGTTTACTCCCGACGAACTGGTTGATTCGCTCGTGAAAGCGGCCGGACCCTCGGCAAGGCTGATGTTCGATTCGGTGATCGTGCGTGGAAAATTGATGGTGCCAGCGTCGAATGCGTTTGGACCATGTTTCGTACTGAAGACCACCAAACTGCCCGATCGCTATGTCGGTTCCGCAGACCCGAGGGCGCTGCCGGGCGATTCGGCGCTCGCCAAAGTCGACGCGTACGTGTGGGAGCGGGTGGCGTCGGTCTCGGAAGCGCGCTGTCGGAAGTGGTGAGGGAGGCGCGAAAAACGCGCATCCCGGCCTTCCCGAAATTCGACCCAACGATTCTATTCCTTACAGAGTCTAAATAGAGACACTGGAGGAACGGATGCCGGAAGCTTTGCCGCTGGTAAAAGGAACGCTGGATGCACTGGTGCTCAAAGCGCTCAACTGGGCGCCGATGCACGGTTTTGAAGTCACTACGTGGCTCGAAGAGCGTTCGGGTGGTGCGCTCGAAGTGGAAGATTCGGCGCTGTATCAAGCTCTGTATCGGCTCGAAGAACGGGGCATGATCACAGCCGAATGGGGGCGCACCGAGAACAATCGCCGAGCGCGGTACTACGCGATCAACGCGGCCGGTCGCACGTGG
The DNA here is from genome assembly GCA_040004335.1 of Gemmatimonas sp. Classification (GTDB taxonomy): domain Bacteria; phylum Gemmatimonadota; class Gemmatimonadetes; order Gemmatimonadales; family Gemmatimonadaceae; genus Gemmatimonas. Next base: position 5,971 of record JBDUBA010000266.1, read on the forward strand.
TTGCGCGCGCAAACCACGCAATGGCTGCAATACACCAAAGCGGTCACCGGCATTTTGACTGCGCCCAACAAACCGGCCTGAGCGAACCATGCCACTCATTCGCCCGGGTGTTCGACGGTTGTTCTCGTTGCGATTGCGTCGCGAGGGTACGCGACCCGTCGACATAGACGCTGAAATTGCGCTGCATCTGGAATTGCGTGTGCAACAACTGCAACAGACAGGACTTTCATCAAACGATGCACGAAATGAAGCGTTGCGTCGCTTCGGCTCACCTGAGACCGCGCGCGTTCGGCTGCGCGTGGCCGCCAACCATCGGGATAATAGAATGAACATGAGAGAACAGGTTGCATCGCTGGCGCTCGACGCACGTTATGCCTTGCGCGGGCTGATGCGCGAACGGTGGCTCACGGCGTTTGTTGCGATTACGCTCGGGTTGGGAATTGGCGTCAATGCGGCGATGTACGGCGTCGTTGATCGACTGTTGCTGCGCGGGCCGGAATACGTGCGCGATGTCTCGCGGCTGCAGAACGTGTACATCACGACGCAGGAGCCTGGAATGGCGCCCAACACGAACAATTCCTTCGGATACGTCACGTACAATTTGTTGCGTCAGAATGCGCCGCGCATTCGCGTGGCAACGTGGCAATATTCGGACAAGGGCATTCTGTACGGGCGTGGATTGAATGCCGAACAGTGGAGCACGGGTCAGGCAACGGCAGACCTTTTTCCGATACTTGGCGTCACTCCGATGCTGGGCCGTTTCTATAGCGAGGAAGAGGACAAACCCGGCGCGCCGCACATGGTGGTGGTGCTTGGGTTTTCGGTTTGGAAACGCGAATTCAACAGCGATTCGGCAATCGTTGGCAAGCCGATTCAACTTGGTGACCGAACGTACACGGTGATCGGTGTTGCCCGAAAAGGTTTTACGGGTACGGGATTGTCACCCGTTGATGTATGGATGCCAATGAGTATCCGGAGTGGCAACAACAATCAGAACTTCGCGACGGCATGGAATTCGACGTGGCTGAATTTGGTTGCCCGTCTCGAGCCGGGAGTCACCGTTGAGCAGGCCAATGCGGAGATCACGGCCGTCTACCGTCGCGGGTACGGCGGGCATGATGAGTCGATGAAAGCGGCGACGCTGTCCCTTGCACCAATTTCGTACGCCCGTGACGGCACGGAGACGCCCGAATACCGCATTTCGCGCTGGTTGATCGGTGTGTGCCTGGTCGTGCTGATTGTCGCATGTTCGAATGTCGCCAATCTGCTGCTGGTACGTGCGCTTCGCCGGCGACGCGAAGTTGCGGTGCGCCTGGCACTGGGCGTGAGCCGCGCGCGATTGCTGCGATTATTTCTGGTCGAGTCGTTAATACTGGCGTTCATCGGCGCAATTTCTGGACTGTTCGTGGCGTTTCTCACGGGGTCGTTCATGCGCCATGTGTTGTTGCCCAACATTGAATGGACGTCATCGCCAGTTGACGTTCGCGTGTTGGTATTTTCCCTGGCAATTGCAGTGATCGTTGGAGTGGCGATCGGATTGCTTCCGGCGTGGCGCGCAACCCGACCCGACCTCACTGCCGCGCTCAAATCCGGCATTCGTGATGGTGGGGGCAATCAGTCACGCATGCGAAGCACGCTCACGATTGCGCAGTCGGCGCTTTCCGTGGTGTTGCTGGTTGGCGCTGGGCTTTTTGTGCGCAGTCTTTCTCAGGTACGCGCGCAGGATTTGGGCATTCAAACCAATCGTGTACTGACAGCAACGCTGAAATGGCCCTCGCTCTCGATGATTGGCGATACGGCGTCGAGAGAGGTCGAATCGAAGCGCCAGGAGGCAACGTATCCGCTATTGTTGGCGCGCATACGGCAACTGGCGGATGTCGAACACGCCAGTCTGACCGTTGGATTACCATTTCAGTCGGCGATTGGAGTTTCGTTGCGGGTACCGGGCTGGGACAGCTTGCCGCGCTTGAAGAGTGGCGATCCTACCATCAGTGCGATTACGGACGACTATTTCAATACGACCGGTGGACGGATCATCCGCGGTCGCGCATTTGCTACCACCGATCACGAAGGTACCGAACCGGTTACCATCGTCAGTGAGACGATGGCGAAAACACTATGGCCAAAGGGCAACGCCATTGGGCAGTGTTTGATGATTGGAGACGACAGTCTTCCGCCGTGTTTCAAGGTGGTGGGTGTGTCGACGGACGCACATCGCTTTCGATTGCGCGAGGAACCAGCAATGCACTACTACGTTCCGTTCGGACAACACGAGAAAGTGGGCATTGGCGGAACCACGTTGCTGGTGCGTCCCCGTGGTGCGCCGAATGCCATGCTGATGGCGGTACGGCGAACGGCGCAAGGCGTAGATCCGACCGTTCGATTTGTGTATGCCGAGCCGCTGCAGAACGCGGTGGATCCACAAATCAGACCATGGCAACTTGGTGCCAATGTGTTTTCGCTGATGGGTGTACTGGCACTCTGTGTTGCAGCGATCGGGCTGTACAGCGTGATGTCATATCTCGTTGCGCACCGTCGCCAGGAACTTGGCATCCGCATGGCATTGGGCGCGAACAGCAGGGACGTACTCACGCTTATTCTGCGGAGTGGCGTGGGCACGGCAGGAGCGGGCGTGCTGTTGGGCATCATCGCTTCGCTGCTTGGCGGACGTTTTATCGAACCCCTGTTGTTTGAAACGTCATCGCACGATGTGCTCGTCTACGCGATCGTGATCGTGACGCTACTCGGCGTGGCCGTGCTAGCGAGCGTCGTTCCCGCGCTCCGGGCGCGACACGTGAGTCCCATCGAGGCGTTGCGCACGGAGTAACACATGGCGTGACGTCACCGAATTCCGACAGTTGTAAAGCGAGAAAGGATGGCCGGGCAACCGTCACATTGAGTTACCGGCGGATGTGGAGGGCTAAGCGGCTATCGTACATCCATTTTCGCACTACCCAAACCGACACCGCAGAAATTTCCAGGTGTCCAGGGTTCAGCAGCACGTTGCTCTCCTCTGGCACAACGACTGAGGGGACTTCGGCGACCAAGCTCGTACCGCTCGCCAGCCAGGCCGTTCCCCAATCGATTGAAGCGTGTCCGGGTGGTTCCGCATCCCACTCGGGCGACTCGGCGGGGATCCGGAACACCGTTCTGGCAGCCCACTGGACGTGCGGTATGAGCAGTTCCACCAAGTAGCGATTGAGCGGCAGCGGCTTGCTGGATCCAACGTGGACGACGGTTTCGAGGCATGCCAGGGCACGTGACCTAGAGGTATAGATGACGGGGGTGCCTACAGGATTCCACCGCCCGCCGGTGGCCTTTGCGCCGGCACCCGACAAGTCATCGGCGCCGTAGTTCGGAGCTGAAGTTGCGATGCGATACACCGCGACCATGCCCGCATCCGGAATTCCGCTCACGCCGAGCGCGCGGCGAGCGATCCACGCTCAACTCCCACCATCGTTGGTCGCTCACTCCTTGCCCACCGTGCTGATCTCGTCATGCATACGCTCCAGATTGCATCTGATTGACCAGAGTAGCGACCACGCCGCGCCCATCGCTGGTGCGCATCAGCTCCGCCGGTCTCCGACCTCCGAGTGACGCCTGCTCGCTATCGAGGAAGTCCGCTACCCATTTACCGGCATCGAAACCTTCGGGATCGCCGGACTCTTTCACGATTTGCTCGACCTGTCCAACGAGCCGGGCGAGGCCCATTGCATGCTCGCTATCCGCGGCGTTGAGCGCGCTTTCAGCCTTGATTGCGCGATTCCCCGTTGCGCGGCTGACTCCTATGGTCGAGTACAGCCTTTCCTGCGAGACCTGAAGAGCGGTTGCCAATCGCGTCAGCAGACGCGCGGGAACTCCCCCTTCAACGATCTCCGAACGCTGCAAAGGACTTAACTGATTTATGGTCGAAAATGGCGCCTCACCCGTAATGACACGGAGTAGGACGTCGGGGTTGCGGGCCATTCCCGACTTTATGGCCCCACTATTTCGAGCGACCGTTACATGCAGCTTGCCCGGTTGCGACGACTTCAATGTGGAAGCGCGCCCCCCGACCTTCACCCCGCTAAGATGGAGAGCTTTGCTCTTCTTAGTCGCAGCCTTTCTCCCTATACCCGGTTTTCTCATCGTTCGCCTCCCGCTCAGATGATACAAAAATATTACTCAAATGACCGACCCATGCCAATACCAGCATTCGGAATCCGCCTGAAGCGTTCCAGAACCTCATGAGCCGGGCACCAAATGTCCAACGTGCCCCGCTGAGAAGGGCCGCGTGAGCGGCCTTCGTCGTTTGCTGGAGTTCGACTCTGGATCCCGTAGAAAGGCTACCTTTGTACCGATATACCGATATACCGAGACTTCTCCAGGAGCGATACGACATGCCGGTGCCCATGAAACTCCTCCTGATCCTCGCCGGCCTCGGGCAGCTCGCGCTCGCGGCGGGGAGTCTGGTACTGCCGCGGATCCTTCGCTGGGGCGACGACACGGCGAAGCTGCGCCCGCTCACGCGTCAGGTCTTCTGGACCTACGCGGCCTATATCTGGGTCACCAACATCTGCTTCGGCGTGGTGTCGACGTTCGCGCCCGAGTGGCTCCTCGACCGCTCTCCGCTCGCGCGCGCCGTGACCGGATATATCGCGGTCTATTGGGGGACCCGCCTGCTCGTGCAATTCTTCTACTTCGATCGTTCCGAGGCCCCACCGGGCGCCATCTACAAGTTGGGCGAAGTCGCGCTCGTGGGCCTGTTCATCTTTCTGACGGCCGTTTACGGCTACGCCGCCGTTTCCTGAGGCGCTGATGGCATCATACATCCCATCGACGTATTGGGTCGCCGCGCTCCTGGCGGCGTGCCTCGTCGTCGTGCTCGTCGCCGGGTACACGATGGGACGGTACCTGTCCACAGGAATCGCGCGGGCCCTGGCGTGGAGCATGCTGGTTGTTGGTACGCTCGGTATCGAGCGGCTGGTTTCTGCGGAGCCACCCGGCGTGCGTATGGTCGCACTGATCACCTACGCTCTCCTCGGGATGAAGGTCATCGTGGTCATCGAGGAGCGAGCCCGAGGCATGGAACCGCTCTCGCCTGGAATGTGGTTCGGCTTCGCGGGCGCGTGGATCGGCATGAGGCCACGCCTCTTCGCTTCTGCCGGGAGTAATGCACTGCGCGGCGCGGGCGCGCTGGTGCGTCGCGGCACGATGCACGCCGTCACGGGTTCCGTGCTCGTCGTGCTGGCAAGGATAGCGTGGACCGGTACCCACTCCCGGCTGCTCGCCACCGTCCTCCTGCTGCCTGGCCTCAGCCTCCTGGTGCACTTCGGCCTGTGCAATCTGTTGGCCGGTGCCTGGCGGTGGCGCGGCGTCGCGTGCGAGGCACTCTTTCGTGCGCCGCTGCGATCGCAGAGCCTCGGTGAGTTCTGGGCTCGCCGCTGGAATCTCGCCTTCTCGGAGATGACGACGATCGCTATCTATCGGCCGCTCGCCGATCGTATCGGGCGCGGCCCCGCACTCATGGCGGGTTTTGCGCTGTCGGGGCTGCTGCACGAAATGGCGATCAGCGTGCCGGTCCGGGCTGGCCTCGGTCTGCCACTCCTCTACTTCTTGCTGCATGGCGGGCTGGTGCTGGTCGAGCGCGCGCTGACGCGCGCCGGCTATCCCCTCGCAGGCTGGGTCGGACGAGCATGGGTGATTTTCTGGGTGCTGGCGCCACTCCCGATCCTCTTTCATCGGCCCTTCTTGGCGGGGATTATCTGGCCGCTCATCGGGATCCCACCGAATAGCTGACTTGGATTACGACGGCGCGTACAATCTCTGTCAGCGCCTGAACCAGTCGTCACGGTCGGCCCATCCTTCGAAATCGCATCGGTCGACAGGGGGAGGCGCCCGTCATTGCGCCAATCAATTTTGCGCGGGCGACGCTCGGCTCGCGTGTAAGCATCGAGGAGGAGATTTACGGCATTTACTTGGCCCAGCCGGGTCGATCAGGAATGCACTTCGTTACTTTGCAACAAAGGCAAACCGAACGAGTGTTAACCGAGGCTCCAGCTTAAAAGTTGGAAAGAATTGGAAAGACCAAATGTCGCTTCGGTGCCCTTCGGGACCTTATTTCCAGCCGCACCCCAGGTCGTGCTATCCGGCAGCAGAATGCCGAGAAGCGCAGAACCCCATAAGCCACAAGGGCTTACGGGGTTCTGTGTTCGAAGACCTTCCAAGCACACAACCGGGATCGAACCGGTGACCTCATCCTTACCAAGGATGTGCTCTACCGACTGAGCTATGTGTGCGACGAGCACTTGCGACGGGAATGCTGCCCCGCTCGGCCGAGTCGGATGGAATCGGAGAACTGGCAAGCTAACGGGCCCCAGAGGCGATACCAAGTGGAAGGTGAAGAATGAGTTAGAACCACAACTCACCCTTGCGCCAAACTGATTTGTTCTACAGAATAGAACTATGGAAACCAAAACACTTGGCGCACTCGAACTCATCGTCCTCCTCGCCGTCATCCGACTCGGCGACGATGCCTACGGGCTGGCCGTCCGCCGCGACGTCTCCGACCGCACACAGCATGACTACTCCGTTGGCGCCGTGTACACCACGCTCGAACGGCTCGAAATCAAGGGTCTCATTTCGTCGTGGACCGCCGCGCCAACACCCACGCGAGGTGGCCGATCGCGACGTCAGTTCAAGGTCACGGCATCGGGCCTGCTCGCGTTACGCGACGCGGAGCAGCGTTCCCATTCCGTGTGGGACGGAGTCGGCATCTCATCACTCAATCCAAAACTCGCATGACCGAGTATCGTCCGCCATTCATTCTCGAATCGCTCCTGGAAGCACTCGGAGCGCAGTCGACTTTTCGCGACGCCGTCATGGGAGACCTGGCCGAGGAATACGCGGTGCGCGTGCAGCGCGACGGGCGCTTTCCTGCGTTACGATGGTATACGCAGCAGGCTGCGCGCACCGCGCCGCATCTGCTTGGTAGTTGGTCGCGACAGAAAGGAATCGTGCGCCAGGTCGCGCGTGTCGTAAGCGTGTCGTACGTGGCCGCAACGATTGCACTGGTTGTCGCACTGTTCATTGTGATTGCGGTGATGAACGTTGCCGGCGTGTCGCAGAACGCGGTGGAGCGAGCGTTCCTGGACGTGCATCCGCGAGTTGTACTGGGCGTACTGCTTCTGCAAAGCGTTTCGCCTCTCTGCGGCGGATTCATTGCCGCGCGACTCGACCGTCGCTCGCCGCTTGTCAGCGTATTCACGTGCGGAGTTGTGTGGTCAGTCGCGTTTCTTCTGTCGAGTGCGTTTATCCCGTTCGCCGTCAAACCCGAATGGTGGCGGTTCGCGACATTCGGAATCGTACTCCTTGGCACCTGGATGAGCGGTCTGGTCGGCCTGTGGTCGACGTCTTCTGCTCGCGCGAGGAGCAAGCCATGAGCCGCCCGTTTGTGTGGCTCGGCGTGACGCTGATGTTGATGTTGATCGGTAGCGACGTTCATGCGCAAAATGCACGGGCCGCCGTACGACGCATAACGGTCGAACCAAACGTCACGCTCGAAGTATTGGATTGGGGCGGAACTGGCCGGCCGGTAGTGCTGCTCGCCGGTCTCGGCAACGATGCGCACGTCTACGACAAGTTCGCCCCCAAGCTGGCGACCGACTATCACGTGTACGGAATTACGCGACGCGGGTTTGGAGCATCCAGCAGCCCGGCGTTGGGCTACACTGCCGATCGTCTCGGCGACGATGTACTCGCTGTGCTCGACTCACTCGCGCTGGTGCGGCCAGTGCTCGTTGGACATTCGGTTGCCGGTGAAGAACTCAGCTCTGTCGGATCGCGCCGTCCGGAAAGAATTGCGGGACTCGTGTACCTCGAAGCAGGTCATGCGTATGCGTACTACGACAGCACGCGAGGTAACTTCGCGATCGACCTCGCGGACATGCAGCGAAAACTCGACCAGCTGTGGCCTGGTGCTGGATTGGGAACGCGTGACCTCGGGGATCTGCTGCAGCAGTTGATTGCGACCGACTTGCCGCGCATGGAACGCGACCTGCGCGATGTGCAGAAGGCCGTTGCATCAGCGCCGGTTCAACCTTCCAGGCCGATCAAACCCGGCCCAGTCTCTCCGTCGGAATTGATCATGATGGGCGGACAGAAATACAGAAACATCCCAGCTCCGTCGCTGGCGATCTATGCATTTCCGCGACAGCTGCCGCCAGTCCAGTTGGACGCCGCTCAGCGTGCGGCGCTTCTGGCCGCAGACTCGGCGATCGCTGCGCAGGCCAATGCGTTCGAGAGAGGAGTGCCAACGGCGCGCGTGGTGCGCTTGCCAAACGCCACACATGCTGTGTTCCTCTCCAACGAGGCCGACGTGCTGCGGGAGATGCGCGCGTTTATCGGTGCGTTGCCGCCGATGTGAGGGCGGGCGGGCACGCGACGTGCGGATTGCAAATGCAGCGACTGAGCAAATCACACGCGACGTGCAGGAACTACCGTCGGCATTCGTCTCATGGGGCTTTCGCCGCGTTTTCGTTCTCTCCCGCCCCCAGCTCACATGCGCACCTTCGTTCCGTACACGATCTCAATCATCGCTCTGTTCAGCGTTGTCGCGTGCGCAAGCGATGCAGCGACCGGCACCAACGACCTGACGAACCTTCCTGAGTTCACGCTAAGCCCATCGCCAACATTCACTCTCCGCGACGACGGCACACCCAATCGTCAATTCACCCGCATCTCGGCACGACACCTCTCGAACGGCGACATCGCCCTCGCCGACCAAGGTTCAACGCGACTCTTAATCTTCGGTCGCGATGGGCAGATGAAAAAAGAACTCGCGCACAAGGGATCGGGGCCAGGTGAAATCGCGGGGAACTTCATGCTCACGTCGATGGGAGACACGTTACTGGCGTTCGAACAAAGTCCGATATCTATTGGTGCGGTGAATGTTTTTGATGCCGTGACCGGATTTGTCGCACGGATTTCGCCGCACGCGCAGAACTACTCCGGCCGAATGTCGGCGCTGGCACCACTCTCGGATCGTGCGTGGACGGTGCAACGCGGATCACTTGGACGCGCGATCTATTCTATTCCAGCGGTGGGCGAATTCATGCCCGATTCACAAACGCTTGGCGTTTTGCAACTCGCCGCGACTGCAGACTCATCAACCGTAACCTGGTTGCCACCAATTGTTCGTTCGTGGATGGTGGTCGTTCCCATTGAAGGTGCCACGGGCGTAAATGGATCGCCAACCACCCTGCCAGTGCCGTTCGCGTTCAAGGGATCGATACTGAACACCACGTCCAACGACCGACTGTGGTTGGTGAATACGATATCGGGAGAACTCGTTGCATATGATGCGGAAGGTAAGCGAGTTGTTGAAACAACACTGCACATCCCCGCCAAACGTATTGAGGCCAGCGAGCTCACCAGCGCAAGAAATGCGGCCACTGCGAATGCGAAAAACTCTGTCGCAAAAGCGGCAGCCAATGGAAGATTCTACGCAAAGGCACTGCCGAAGACGTTACCGCTGTTCTCGGAAATATTCGCGGGCGACAGCGGTGAGCTTTGGCTCAAGACGTTTGAATTGTTGCCGAACAAAGCACAGCGGTTCGTGGTCGTTGCGCGCGACGGTCACCCGATTGCAACGGTGGTTATCCCAGCGGAGCTTCGTTTACAGCACATTGGCCGGGATTTTGTGCTGGCGTTGAGTGCGGATAGTCAGGGTGTAGAGTCGGTGGTGGAGTACGCGCTGAAACGCTGACCTCGTGCGTCCAGGCACCAGACATTGCGCGATTCTCTCGAACGATCGAAGTTCCGACGGTAGATTACGGCAAAGAGCCAAACCATCGCATCTTCGACCGGAAACCCGGATGCAAGTACTGAGCGGAAAACTCACCGGCGCCCTCGCGGCAATACTCAGCCTCGCGCAGGTTGCTGGCGCACAACCGTCAATTCCGGGTCGTGCAACGTCGGCGACCGTCGCGCAGGTTGCTGGCGCGCAACCGTCAATTCCGGTTCGTGAAACGACGGCGGTTGAGGCGACATCAAGCGCGGCGTTCGGCAACATCTTCGGCGTGCGCGAACTGGCGAACGGCCGGGTGCTCGTTAACGACGGGACGCATCGGCAACTTGTGGTGGTGGATGCCGCGCTGGCAAACGGTCGCGTAGTGCTCGACTCCACATCCGACGGCACGAATAGCTACGGGCCGAAAGCCGCACCGCTCATTCCGTTCCCTGGCGACTCATCGCTGTTCGTTGATGGCGGCTCCGGCACGTTGCTGGTGATTGACCGCACCGGCGCGATATCGCATGTGTTGTCCGCGCCAAAAACGTCCGACTTGCGTTACCTCGCGGGCGGAGCGAGTGCGGTTGATCGGAATGGCAACATTGTATATCGTGGCGCGAACTCCCCGAAAGCTTCCGTTCCGACAACGAATGGCCAACCCGGCCGGCCTCCGCTCATTCTGCAAACGGCGGATTCAGCGCCAATCATTCGTGCAAATTTTGAAACGCGCCTGATCGATACCGTGGTACGCATCAAAATTCAGAACGGTTCAACGTTAAGTATGCAGCAGGACGCTAATGGCAAAATGACATCGAAAATGATTGTGAACCCAACAATCAATGTGGATGAATGGGCCGTACTGGCCGACGGTACGATCGCAATTGTTCGCGGGCATGACTATCACGTTGACCTGATCTTTCCCGATAGGCGATCACTATCATCGCCGAAATTGTCGTTCGACTGGAAACCTCTCACCGACGCCGACAAACAACACATCATTGACTCCGCGCGCACTGCGCAACTAAAGGTTGACGCGGACAACAAAGCAGCGGCTGTGGCGCGTGGTGAGAAACTTTCACCAGACGGCAACCAGATGCTGGCCGTCAAAGCTGGCTCAATGATTGCGAACGCGACTGGATTATCGGGGGGAAAGGATGGCATTGGTCCGCCCTCCAGGCTCGCGCAGGTCACTGCTCCCGAGCTTGTGTTCGTGCCACTCAGCGAAATGGCTGACTACTTTCCATCGATTCGACCGGGCGCAGCGAAGGCCGACCTCGACGGAAATTTGTGGGTACTTCCAACAACCTCCGCGCAATCAAAACACGGCGAACTTGTTTACGACATCATCAATAACAAAGGTGAGCTGTATCAACGCATGCGTATGCCCGATGGGAGATCCGTTGCCGGTTTTGGACGAAACGGGGTGTTGTACCTGATGTACAAGGACGGTATTGCAGGATGGAGACTTGAACGAACAAAGATCAAAGGCTCGCTCTCGCCGGTTGGCCTCCGTCACGCCCCAACGTACCGCGCCTTTGAGGTTGGGGAGGGGTGCTGGGTTCATGGCTGGTCCAAGGGTTTCCATGAAGAGACTTAAACAAGCAGAAGCGTTGGGTCTGGGGTATTTGTCACACATCGCTCCCTCACCCCGCTCCCCACGCGCACGTGTGTCTCGTCGACAAGAAGTCCCTGATGGACCTCGGCATCCTCGCCGATAGTGCCGGCGAATGGCCGCTGCGCGCACTGCTCGATCACACACATTCAAAGGCTGCGCTCTACGCGTTGGAGGCGTTGCTGTCCAAACCGCTCGACAGCATTGATGAGATCGTGGGCAGACAGCACGTGCTCCGAACGCTTCCGAAAATTGTCGATCAACTGAACTGGACCATACTCGGCGACAGTCTTCGTCAGTTGGAAACCTATCTCGACTCGAATTTCGTTGTGTTCCCCAGCAACACGTTCGACGCCACGATGTTCGTGCTGCGCTATGCGGACATCAGCAAATCGATTGAAGAAAATGTGATCGCCGCAGATGAATTTCTTGATACAGTTGCGCGCATTCGCGAAGGGATACGCGAACTGAATGGCGACACAGGATTTCGTGAGATTCTTCAAACGTTTGACGCAGTTCTTGAGACTTCGCTGCGGGAGGAATTACGCGCCGCGCGCGACGCGACGTCGCAACGCAAACTCGCGCTCTGCCGGCTGGACGGCCGCTTTCGTATCGATTTGCGCGACCTGCTGCTGAAACTCGTCGCGTCCTTTCATGTGTTTGATGCCTATTGTTCGCTGGCTCAGACATCTCAGGGAATGGGCTTGGCTCTTCCGCGAATGGTGAAACGCACCGATGGCCCGATGATCGTGCACGGTTTGCATCATCCGCTGGTCAAGAAAGCGCGGTCAAATGCAATCGCCCCTACAGCCACTGAACGCGTGATGTTCCTGACCGGCCCAAACATGGCCGGCAAGTCTACGTTGTTGCGTGCACTCGGAATCGTGGTGGTGTTTGCACATCTGGGCCTCCCAGTCCCCGCAACACAGGCGCGCATTCCGTTGACCGATCGTGTGATTGCTTCGCTTGGCAACGAAGACAACATTTTGCGTGCCGAGAGTCTATACCTGGCCGAGGTGCGACGGGTGAAAGGGGTGGTGGCCGCGGTCGCGAGCGGCGAGTTGGTTGTCGCTCTGTTGGATGAAGTATTTCGGGGCACAAACGTCAAAGATGCAGGCGACGCGACTACGATGCTGGTGAAGGGACTGTCGCATGCACCGTTTGGTCTGTTCGCCATCTCGTCACATCTAGTTGAAGTAGCCGAACACATTGGCGCACATCCGAGCATTGGGTATTGGCACCTGGAGGTTGAATGTCGGGGCGACCAGTTCACGTTCACGTACAAATTGGTGCGAGGTGTATCGCATGTTCGGCTGGGTATGGCCTTGCTGAAGGCGGAAGGTGTAGTTGCGTTGCTGGAGTCATTGGCGACAACGTCCCACTTGGGCGAAAACACTGGACCGCGAGTGTGATCTGCCCTTAGATTCGCGAGGTGAATTCCCTCGCGAAGGCGCACTCCTGAACGTTTGGACAACACCCCTATGACAGTCTGCAGCGCCTGTTCGTTCGAGAACGCGGCGGGCATGCGCTTCTGTGGTGGCTGCGGTACGCAATTGCCGGTGGCGTGCCAAGCGTGCGGGTTTGAGAATCCTCCCAATTTTCGCTTTTGCGGTGCGTGCGGTGCAACGCTCGCGTCCCAGGCTGTTGCGGCGACTGTAGCTTCGAAAACGCCAACGGTGCCGGCGAACACTACAGGCGCAAACGCTACGTCTAGTTCGGGCAAAACAACTCCGGACATGCGCCCCGATCGCGCTGACGGCGAACGCCGACAGCTCACGGTGCTGTTTTGCGATTTGGTTGAATCGACCGCACTGGCCGAACGCTTGGACGCCGAGGTGTATCGCGACCTTGTGCGGTCGTATCAGCGCGCATGCGCCGACGTGATCGCAGGGTTTGACGGTCACGTCGCGCAGTATCTTGGCGACGGACTCCTCGTTTACTTTGGCTATCCGCATGCGCACGAAGACGACGCTCGGCGCGCCGCTCTGGCGGCCCTGGGAATGCTTGAAGCTGTACGTACGTTGCCACTCGAAGCACGGGTGCGGTCGATCGTGCCGGCGCTGGCCGTCCGCGTTGGCATTCACACCGGCTCGGTCATTGCCGGCGATGTAGGGACCGGTAGTACGCGCGAACGGCTCGCGCTCGGTTCGGCGCCCAACATCGCTGCGCGTTTGCAGAGTATCGCGCAACCCAACGGGATTGTGATTTCGAGTGATACCGAACGTCTGCTGAACGGCTGGTTTGATGTTGAATCGCTGGGTGTGCAGGAGCTGAAAGGCGTATCGAAACCCGTGTCGGTATTTCGTGTGTTGCGCGAAGCCAAGCGTAACGGTCTCTTCGAACTGGATGACGCGAAACGTTTGAGTCCATTGGTTGGACGTGACGAAGAACTCGCGCTGCTCACGCGCCGACTCACCATGTCGCGCGAAGGCAATGGATTTATCGTGTTGCTGAGCGGCGAAGCGGGTGTTGGCAAATCGCGTCTTGTGCAGGCCACGCGCGTGCGCGCAGTCGAGGATGGGTTCACCTGCGTTGTCGGACGATCGGCGTCGGTACATCAAAACAGCGCGTTGTTGCCAGTGGCCGATCTGCTCGAAGGCATGATTGGTTTTGATGCGGACGCCGACGCCGATCAACGGCTGGCGCGCATTGAAGCGTTTCTTGATGAACTGCAATTACCGCGTGACGACAGTGTGCAATTGCTCGCATCACTATTATCAACGCCGCTCAGCGCCGCACACACACCGCTGTCCATTGGACCGCAGATGCAACGTTCGCGTACATCGGCGCTGCTTGTGCAGGTGCTAGCGCGTTCCGCCGAGCGTCGTCCGCATGTGTTGGTGGTGGAGGACCTGCACTGGGCCGATCCGTCAACGCTGGAATTTCTGACGATGTTTGTCGATCAGCCACCATTGCCCGGTTTGCTGGCCATCTTCACCGTACGCCCCGACTTTGACGTTCCGTGGCGCTCGCGATCACACGTCACGCATCTCACACTGTCGCGGTTGAGTGACGGCGACGTACGCACGATGATTGCACACATGACGGGCGCCTCGGCGTTGCCAGCGGCCATCATTTCGCAGGTCGTGCAAAAAACCGACGGCATTCCGGTGTTCGTTGAAGAACTCACGCGCATGATGCTGGAGCTTGGCTTGGTGGAGGGCGGCACGTCGGTGAACCCGATGTCGCTGGTACATCTGATTGATGTTCCGGAAACGCTGCAGGATTCATTGCTCGCACGTCTTGATCGGTTGGGAGATGCGAAGAACATTGCGCAAATTGGCGCGGTACTGGGCCGTACGTTCGCGTATGACTTGATTGTGGCGGTTGCCGGATACGACGAAGCCACGCTGCAACAACATCTCGCACGATTGGTTGATGCCGAGCTGTTGTACCAGCGCGGTGTAGCACCGGCTGCGACGTACACGTTTAAACATGCGCTCATTCAGGAAGCCGCGTATTCACTATTGCTGCGGAGCAACCGTCGCGTGCTGCACGACCGTGTGGCCAACGCGCTGGTGTCTCAATTCCCAACGGTGGTTGCAGCACAGCCCGAGTTGCTGGCGCATCATCTGACCGAAGCTGGGCGCACCCTGGAAGCCGTGCTGGCGTGGACCAACGCCGGCCTCTTCGCACTAAGCCGTTCGGCTTTGGCCGAAGCAATGGCACAACTTCGTCGCGCGCTTGAATTGCTGTCTGCGCTGCCTGAGTCGCAGGAACGCGATGCGCTGGAACTCAAAACTTTGACCACGCTCGGAACGATTTACGCTTCCACACGTGGGTATGCGGCCCCTGAAACCGTCGAAGCGTACGCGCGATGCAACGCACTCTGCGAAAAACTTGGTGAAACGAAGGAGCTGTTCTGGGTCATCGCTGGTTTGTGGGTGTCGGCGTACGTCTCCGGTGAGTTGCACAAGGCACTCAGCCTCGCGCAACGGCTCGAGCGAATTGCGGAGAACGGCGAAATAGAAATGCGCATGGAGGCGCAATATTGTCTGGGCGCGACGTACCGGTTTATGGGAGACCTCTCGCAGGCGCGCGAACACCTCATGAATGTGCGTACGCTGGACTATCCAGGCCGAGTCGTGCACACGCGCGTGTATACCGCGCTTGATAGCGTCGTAACAAGCGCTTCCATTGCGGCCGAATGTTTCTGGCTGCTTGGGGATATTGAGGGGTCGAACGAGATGCAGTCGTTTGCCGAACGAGAATCCGCGCGGCTCGAACATCCGCTCAGCATGGCCGTGACGGAAACCAGCGGCGCCTGGCTTGGCGTTGCGAATCGCGATCCGCAAGCCGCTACAGCGCGTGCCATGCGCACCCTGCAACTATCAGAACAACACGGATTGTTCCTTACGCCGTACGCAGCAATTTACCTGGGTTGGGTTGGCAACGACGCCGCACAGATTGGACACATTTCGCAACTCCTGCTCATGGGTGGTGCGCGGTTGGGCGCAACACACGTGTATGGCATGTTAGCCGAGGCGCAGTGGAAGAGTGGTGATCACGATGCAGCGCTCGCTTCGTTGGATGCGGCGGAAGCGTTGATGGAGACAACTGGCGAGCGTTACTGGGAAGCGGAGCTGATGCGCATTCGCGGTGACGTGCTCAGTTCCATCAACCGCAACGACGAAGCACAGGCGGCGCTTGAAGCGGCGGTCGAGCGCGCGCGTAGCCGAGGAACACCGCCGCTCGAACAACGTGCCGCGCAGAGTCTGCAGGAATTAACGCGCAAGCTGGAAGCGAACGTCTGATGTTTGGTCCGGCGCAGCCGTGGTTTAACACAACCGACTTCACCATTTGGCAGTTGGTGTTGTTTAGCCTCGGCTGTATTGGTTGGGTGGTAGCCTACGTAGGCACGGCCATCACCATTGTGCGACGACAGATTGTCGAAATTCCCGCGGGTGCGGTGGCTGCGAATATCGCGTGGGAATTTTGTTGGGGACTGATTTTCGGTTCCACGATGGGTCGTGCCTTCACCTACGGATACGCCTTGTGGTTTCTGCAGGACATTTTTATTACGTACAGCACGTTCAAGTACGGGCACAAGCAAGTGATGAATCCGCATTTGCGCCGATGGTTCAAACCCGCATTGGCGTTTGGTATCGTGGCGTGGGCGTTCGTCATCTACTTCTTTGTTTCCGAAAAATTTGACAACGGTTACGGCGCCGTGAGCGGATATCTGCTCAACGTGATCATGTCGGCGATGTACATCCTGTTGTTACTCCAAGGCGCGGCGAAAGACTTTTCCGCGCTCGTTGGTTGGAGCAAGATGCTGGGAACGGCGTTGCTTAGTGTGTTCGGACTGTTTGTGTTCCGGCAGAACCGATTTCTGATCAGCTTGTGCGCGGTCACGTTCATTCTTGACGTGGCGTACATCGTGTTGCGGCACCAGCGACTGCGCTCCCATGCGCGCGGTCCGTTGGCGGCATCATGACGAACGCCATGATGCTGAACACCGCGTTGTATTCTCCATTGCAGTTAGCGCTCGCTGGGGGCGCAGGTCTCGCGTGGACTGTGATGGTAGTTGCGGTGTTGCGCGGCATTCAACGTCACGGCGCCGTCGAAATTCCGGCAGCGGCAGCCGCGGCGGTGTTAGCGTGGGCCACTGTGTGGGGACTGTTGTATCACACCGACCTTGGCCGCGTATTTGTTGGCGCCAGCATATTGGCCGGCGTATTCGCGTTGAGCATCTTTGGGTATGTACTGAAGAACGGTGCGCGCCACGTAAAAATTCCCGAAGTGCGTCGCTATTTCAGACCGGGTTTGATCGTGAGCTACCTGTTCTGGCTGTGGCTGCTATTCCTGTTTGTGCGACAGGGTAACGACACCGCAACCGGCGTGCTGTCCGGGTTTATTGTCAGCGTGTTCATGTCATCGCTGTACGTCGCCATTGAGCTATCCGACATCGATCCGACCGAATATTCTGCGGTAGCCGCGTGGTCGAAATTTACCGCCAATGGTTGTGCCGCTGCATTTTGTTTCACGACCTATCCGGCCAATCATCTTTTGTTGTCGCTTTGCGGCATTACAGTGGTGCTTGATGTGCTGTATGTGTTGCTGTTTCGGCAGCGGCTTCGCGCGCCATCATCTCCTGCACGTCCTTGATTGATTCCGGAATCTCGAACGTCACGATTCCGCCGTACTGTTGCTTGATCATGCTCTGAAGCAGCACCGCCGAAATTGTTGGATGCCAGTTTCCGGTTGGATCGATGCGATCAAACCATCGCCCAACACCAACAAGCGCACTCAGTGCCCCGACCGCGATGTCGTGAAGACCGTACGGCACAACGTACGGCGTGAGGCCAACGCGCCGACACCCTTCGTCGCCAATCAGCTGCGTCATGAGCAGCTCGGGAATCCGATTCAATCCCGGCAATCGAAGCGGTAGTGGCAGCAATGTGTGTAACATCGAAAGATTTTCCTGCGCCAACGCGACACCATCGGGATTGAGCGACGGGTTGGATTGGTAATGTCGACGTTCGTACGACACATAGAATGCGCGAGCGTCATCGAGCGTAGCAGGCACCCAGGCGTCATTGCCCCGCTGTCCTGGTGGATGAATTCCCATTGCCACCGCAAACGCGCGCCAGAGATAGTAATAGTCCTCGGCATCATTCTTCGGTAACGCATCGCCCAGCTTCGGCATGCCATCAATAACAAGCAGCGACAGCCCCATGATGGTGCCCAGCATGTCTTCCAGATTGACCGGTTCGCCGCGATATGTCTCGATGTAGTTCGGCATGAGACGCGGCGCAAATCGGCGAATTCCCGCGTGCATCAATCGCGCCTGTCGCGCCGCCGCCAACGCGCGACCATTCTCCTCAAACCCGTGCACTGACGACACGTCGAGCACCAGCTGCAATACACCAAGGAGCCTGCGGTACGGTCGGGTACGAAGGTTGCCCGACAGGTTGAGCAACGTGGATAGACACGGCGCTGCGTAGCCCTCGGGCAACGACTTTGCCAGCAACACCACCGATGCAAAAAATGCGTGATCGAGAAAGACGCGTTCGCCGCGATCCAGCCTGTCAGGATCAACGCCAAGTGGGAATTTGACGAGGTCCTTTTCCAGCAACAGATGTCGATCGGTCTGTATGAAAAAATCCTTCAACGCCTGAGGGGCGTCGTCGGGGAGAGAAACCCAGTTGCTTGTGTCTTTGCGAAAGATGTCGGCAAAGTCCTTATGCGTTCCGAGGTCCCGGACGCAGTCATCGGCCACGATGTCGACGTGCGCGCGAATCTCGTCCAGAAACCTGTCATCCGACCATCGACTATCCATCGCCACGGACTCCAAGGTGCGGGTTCGCGAGAATCTACGGGTGCTCATGCGTGCGGACCAGCGGCATTCGCCAAAGTCTGCGGTGAGCGCCGGCTGATACTGTCCGGCACGGTGATCAGACTCTATGATCCGTGCAGACCAGATTCGCCGCTACTCGACACAAGAGCACGCCACCTGCATGGACGACCCGTTCCTCACGCTTCGCGCCGCGTTAAAAGACCGCTACGACCTTGATCGGCTGATCGGGCGCGGCGGGATGGCCAACGTGTATCTGGCAACCGACCTGCGGCACGGACGTCCAGTCGCGGTGAAGGTGCTGCGCGCCAACTTTGGCGATGAAGGGGACACCGAACGGTTCGCGCTCGAAATCGAAACCGCAGCGCGTTTGCAGCATCCCAACATTCTGCCCGTGTACGACTCGGGCGAAGCGAATGGCGCATTGTTTTTCGTGATGCCGTATGTCGAAGGCGAAACGTTGCGCCGTAGGCTCGAACGCGAGCGCGTGTTGTCGTGGCCCGTTGCAACAACAATTCTGCGCGAAATTGGCGATGCACTCGCATTTGCGCACAGCCGCAACGTGATTCACCGCGACATCAAGCCCGAGAACATTCTGTTCTTTGCTGGCCACGCGGTGGTTGCCGATTTTGGCATTGCCAAAGTGATGCAGGCGGCGGGCAATCGGCTCACGCTCGAAGGACACGGCGTGGGCACGCCCGAGTACATGAGTCCCGAGCAGGCATTTGGTGAAGCGCACATTGATGCACGTACGGATGTCTACGCGTTCTCGTGCATTGCCTACGAAATGCTGAGCGGTGAACCACCGTGGTCCGATCAATCGCCGCTCGCAATTTTGCTGCGCAAGAATCACGAAGATCCGCCAGTGTTGCGTATTCTGGACGATGGTATTCCATCGCACGTGCCGGGAGTCTTGAAACGTGGATTGGCACGTGACCCAATACAGCGATATCCCGACATCGCGAGTTTGATGGCCGAGCTGGATGTGGTCACTCCGGGATTTAGCAGCGCGGTGGTTCGCGCGTCGCCGGTTGTGACGCGAGCAATTCCCGAAATGCCGTCCATCGCCGTGTTGCCCTTCGCCAACCTCGGCAAGGACACGACCGATGAATACTTGAGCGATGGCATCAGCGAGGAACTCATTCACGGCTTGGCGCAAGCGGGCGGCATTCGCGTTGTGGCGCGCACCTCGTCATTTCGTTTCAGAAACAGCACAAAGGACGTTCGCGAAATTGGCCAGGAGTTACGTGTCGAATCCGTGCTCGAGGGCAGCGTACGCCGCCAGGGAAACAGGTTACGCATTACAGCGCGGTTGATTGACACCAGCAACGGTTTTGAGAAATGGTCCGAGCGGTACGAGCGTGAGTTTACGGATGTCTTCGCAATGCAGGACGATATTGCGCGGTCCATCGTTGCGTCGCTCGAAGGAACGCTGCGCCCAAGTTTGCACGTGGTCATCGCGGCCAGCACCAACGACATGCACGCGTACGAATTGTTTCTCGAAGGGCGGTATTGCTGGAATCAGCGTACGGCGCCGGCGCTTCGTCGAAGCGTCGACCTGTTGCAGCGCGCCGTACAGCGCGATCCGTTGTTTGCTGCGGCGCACGCAGCACTCGCGGAAGCATGCGTTACGATGGCAGTGTACGGCATCGAAGCGCCCGCGGGTTTCTTGTTGCGCGCGCGCGGCGCGGCCGAACGTTCGCTCGAACTTCGCGCCGGATATACCGACGCATTGGTGGCACGCGCTTCTGTCAGCATGTTGCTTGACTGGGCGAGAAACGCCGCCGAAGCCGATTTCAAAGCCGCGGTGCAGTCACCGCATGCGACCGCCACGGCGTTCCAATCGTTCGCGATGAATCTGCTCGTTCCGCAACACAGATTTGGTGAAGCCCGCTCGGCCCTCATGCGTGCGAAGGAGCTCGATCCACTGTCGCCGGTAGTCACGTCAAGTGTTGGTGTCACCTTCCTCGCCGAAGGGAATTTCGCGTTGGCGGAGGAGGTATTTCAGAAGGTACTGGAGCGCGATCCGCAGTTCGGTATGGCACATTATTTCATGGGCCGAGTGTTGGATGGCAACAAGAAGTTTGCGTTGGCGTTGGAATCACTGGCGCTGTCAGTGCCGTTGCTGGGTGACAGTCTCGAGCCGGTCGCGTTTCGCGCAGTGGTGCAGGCAAATGCGGGGCGCAAGAACGAAGCGCGCGAAATTCTCGCCGATTTGGATACGCGCGCGGCGGCACGTTATGTGTCGCAGGTGATGCGAGCGGAAATTGCGGCAGCACTTGGTGAAACCGACGATGCAATTTCGCGATTGCAGATTGCGGCCGAAGAACGAGCGGCCGATCTGATGTGGATTGGCCTGCGTCCTGCGTTTCAATCGCTACAAAAGGACGCGCGTTTCCGACACATTGCGGCGCGTGTTGGCGTGCCGGCGGGACAAACGCGGTAGGGGATACTACCGTTGCATGACCAGTAGCCAGTTGCGTTTAGACAACCGCTGAATTCCGTTGTCATCCGTTGTAACGACGTACACAGTTTTTCCCGCGCCAAATCCCGCAAGTTTTTCGTTTGCACTCAATTCAAGTTGCGCTTCGAGTTTGCCTGAACGGCTGACGATGTCGTATCGAGTTTTTGGATATTCGATTGAGGGCAGCCGACCGATAATTGCACGTCCATCTGGAGCAGCGAACAACGTCACCGGTACGGCATATGGCGGAACAATTTCCGGCCATCCCCTAAGTGAGGAGAATGGTTCTGCGGCTTTGCCTGCCTTCCGCGCACTGCGTTCCATGACGGTCTGCTTTTCCGCGTCAGTCATGGGAATGTTTGTGAATGGCATTGGTGCACCGCGCGTCCAGACACCAGTTGGTGATCGCCAGTCAACACGATACGGATCGAGCCGTGTTATGGCGATCCAACCATCGGGAAATGGAATTGATTGTTCAGTTACTTGCAGTGCGGGTACCGACGTCTGGAAATATCCAGAACCTTCGGGGTTTCCGGGTTCGGTGGAACGTTTCACTGCAACACCCTTCAGTTTTGTCACTGTGTCAATTTTTCCGGTCGCGCGATTGATGCGCAGCAACGGTGTAGAATCACCGTACGACCCACCAATCCCAATGGCACTCGACGCAAACACATCACCGATATCGTTGGTGCCGCGTACAATCGACTTCGCTGCGGCAACGGCCGGCGTCTTCGAGGACAACGTCGAAACAATATTTGCACCATCAAGCATCAGCCAACGAGATCCGCCGATGAAAATCATGACACTGGAATCACCACCTATTGGCCACACAGGCATGATGGTTGGATATTCGTTCGGGCCCTGCCCTTGGCGCCCAACAACTGTGACCACACCTGTTGCTGTGTTCAGTGCGATGATGCGACTGTCCTTGCGATCGGTGATCAGCAATCGCCCGCCCTTGATTTCGCGGAGCGACGTGATATCGCTGAATTCCTCCGAAAAATTGCGGATTGCGGCGGGCAAGGTCACGAGTGGAGCTGTCTGCGCGGACGTGACGTGACTACACAGCAGCACGCCAGTCAACAAGACGCCATTGATTGCAGCAGTAAATTCGTCTATGCGCGAGTTCAAGATCTTGTCTCGAAAAACCATGTGAGAGCCTGCAGGTCCGTTCCGGACGGCGCTTGATTTTTGTGCTATCACACAAAGGTATTTTCTTCCATCGGATCCCTTCCGTTGCTCATGGTAACGTGCGGACCCTGGGCAGGACGGAACCGCTCGGTGATTGTAGCATGTCACACGAAAATATGCCGAACATCACCCGCGTCCTGCACGTAATACCATTTGTATTCTCCTGATGATGTGCAGTTTTTTTCTGACCGACTACAACGTGCAACTCGACTCCCGCATGGACACCCGCGTCCTGCACGTAATACCATTTGTATTCTCCTGATGATGTGCAGTTTTTTTCTGACCGCCTACAACGTGCAACTCGACTCCCGCATCGACACCCGATGCCAACGTGAATTGTAGTTGCGCGTTTCACTCGCAGAGCCGCGCCACACCGACCCGTCGCGCGTAAGTGTAATGCGGATGTCCGCGTCACCCTGTCGCACTCGGCCAAGGAGCGTGCCGTCGGGCTCCATCGTAAACAGCGCCGATGAGTTTCTTCCCGGATTTGGCCAATCGACAACCGTCATTCTGAAATCGCCGGGCGCAAGAACCTGTCCTTGCAGGCCTTGGAACATGCGCGGATCGCGCGCGGTGTATGGTTCGAATGACGACAAACACAATTGCGAATGTGCAGCGGAACCGGGAGCAGGAAATTCTGACGTGATCACATACGGACGAAGTGACAGAGCAGTGCTCAACAACACAATGTTCACAACCGGCTCGGCGGATTCATAGAGATTGACGTACTGCGCGTGAGAGTCGTATCCCGGTGGACCCTTCGCATCCAGCGCCGTCGCTGACTGCGGTACGCCGCGAAACAGGAAATGTCCCGCGAAATCGGTGACTGTTTTCAAATCAGTTCCGCGAATTGAAACCTGCGTTCCACTGATACCCTTGCCGCTTGGCGACGTCACCATTCCGCGGAGGCTGACCCGACGCGTGGCAGACGGCAACGCACCCGTTCTCGCTTTGGCGGACGTGACGCCGGGTCCGGAGTTCGCAAACGTTGTGACAGAACCCGCAACTGAGTGATAGCCGCGCACCATTACGGTTGTTGCGGTCCCCACGAAAATCATCGCGAGCGCGGCCATCGAAAATATTCGACGCGTGGCTGGCCAGAACTCCACTGGTTGATTGAACGCAACAATGTGATTGATCATCGGCGCCGAGGATGTCCGAGAGCTAAACGCAGACTTCGCTCGCGCAGATCGCTCGGCGCGCGGGATGGCGTGCAGCTCGCCATCGAATGAATTGAGTAAGTGCGAAACCGTTGCGCGCATGTGCTGGCATTCGTTCAACAGTTCCGCGCACGGTACGCAGCGCCGCACGTGTTCAGACACAAGCGCGCTCTCACGACGTCCCAACTCGTGATCAAGCCACGCCTGCAACCTGTCCTCCGTAATGTGTTGATTCAGCAGTTCATTTGACATCACGGTCTCCTGTCGCTGCGGTGTTACCCATGAACGATTCGTAGTGGCGAATCATGCGTTTTCGTGCGCGCGTCAGTGTCGTGCCGACCGACAGCATCGACATACCCAACATGACCGCGATTTCGTTGTAGGACAGTCCTTCTTCGCTCAGTAACAACGCCGTCCGATCACGTTCGCCGAGCGATTGCAACGCGTGATGAATGGGCGAGTCGTCAACTGACGGCTCCTCTTCATATGATTCGTCAATCAGGCGCTGTTGCTCGATGTGTAGCTGTTCCAGCTGCTGACGTTGCCGAGTGTCGCGGCGTGCAACATCGCGTAGAAGGTTCGTGGCAGTGGTGAACAACCACGAACGCGGATTCAGTTTGGGCTCGTGCCTGAGCGCACGCAGGAAAGTTTCCTGCGCGACGTCCTCGGCCAGATCCCGATCGCCGAGTTGGCGCTCAAGGTATCGGACCAGAGAGGCGGCGTGTTCGCGGTAGAGCCGATCCGCTTCGGTCATGTCACGGAATTGTGATTCCTTCGGGGTGACGCATCTTGCGCGGTGCTGGTTGCGGTTGGTTGGCGGCCTTTTCTGTAAGACGATTTGGGGCGGTCATTCCTGCACACGCGGTCACATCGAAGCGTTGCGGAACGTGGCAAACCATTGCGGTCAATATGACGGCTCTGACCCCGGTACCGAACGATTGCGGTCAATATGACGGCTCTGACCCCAGTACCGAACGATTGCGGTCAATATGACGGCTCTGACCCCAGTACCGAACGATTGCGGTCAATATGACGGCTCTGACCCCAGTACCAAATTATTGGCGGTGAACAGAATCTTCCGCCGACTCGCAGGCGCCGGGCATGATCGGCATGAGTTCCAACGATATTCCCAGAAGAATCTCTTGACGATTTTGGCAACTGCCTATCGAACTCGTGAGAGGGTTCGATGGGACAATCCGGTGTTGACGCCGTAAGCGGTACGGACCACTGCCGATGATGAGAACACGGTCTCGGAGTCGTTCAACTTCGACCGACCACGGATGATTTGAGATTAGCAAACGTGGCCGAGGTACGCGCCTAAGCGCCATTGCGCATCACGTATCGGCGTGCCGGAACCGTACTGACGACATCCTCGTCAACACACGCCATCCCGAACACCACGCTCGCCTTCTACATCCACTCCGATGCGGAGTTCACCGGGTCCGCACCCGGAGGTGCCACTTGCCGCAGAGAGGCAAACTCGGCATCGCGTGCGGCACGTTGCTCCACTTCTTCGCCATTCGGAGCAGCCACATGCACAAAACGGACACCCCGAAAGGTGTCCGTTTTGCGTTCTAAGTCGTTGTGTGGCTTTGTGTTCGCTTTAGAGCGGGAGACGGGGCTCGAACCCGCGACATCAAGCTTGGAAGGCTAGCGCTCTACCAACTGAGCTACTCCCGCGATTTAGTACCGATACTGCGGTGCGATGTTGCAGGACAACAGGTTAGCGACTTCGCGGCCGGATCAACAGGGCTTGACTCCGTGAACTTGTCCAGCCCGATTGGACGAAAATTGGACGAAATTCTTACGCGATGCCGAGAACGCATGGTTTCGGCAAAATAGCATGCTTGAGCTTTTCCAGGCCGGAACGAACCGCACACCGACACACAACAAGGCCGAGCACCGTGATGAGTGCTCGGCCTTCGTGGTGTAAAAGCTCTATCGTGTTACCGGCGCCCCCTCCCCGCGCCCCCGCGATTCCCGATAATAACCGGAACGCGAATTACGGTTGAATAATACGGATACCCGCCCCAGGCACCAAAGCGCGAATAGAAACTCATTCCCCAGGGGTCATACAAACCATACGGTGCGCCGTAACCGTAGGTCGCGCGCGACTGGTTTCGTTCTGTCACTTCGAGCGGCGCAATGCTGACAGAGCCGTTGCCCTGCACATCTTTGCACGAACGTTTTTCCTTTGGTGCTTTCGCTACCATCTTTCCGTCCACCCACAGTTCCATCGCTTCCTTCGACTTCGAATCGAGTTCAACCAGTTCGTGCGCGTTGAGTGAAAGCTTGGTGTGTTCGTTGCCTTTCTCGACCGCGTATTCAAGACTGAGCTGTTTGTCACCGTCGTTCCGAATGACGAAACGATCGTCGCAGAAGTAGCCGAACGTCAGCTTGGACAAGTCGGAGATTGGTGTGCGTGCAACTTCCGTAACTTGAGCCACCAGCGATGCGACTGGCAGCAAACTGGCAATCGCAATTGCCGCAGAAAACTTCGTTGAGCGTTTCATATTCCGTCGTCGGAAGTTGGCGTAACAACTCTCGGCACTCGCCGAGCGTCGTACTGCCTGTTGCAGTGAAGACACGCGTGCACGTTGTTACCCTTGTTGTTGCGACGGTTCGCGCCGTCATTCAAACGCGCATTGGTTTCAAACAATTGTTGCACAAACTGCTCAAATTTCATTGCAACGAAAGGTGGACCGGGCGACCTTTCTCCAATGCGTGTTTTAATAGCCGAAGACGATCGCCGTTTGAGCACAACCATCGCCCGTGGCCTCAGAAACCGGGCCTACGCGGTTGACGTGGTCACCGATGGCGGAGCCGCACTGACGGAAGGACTCGTCGTGCCATACGACGTCATTGTTCTTGATGTCATGCTCCCTGTCAAAACGGGGCTCGAAGTGGCAAGCGCGCTGCGCGCACGCGGGATCGTGACGCCAATTCTAATGTTGACGGCACGGGACGCAATCGCAGACCGTGTTGCCGGACTGGACGCTGGCGCTGATGACTATCTGATCAAACCGTTCGCGTTGGAAGAACTGCTGGCGCGATTGCGAGCATTGTTGCGCCGCGGCCCACAACTGTCACATGTGGTGCTGCGTGTCCGTGATCTTGAAATTGATACCCGCGTGCAGAAAGTGGTGCGCGCCGGACGAGAAATTCCGCTCACCTCAAAAGAATATGCGCTGCTGGAATATCTCGCACGCAATCAAGGCGGAGTGATCACACGCGGCGAAATTTCAGTGCACGTATGGGACGACAATCACGACCCTCTTAGCAATAACATCGATGTGCTCGTAACTCGGCTCCGACGCAAAATTGATGACGGATTTCCGGAACAGTTGTTGCACACGCGACGCGGCGCCGGCTACATGCTGGCTGCCAATCAAAGCGACGCCTGATGTTGAGCGTACGAGCGCGCCTCACAGTCTGGAACGGCGCAACCATCGCCGTTATGCTTGTTGGTTTCTCGCTTGCGGCGTACCTGCTGCTCAGGCACGGAACCTTGGAGCAGGTGGATCAGACGGTGCGCCAGCAACTGCGGACGATCACGCTTGCGGCCGAATCGCAAGGTGTCGCTTCCAGTGCGGACTCCACAGCGGTCGCGCAACTGGCGCAGGAACTTCGCACACGCGGATTCGACGTTGCCACCGGCGCGGACGAACATCTGCTCGTGACGCGCTCCGGACGCGCCGAACATGCCGACGTACGCACTGACGATCCCGAGGACAAAAACTCCCGTACTCGGAGCGTTATCGCGCCTGGACTGCTGGCGTTTATCGAGCAGCACCAGAGCGCCACAACAGTTGCAGAAAACGCCAGCCGCGCAGAACTGTTCAGCGCGCCCAATGATGATGGCGGATTCCGCGTTGCAATGCGTCGCATCGCATTTGCCGGCCAATCAATTCGCATCGCCGCGATTGAGCCCCTGGACGAAGTTCAGGAGCTGCTCGGCCAGGCACAAGCCACCATTCTCATCGCAATTCCTCTGCTGGTTGCCGCCGCACTTGGCGTTGGATATCTGCAGGCGCGCAACGCACTCGCGCCCGTTGCCGCGATGACAAGGCAGGCAAAACAAATTGGCTCGAAGAATCTGCACGAGCGTCTGCCTGTGGCCCATTCGCACGACGAGCTGGGCGAGTTGGCCATCACCTTCAACGACGTGCTGGACCGCGTTGATCGCGCGATGGAGCAACAGCGCCAATTCACGGCCGACGCGTCGCACGAATTGCGAACGCCAGTCGCGATTATTCGGAGCGAAGCCGACGTGACGCTTGATGCCACGACGGCAACCTCCGACGAATACCGCGAGGCGCTGCAAGTCATTCGCGGCGGCAGCGAACAGCTTAGCCGCATCGTGAATGACATGTTCCTGCTCGCGCGCGCGGATGCCGGCCAGGCGTTGCCGCGCAAAGTGCCGCTGTACATCAACGACCTGGTAAACGACACCGTGCGCAGCATGCGCGCACTCGCGGCCCGTCACGACATCACGATTGATGCGGTTGCTGGCGACGAACTCCCGCACGTTGGCGACGAAGAATTGCTCAAGCGCGCGTTAGTTAACCTTCTCGATAACGCAGTCAAATATTCGCCCGCCAATTCCACGATCGTTGTCACGGCCGCCGCTCAAGGCGGCGCGACAAGAATTTCTGTGACCGATTCGGGGCCCGGGATTCCCGTGGCCGCACGCAATCTCGTGTTCGATCGTTTTTACCGAGTAAGTTCAGCGCGCAGTTCGGACGTTTCGGCGCACGGCTCCGGCGCCGGTTTGGGGCTCGCTATTGCGCGCGAAATTGTCGAAATGCACGGTGGAACGCTGACACTGAACGCCAATTCCAGCAACACACCAGCGACAACGTTCACAATCACCTTGCCGCATCCCTGAGCCAAGTCACTCAGGGATGCAATTGAATGGTGCCGATCAGTCGGGACCCTCGCCGGTAATGAGTTCCATCAGCGAACCGAAGTTGGCCGTTGCCATGAACTGCTGAAACTCTGCTTCGTCCATGTCAAAGAAGGCAGTCATGCTTGGCGGCAACGTCGCAAACTTCTCTTCGGTTAGCATGCTCCGCACCTGCGGACCGTTCGCGACATAGACATGCGCGATACGAACGAACGCATCATGCCAGCGACGCTTGGCCGCCTGACTCTTGTAGTTGCCCTTGAGCGTCACAAGATAGTTGGACAGGTCGAAATACACTGAATCGCGATACGTGCTGAACTGTTTGGCCAGACTTTGCAGGGTCGCGACTTGCTCGGGCGTCAATGCCAGCGCCTTCGCGCGTTTGGCGATGTCATCGAAATTGTTCTGCTCATCCTTATCCAGACGCTCCTTGATCTGCGCCGCATCGAGCAACGCAACA
The DNA here is from genome assembly GCA_040004335.1 of Gemmatimonas sp. Taxonomy (GTDB): domain Bacteria; phylum Gemmatimonadota; class Gemmatimonadetes; order Gemmatimonadales; family Gemmatimonadaceae; genus Gemmatimonas. The sequence goes on from JBDUBA010000266.1 coordinate 34,830, forward strand.
CCGTCGGCCGGACGTGCGCGCACGAATGAACGAAGTTCGAGAACATCACGATCGGGACCAAGGCGCAACCGCACATCCAACGCGACAACAAACGGCAAGCGACCCGTCGCCACTGATGCGCTTGTACTCCCGAATGACGGATTCACATCGTATTTGAACTGCTGCATGGCCGGATCAAATCCGCGAACGTTGAGCAACGTTGCATCAGGCGTTCCGGCCGTTCCCCAATACCGAAGTTTGTTCGAACCATGCAACAATTGATCGGCGGCGCCGAGTACGTTCGTCACCACCAAGGAAATTGATCCCCGGCCGCCAAATCCAAACCGGTTTGGATCGAGTGTCATCGACATGTTGAGGGCTTGCGACCACGGACCTTTGCAGCTGTTGCGTTCGGCAATTTTCCCCAGCTGCGCTCGCAGGCAGTCGCTGGCGGCTGTTGGCGCCGATGCGAGCAATACGTTGATGTTGTTCGCGAATGCTGCGTTTGACGAGAGTGCGGTCGGGTCGAACACATACGCGCGATCGTTTGAGAACCCGTCGCCGTTGATATCGCCTGATACACTTGGTGTATAGCGTCGGCCGGATGCAATTCTCCCGAACGCATCAATGCTGACCCAACGCGGAATTTGTACTGACCCAAACAGTTGCACCGAATGCCTCGGCAAACCACTTGCTCCCCATTGCGCGAGTGCTGGATTTCCGGCCGTCGAACCACCAAATCCGCGTTGCTGATCCCGACTCTCACTCAAGGTGTAAAACGCACGATAACTGAAGCTCATGCCCAAACCACTGACCCCTTGCGACGGAGTCGACGATATGCCGGCAATCAGTTGTTTCGAATCGGAGCGCAGGTCGGAACGCAACTCGTTCACTTGCGCAAATTGCGCTTGGCGGCGCGAATCGGCGGTTGGCACGGCACCGCTTGCCGGAACGATACTCGAGGCACGCACGAAGACGGGTCGAGCTGCTTCCGCGGTCAGGGCAAATTTCTGCGTGGGATCGAAGTTCAGGTCGAATGATCCGCTGCGGTGAAGATTGAGCGAGTAATTGGTGGACACCGACGCATTCCATCGTGACGTGAGACGACCTGACCAACCAAACGCCGCCGCCCAGCGCCGTGATGCGGTGTAGTCGGTTGAGAACATCGAAACGTTCGGCGTTGTCTGGGAAAAAACAGTACCGTTTGTTCCGTCTGCGCACGTGGTTGGAATTGACGCAGTTGACGTTGAATAGTCGGACCAGCGCGGAACGGGAACCGCAGCGCCAACACAGGTTAGCTGTTGAATAGCGTCTGCAAGCCCGGTTTGCCGCGACACATTCTCCACGGACTGAGACGACAGCGCGCCTACGTATTCGCGCACACCGCCAGTGAATGAACCACCGCCGTGCGGCGAGTACTGACGCGTGAAACCAACCATCGGTGCAATTGTGATCGCGCCAGGAACGTTCGATGTGTTCCGGTCAAATGCGGCAAGCACTGCGGGATTTGCCACTGGCTGATGCCCAAATCGATTGGCTTCGACACGCGCACCGTACTGCACGCGCAATTTCGCGTTCGGCCGAAAGACGTCTCCCATGCCGAGTGCGCCGAGTAGTTGCTGACCTTGAGTCTCCCGTACGCCCAGCGTGCGTGTGAATGAAGCGGGCGTAGACGCCGAAACGTCGGCCAACGAATTGAAGCTGAACGTGCCAAGACGATTGGAGCTCTGTGTCGTTTGGTCGTTGTCCAAACGCGCATCCAACGTCATCTTGAAATTGTGTTTGCTGTTGAAGCTGAACCACGACACATCGTGACGAAATTGTGTCGACCACGCGCTCGAGTGATTCTCTGAATTCGCATTGCCGCCAAACCGCAGCGTTGCTGAACCCGCTGTTCCGTCAGTGAATGATGACGTTACGAGCACGCGTCCGTCAGGCAGCAACAGATATGGCGTGTTGTCGGATCCTGTCGTGACAAACGAAAGGTTCGACTCGTTCAAAATGGACTTGACGTAACGGGAAGACGTTGCCTGAATCTGCCCAGACCAGCTGCGCGAATCTCCGCCGTGCGATGGTAGCGTGGTGGCGCCACCGCGCGTTCCCGCGTTGTCGGCATAGTTACCGCCCGCCATAAGATAAAAGATGTTGCCCGCGCGATTCGTGGAACCTTGGGTCCAGTCAAACCGCGTCAACAACGACGCATTCGTGGATATTCGGCTGCCTGGCACGTCGGCATTGCGCACCGGAATGCCGAGAGTAGCTGTGGTATTGATCAATCGATTTGCCGAATCGGCGCTGACACCGATGGTTTTGAGTGCGGCCGCATCCAAGGAAGTAATTGATACCAAATCGCTGGCGCGGCGACTGAACTGGAACGACGAACTGTAGAACGCTTTGTCTTCAATGAGTGGACCAGCCCACGAACCACTGAGAATCTGTCGCGAATACTGCGTGCCAAGTCGTGTGGACGTAGGCGTTGAACCTTGCAATGCCGGAGTTTCGGCGGTGATGTGTAATCCCTTCGTTGTGATGTCGCCGCCGCGATTCAATCGCAGGATTGTTTGCACGCCGCTGAACCCACCGCGACCGGGGTCGTACGTAGATTGCGCAACGCGCAATGTCACTCCGTCGCGCGGAATGCCGCCGGCACCGAAATTCATTCCGTTCAGGGTGAGCGAGTTTTGATCGCCCGACAGACCGAACGCGGAGATGACCGGTAGTCCGCCGGTAGGATCGGGGGTAACCAGCAATCCCGGCACGGTGGCCATCGCGGCCGCAATGTCACCGGTGAGGTCACCACTTACCCCCGAACCACCTGCTGGAATTGAGCCCGGCTCGCCAACGCCCGCACCTTCGCGATCGCTCCGCGCCGCACGCTGGCGTTGTGCGCGTACCGTCGCCGTTGCGAGTCGCTGTGCCACGACCGTCATTTGAAAATCAACAGCCGGATATGTTGCACCTTCGGCAACGGCCGCGACTGACTTTGTGTTTGCTGCAAACCCCAACAGCGTTGCGGAAACTGAGTACGCCATCGCGCCGGTGGCCACAGGTATCGAGTACGCACCAGCGACGTCGGTGCGAGTGACCAGTTTCTGCCCGTCGGCAGAAGTGGCCGAGATCGTGACATTCGAAAGCACAGCACCGTCGGTGCTGCGTACCGTGCCGTGAAGTCGCGTAACCGTTTGCGCATGCAACACATTCGCGCCAGTGATTGCCAACAGCAACGGTACAAAGAATCGGGAAAGGACGCGAACAGATCGCATGGGTATTTGCGGAAGGTGAGTCAGCAGAAAGCTGACCCACGTTAGTCCGCGCACCCTTTCGCAATCATGAAGAAAATTTCGTTTTACATTTTTCGCGGACACCACCGCCAATAATCAATTCAGGAAGGCAGTTCGCCCGCGTTGTCGTTGTCGTCCGTGTTTCGCTATGCGCCGTTGCAGTTGCGTTTTTTCGAAAGGCGAATTTCGCATTTCGCGTTCGTCCGTGTTGTCCGGGTGATCCGTGTTGTCCAGGTCTCGCTGTTCGGTATTCGCGGTTCGCGGTCCCAAGTCCGCCGCCCACCAAACCCAAACGGCCCACATCGCTGTATAAGCGCTGCAGGCCGTCCGATCTACAAAAAAAACCAACTACATGGTGAGGGAAGGATTCGAACCTTCGAAGGCGTTAGCCGTCAGATTTACAGTCTGATCTCGTTGGCCACTTGAGTACCCCACCGGCACTCTTCGACCAGAAGAGTTTTCAAGAGCTGACGGCCGGAATCGAACCGGCGACCTACTGATTACAAATCAGTTGCTCTGCCAGCTGAGCTACGTCAGCACCG
>JBDUBA010000003.1:0-12679 GCA_040004335.1 Gemmatimonas sp.
AATTCTCCTGATCGCAGAAGAGTGGTATCGAATGCCGTCAGAGGCAAGGCGAACTTGTTTGTTCGCACGCGCTGAGATCGTCGACGGTACGGAGTGCCAGGCGCCAGATCAGGAGGTCGGCAGGAAGTGACTCGCGCCTCACGTCCTGCTTTTTCACGTCAAAGCTTTCGATGGTGATGATACGGTTGCCTTCATCCAGCGGAAGTGATTTGCCCGTAATCGTTGCAACGGTCGTGAACGCGAGTGCACCAATCGCGACAGCCACGGACATTCCGAGTACGCCAACAAGCGTCAGCCCCGGATACTTCACCAACATCCGAAGCCCGAGCTTGAAATCGAGTGACAGGCTGCCAATCCAGGCGGTGCCGCGTCCGTCGCGCAAATCTTCGCGGTGTTTTTCGATACCACCAAACGCAACCAGAGCGCGACGTCTCGCCTCACCGCGGTCGAGTCCTTCCTCGCGGGCGAGGCGGTCCGATTCCATTGCGATATGGAATTCGATTTCGCTCTTGAAGCGCGCTTCTGTAGTCTTTTGCGAAAAGAACAGGCGCAGGCGTGAGGCAAAGCCGTCGAGAATGCTCATACTGTAAGGTGTTACCCACTCCTGTAGCTGTCAAGAGAAGCCGTCCCGCAACCTCATTGATTCATCCATCTCGACACTCGGAAACACGGGACCAGCTGCGGCATCCGAACGTCCATAGCCGGTTGCCCACCCTTTCCGAGCGCCCCCTGACGCGTTCCGAGACCCTGTACCTCCCGCACAACCGTTATCAATTCGGAACGTGGCCGATCAGGTTGTTCGCGCCATAACCATTCTCGGGGAGCGTTCATGCGACACAGGAGCACACTGCGAGCGATCGGCATGACATTCGTCATCGGCGTGGGCAGCGGATGCGGGCGTTCGGGCTCTGCGACAGACAAATCACGTGAAGTTGCGACACCTGCCAGCGCAGGACTAATACTCCAGGCTGAGGAGGGCGAACGACGCGTGCGGCGTAATGTTGGCAAGGGGCCGTTTATCCTGAAAGTTGACCGGCAGAACGGCGGGTCGCCCGATCTCGTGATGGGGTACGAAGACCTCGCACCGGGCGCCGAAATTCAACCTCACACACATCTCGTGGCTGATGAGATTCTCTTCGTTCATCGCGGTAACGGCGTAGCCACCCTGGGCCAACGATCATCGCCAGTGAGTGCGGGCGCCACCATTTACATCCCGCGCAACGTGCAAATCAGCCTTCGCGATACGGGCACGGAACCGCTTGGTGTGGCGTTCATCTTCTCGAAACCCGGCTTCGAGGAGTTGATGCGTGACAATTCGGTGCGGGAAGGACAACCGGTTACGCCAATGTCGCCGGAAGAACGTGAGCAGCTTCGCAAGCGTCACAGTTGGCATACGATCTATCCACCGTCGCGCTGAAGAGAAGACTTTGATGCGATTCGTGACCGTCGAACCATCGGTGCCCGTCGCCCAGTGCGCACTCTTGACAGTGAATCCTTCGCGTGGGATTTTCTTCCAACCGATAACATCAGCGAATTCTCGACGTCGCACGGAGTTCCGATTGCGAACTCATCCAGCGCCGCGAACCCTCATCGACGGCATTTATGAACAGAGCTCACCGTCGTATCGCGACGAGCGTGATTGGTGTATTGTCCTTGGCCGGCGCGTGCAGCAAGGCTGATACCACGGCTTCCAACGTTGCTGTCACGTCAGCACTCACCATTCCCGTCGATTACGATACGCTCGCCAATGGATTGCGCGTTGTGATGTCGCGCGACACGACGGCGCCGACCGTCAGTGTTGGCGTGTATTACCACGTGGGCTTTCGCAATGAACCACGTGATCGGACCGGCTTCGCGCATCTCTTCGAGCATCTGATGTTTCAGGGCTCATCCAGCCTCGGTAAGCTGCAATTCATCAAGCTTGTCGAATCGAATGGGGGGAGTCTCAACGGATCGACCCGTTTCGATTTTACCAACTACTACCAAACTATTCCGTCAAGTGCAGTCGAACCAATTTTGTGGGCCGAGGCGGATCGGATGCACGGATTGGCAATCGATGGCGCGAATCTGCAGAATCAAAAGGATGTGGTGAAAAACGAAGTACGCGTCAACGTGTTAAATCAGCCCTACGGCAGTTTTCCGTGGATCGACATGCCCATGGCTGCAAACGTCAATTGGCAAAACGCGCATAATTTCTACGGCGACCTCAAGGAGCTCGACGCTGCAACACTGGAGAATGCGTCCGCGTTTTTTGCATCGTACTACGCACCGAACAACGCAGTGCTCGCAATTGTCGGTGATTTCGACCCAGTACAAACCAAGGCGTGGGTCGAAAAATATTTCGCGTCGGTTCCGGCAGTCCCACAACAGCCACGGCCCGACATCGCTGAGCCCCGTCAGGAGAAAGAACGCCAGCAGTCTCGCGTTGATCTGCTCGCAAACCGTCCGGCCCTTGGACTCGGTTATCACGTGCCCGAGCGCTGGACGTCTGACTGGTTTGCATTCGCGCTCCTCGACCAGATTTTGGGGCAGGGTCGTGATTCACGCTTGTACGACGCGCTCGTGCAGCGAGCCGGTGTCACCAGCGACGTGACCACCGGAACGAACAACGACCTCGGTAACATGTTCAACTACGAGGGGCCGATGTTGTGGATGGTGGTGGCCTTCCATGAAAAGGCGGTGCCCGCTGATTCGCTGATCAAGGTCATTGACGCGGAGCTCGAACAACTGCGCACAACGCCAGTTGACTCGGCTACCCTCAGCCGAGCGCGCACCAAGATGCGTTCGACATATTACAGCATACTTGACGAAGGCAATGGAATTGGAAAACTCGATTTGCTGGCGTCATTCGCGTTATTCGACTCCGATCCAGCCCGTATCAACCGAATTGAGTCAGAATTCTCGAAGGTGACGGCTGATCAGATCATGCAGGTTGCGAAGGAATATCTGCGAAAGGAAAATCGCACCGTCTACACAATCAAACCTGGCGCGAAGGATGCACCAGCCACGCCGATGCAGGGAAAATAATCATGACATCTCTTGTGAGTACCACGCGTGCAAGTTCGTTGGTGACGGGGGCTACATTCGCGCTACTTCTTGCAGCATCAGTCGCGGCGCAGTCTCCGGCGAAACCAGCAACCGCACCTGCTCCAGGTGTCGTCGTACCGAAACAAACGATTCCGCTGGCGGGGAAACCCAAAGACTTTCATGTACCACCAAGGCGCACATTCAGTCTATCGAATGGCATGAGTGTAACACTCGTGCCGTATGGTCTGGTACCGAAAGCCGTTGTGCAACTGGTGGTTCGCACCGGGATCATTGATGAATCGGCGGAGGAGACTTCGATATCGAGTGTCACGACCGACATGTTGCTCGAAGGAACCATCACGAAGTCACCGCAGGATGTTGCGCGCGCGGCGGCAGCGATGGGAGGCAGTATTTCTGCGGGAGCGGGATATGAGACCGCTCAAATTGGCGGAGAAATTCTGGGGGAGTTCACCCCGCAATTTGTAGCGTTGCTGGCCGATGTCACGCGGCATCCGCGTTTTGCCGACGCCGATTTCAAACGTATTATCGATAAGCAGGCACGTGACAATGCGATGTCGTTGGCGCAGCCGGGCGTCGTCGCTCAAGTCGCATTCAATCAGATGGAATACGGCAACCATCCGTTTTCGCGCCTGTACCCATCAGAACAGATGTTGCGTGGTTTCACCATTGCACGCTCCAAGGATTTCTACACGAAGAACTTCGGTGCAAAGCGCAGTCATTTGTACGTGAGCGGAGTGTTTGATGCGGCGGCCGTCGAGAAGGCCGTGCGCACAACATTCGATGATTGGCAGAGTGGTGAGCCCGCAACTGAAAATCCACCCGTGCCCGCGGCACGCCGTCAGGTCAAACTTATTGATCGTGCTGGAGCGGTGCAGAGCACGATGTGGATGGGTGTGCCGGCTGCGCGTGTGAACGACCCCGATCGCATGTCGATGCTCGTTACCAATGCGCTCATCGGCGGTTCGTTTGGGTCGCGCATTATGTCAAACATTCGCGAAGACAAGGGTTACGCCTATTCGCCGTACTCGCAACTGATATCGACGAAAGGTTCGGCCCTGTGGGTGGAAGTGGCTGATGTTACCACCAACGTGACTGGCGCTTCAATTACCGAGATCGTCAAAGAAGTAAATCGTCTTCGTGCGGAAGCGCCGCCAACGGCCGAACTTGAGGGGATCAAGAGCCAGATGGTCGGCAACTTCACGCTGCGCAACAGTTCACGCGCGGGACTGGTCTCGCAATTGCAGACCATCGATTTACACCAGCTTCCCGCCGATTATCTCTCAACGTACGTGTCGAGGGTGATGGCAGTCACGCCCGAGAATGTGCGTGCGACCGCGCAGAAACATCTCGATCCCGAGAAGCTGTCAATCGTTATAGTCGGCGACAAGAAAACGGTGGAACCGCAGCTCGGGTTGTTCAGGCCAATCGTGCCGTAAGGGTTGGACCCAATGCGTTGCGCCGAGCGTTGGTGACTCGTTGGCGCTTCGCACCCAGATCTCACCAAGAACTACTTCGGAGTCACTTTGAACAACCCGCCCGTGCTCGTGTTCTCGATCATCCACACTGCTCCATCCGGAGCAACTGCCACGTCGCGAATTTGATGGCCAACATCCCAACGTTCGGCGGGCGTGGCGCCGCCTTTTCCGTCAAACGTGATGCGGTTGAGCGTGCGCGTTGCCAATCCACCCATCAAGGCTGAACCCTTCCACTGCGGGAACAACGACGCGTTGTAAAAGGTGAGACTGCCCGGTGCGATAATTGGCGTCCAATAGATCACCGGCTTCGTGAGATCGGGACGCGTATCCGGGCTTGGAATTGGTGAACCATCGTAATTGACCGCGTATGATGCCAACGGCCAACCGTAGTTCTTGCCCACTTCAATCAGATTGAGTTCGTCGCCGCCTTTCGGGCCGTGTTCAACTTCCCATAAGCGGCCATCGGGCGCGAACGCCAATCCGTACGGCGTGCGATGACCCGACGTCCAGGTTTCTGACGGTGTCAGGTTTGGTCCAGGAAATGTGTACGTGGTAACAACCGCTGCAGTTTTTGCGACTTCGGTGTTTCTCGGCGGACGAATAATCGGAATGCTTGCGTCGCCCATCTTACCGGCCTGCGGATTGCCTGGCGCAGGTTTGCCATCGAGCGTCAAGCGCAAAATTTTTCCCAAGGGCGAATTGGGATCTTGTGCCGGCGTCATTCGTTGCCGATCGCCGACGGTAAGAAACAAAAATTTCTTGTCGGGAGAAAATGCAATCGCTGCACCGAACTGACCGCCAGAGCCGCGAGCGCCATCGCGCCAAATCACTTCCAGTCCATCGAGACTGGCCGCGCTTCCGGTGATGGACAGCTTTGCGCGCGCGAGCGCGAGGCTCGACTCGCGCCCCTCGCCAGGCTCCGAATAGGTGAGGTACACGAAATGATCGGTGGCGTAGTTGGGCGACGTGTAAATGCCCAGCATGCCGCCCTGACCCGCCGACAACACCGCCGGTGCATTGGCGACGGGCGTCTTGACCCCCGCCTGCGTGACCAACCACACGGGCCCCACTTTCTCCGTGATGAGCATGCGTCCATCAGGCAGGAACGCGATGCGCCACGGCAAGTTGAACGTGGCAACCTGCGTCATCGTGAACGGCAGGTCGGTTATGGGGGCTTTTTCGCCCGCGTTCACCTGCGCATCGCAGGGAGCGAAGGCAAAAGTGAGCAGCGCAATACTTGCGAGCACCTTCATCGGGTTTATCTCCAGGAGTTTTCAACCAAAGGGAACGTTACGCGATTGGCGCTGCATCAGCCAGTTTCGCGGCGTGAGCTACGGCACACAGGACAGCGAAGGGAACTCGCCTTTGGGCACAGCCCGATTGAGGAACATCGCTGCGCAGTCTAGTTTCATTAAAGTCCCGCTTGCACTACCTGAACATACCCGCCATGCGCCGCTTCGCCTGCTCAATCTGCGCCAGTGTTGGATTGGTGGTGTTCGGAGCCTGCTCCAGCACCGGGCCGGTGCCCGCAATGGCTCAAGTGCATTTCGTTCTTGATGCGCCCCTGTGCAGTTCCACGATACCGGTGGCGTTTCTCATTGATGGTGTCGTGGTGGGCAACGACACGTTTCGCGTGCATTTGACGCCCAGCCACACGGAATCGCAAGCATTTTCAGTGCCCGCCGGCAATCATGTGCTCGGTGCCCGAACGGTGGGCGCATTTTCGCATGTGTGGCGAGATACCGTCGTAACGTCCACGTCTGGTGCGATTGCCGTGGATTCGTTGCCGCTATATTGCTCGTAGCGCGCAAATTGCATGAGGATTTTGCAATAACTGGAATCAGTTAATCGCGAGTTAAGCGCAGCTTGATCGGCGAGGGTGAGTCTGCACCGACTCCTCACCGCAATCGAACTTGGCAAAGTCTGAAATCCTGCTCGGCCAACTCTTCGCGCGACTGCAGCAAGTCCTGGCGGGAGAATTTGTCCTCAATGAGGAACTCGCTGGCGGCGGAATGTCGCGTGAAATCGCACTTGCTGAGCATCGATGCCGGGAGGCTCGCCGGGAGTTCCGCCTCGGCGATGTGGACGAGGGCGGACCAATCGCGCTGTGCGAAAGTTGTCTGACGCTCGAATTGGCGCGCTTTTCAAAACTTCAGAAACCTTCCCAGCGCTACCAGAAAACGCGCTTCACCCCCGTGAGTTTCCGCTTGCCGCGCATCGTGAAATACACAATGAATCCGCTCACACTCATGATCGCCAGCGCGAGCGCCCAGAACATCGCGACCACCAATCCTCCGTCGCCAAACGCTTCGCCGCTGTGTAGCCGATACAGAAATGGTTTGTCCGCGTAGTCTTCGTTCGTGATCAAGGCACCTGTTTTTGCATCAATCACCAGCTTGCGGTCTTCGCCGCCCGTTGGTTTGCCGGTGAAAATGGTGACCGTTGGCTGCGCGCCTTTGAATTGCACTTCAATCTTGTCAATGGGCGAGATTGGCGAAATGGTACGCGCGGTGGTCACCGCCAGCGAAACGGGATCGGACCACGCGCGGTCGGGAGTGGAAACAGTTACGGGACTTATGAGGTCGCGCGTCGCTTCGCGCAGCGACTCCTCCGCGCCGAAAAATTCAGTGAACGCGACAAGAAAACCCGTAACTGCCGCGAAGAGAAGAAATATCGCGGCTGGAAATCCAATCCAGCGATGCCATTTGCGCCAGAACAGTACGTTGAAGACGCGCCGTGGCTTGTCAGACGCCGACGTTACCATCCCGTTGAGATCCGGAATACCGCGTTGAAGCCAGGATTCTGTGCGAACTGTTTGTAACGGCTCAGGAAATCTTTGTACGCAACGTTGCCGGCGTTTTGCACGCGCAGATCAAACCGAAACGCGCGCGCTCCAATGGGGTGTTCGGCGTTCGCTGCAAAGTTGACCAGGGTGTAGCTGCCGGTCTGCAGATCGTTCACATCGAGTCTGGTTTGTTTCGCGACCGATTCAACTTCACCACGCAACGCGAGATGTTGCAGCCACGTTACGCGCTCCGTGTGATACGTGAGGCCAACAGCGCCACGCGCGGGAGGAATGAGCGGAAGCGGCAGCCCGGTTTTTTTGTTCGTGGCCTGCACCACATCGAATCGCGCATCAACGGAAACCGGAGTTGCTACTTCCACACCAGCACTCATTTCTGCACCAGTGAATTTCGCGTCAGCCTGCAGATGGCGAAACAATGGAAGCCCCGACTGCTGCTGGCCTGTGGGAGAGGTATAGATGAAGTCGTCGATGTTGCTGCGGAAACCAGTCGCTTCGAAGTGCGCGCGCGCACCAGTAAGTCGCACTCCGGCCTCACCATTTACATCGTATTCACGATTGAGTGTCGGATCGCCCAATTCATAACGAGCCTCCGCGATGTTCACGCCATTCGAGTAGAGATCGAAGAGCGTTGGTGCGCGCCAACCCGATCCGGCGTTCGCGACCAGCGCAACCATCGGAGTGAGCTGAGCAACAGCTCCGACATTGAACGTGGTGGCATTCCATGAGCGCGAATCGTTGGCGGCCAGCAGAATTTGCGCGTTGGCATCGGCGTTAAGCGAACGATGATCCGCTCGGGCGCTTCCCTCAAACGTGAAGATTCCGGCGCGAATCTGTTCAAGCGCGTACACGCCCACCGCGGAGATGCTGGCGTCAGGGACCAGAAAGATGGGGCCACGCGAATCGTTTGATTGAAACATGCCCGACAATCCGAATGTGCCATGAATGTTGCCGTCGGTGCCGTGATGCAGCAGCACATCCGCCGACTCCGTGTTGAGCAACAAGTCAAACGCGGGCACGTCTTTCGACGCTGCAAGCTCCGCAGCACTGCACACCGGTTGACCTATTGGCGGAAGACAATCATCCGACACCTCTTTCAGCGAATGTCGCTGCCACTGCGCTTTCGCTTCGAGACGCAGCTTGCCAAAGATTTGCTCGTGCACCAACTGCACGCGCGTGTCCAGTAATTGTCGTACGGGACCACCTGAGTCGACGACGCCCGTTGGGATAATCGGTTTCTGCGCCTCGAGCAGCTGAAACTCTCCGCCAACGAGAGCGAAGCGCAGCGTGGTATTCGATTGTTTGCCGCGTAATCCCGTTGCGCCTTGAAATGACACAACGCCAAGACCCGTGTGCATCACTTCGCCATCAGGCGTCTGAATGCTGCCAGCAAATCGTCCGGTGCCCGCAGCGCGCCAACCCAATCTTCCATTTGCGCCTTCAACGCGCGCCGAAGCCCCCGCTTCGAGATTGTTGGATGCGCCATACGCTTCCGCACTCAAGCGACGCACGCGCTCACCTGCCGCTGCACTGGGCAACGCATTGGGAATCACGTTAACAACGCCGCCCAGCGCGTCCGATCCGTACAGCACACTCGCGGGACCGCGAATGACTTCCACGCGCTGTGCGAGCCGAGCATCGATGGCCGGGGCGTCTTCGTCACTCCACGAATAGTCCTCGAGGCGCATCCCATCTTCGAGCGTGAGCACGCGCGCACCATACAAACCGCGAATCATCGGTTTGCCAATTTGTACGCCGGTGCTCACCGATCGCACGCCCGGCAATGAAACAAGGGAATGCGCGAGTGAAATGCTTGCATCATTTCGAAGTGCATCCTGATGCAACACTCCAATGGACCGAGAGCTCAACCGGGCGTCGGTGGGTTGACTGGACGCCGTGACCGTAACCGGCTCAAGCAACCGGGCCGAGCGCGTCAGCATGAAGTCGTGTGCGCCTGTGGACGCGATCGACGTGACGGTCGGCGCGGGCGAGGCATAACCAATCTTGCGAACCACCAGCGTATACCGGCCAGGAGGCACGGATGCGAAGCGGTAATGCCCCTCGGCGTCCGAGACGACTTCGAGGCCAAGTTCGGTGAGGGTTATGCGGGCCCCGGGCAGCGCTCGGCCGCCGGCATCCTTGACCGTGCCGGAAATTTCGGAGCCCTGCTGGGCTCTGGTGGCAAAAGTCACCAGCCCGGCGTGGCCTGGTGTCTCGGCTGTAATGTTGTTGACATGTCCGAACGTTACCGTTGCCACCACGGCGGCAAGGATCATCGAATCGAGATTACGTCTCATGGCGACTCTTCATTGTGATTCGACCGTTTGCAGGGAGTTGTGACCAGCTACGCATAACCTGAACTGTGAAGAATCCGTGAGCTTCAGAAAGCCTGCTGTCGTTCGGCGCGCGGTCCAGACGTCGGAACGCAAACTCGCATGCCTCGCGTTGACGTGGGCGCCCGCCGGGCTGTGAAAGCTCCGCTTACAGCACGGCGTCTCGGCACCAATCAGTTTGCCGAACGGCGCTGGCGGATGATAGGCCCATTCCGCGCATGCCGCACGAAGGCAGCGGTCGGAATCCCTGACCAGTCAAACGTATTTTACATCGGCGCCGTTGACGGCGGTGTCTGGAAAAGCGGCGACGCCGGGCGTACCTGGGTGCAACGGTTCGACGCCCAGGTTGTTCGCTGCACTGCTTTGTCACGCGTGCGCCTCGCAGCCATCAATGTGCTGCTCACACGCGCACGACTCCAACCGATCACCGTTCCGCACTGACCAACTACAACGTCCACTTCGCGCAACGTCATTTTCACTCATCAGCACCCGTTCGATTCATTTGTTGGAGGGTTCGTTACCATGAAGCATCGTTTGAGCTGTGCTGTACTCGCAACGGTTATCCTACCGTTTATCAATCCACTGGTGGCCGGTCTCAGCGCGCAAGCGCTCGACTCAAGTGTTACATCGGCATTTCGCTGGAGAAACGTTGGCCCCTCGAACTTCATGGGCCGACTCTCTGACGTACAGGGCATTCCAAGTCCGTCCAAAACCGTCTATGTCTCCGCCGCTGCGGGAGGCATTTGGAAGTCCATGAATAACGGAATAAGCTGGCGCCCCATTTTTGACGACAAAGACGTCATCTCAATGGGAATGCTGGCGATCGCACCCACCGACACGAACATCATCTGGGCCGGCACCGGCGAGCCCAATTCGCGCAATTCGATTGAACCCGGCGCGGGTGTGTACAAATCGACGAACGGCGGCACGACATGGACGTTCATGGGCCTTCGCGAAACGCAGCACATCGGTCGCATTCAGATTGATCCGCGCAACGCGAATACTGTGTACGTCGCCGCACTTGGCCCAGCATGGAAAGCCGGCGGCGACCGCGGCCTGTACAAAACAACCGACGGCGGAACGACCTGGAAACTGATCAAGGCCGGCGCCAATACGAAGACGGGTGCAGTGGATGTCCAGATTGATCCATCCAACCCCGACGTGTTGTATCTGTCCATGTGGGAGCGGTATCGCACCCCGTACTCCGCCAACAGTGGTGGACAAGGTTCTGGCCTGTTCAAGTCCACCGACGCCGGCACGACGTGGACGGAAATGAAAGGGAACGGGTATCCCGAAGGTGCCAAAGGGCGAATCGGGATTGCGATTTCGCACAGCAATCCGCAAATCGTTTACGCATTGACCGAAGCGTCGTCGATGGCGCCGGGCCCGCAAACTTTTCAGCGTAATCCCGCTGCAAACGGACTGTATCGCACCACCGACGGTGGTAAAACGTGGACGCAGATGAACAATTACAACACGCGACCATTTTATTACTCGCAAGTACGCGTCGATCCAAAAAATTCCGATCGCGTGTATTTCTCGTCGACACAGTTGCAGGTGTCCAATGACGGCGGAAAGACGCTGATCAATGCCGCACAGGATGTACACGTTGACGATCACGGAATCTGGATTGACCCCAACGATCCCGAACGCTGGTTTCTCGCCAACGACGGCGGCATCGCAATCACGTTCGACAAAGGTGGCAATTTCTGGTATCCGATGAACTTTCCCATCGGACAGTTCTACGATATCACCTACGATATGGATGTGCCGTACAACATTTGCGCAGGCGCGCAGGATAACGGTGCATGGTGCGGTCCGAGCAGGCGGCGTGGCACGACGGCCACAAACTCGGAATGGGTTACGATTTCCGGCGGTGACGGTTTTTACACCGCGCAGGATCCGACAAACCCATTTATGGTGTGGGGCGAATCGCAAAACGCGGGCATTCAGCAGACGAATCTCAAAACCGGCGAACGCGGACGCGTGAACAAGCCGACGTGGAACGAACGGTACCGCCAGTTCGAAGATTCAATCGCAATCGCGCGTGGAGATCCGCTTGTTCCGGCATCGAAAGAGGCACAAGCACGCATCGCCACACTACGCGCGGAACAAAAGAAAGACTCGGCCGATTTGCAGATTCGCTACAACTGGGAGTCGCCGTTCTTTTTGTCGCCACACAACCCGCAGACGTTGTATTTGGGTGGCAGCCGCGCGCTGAAATCCACCAAACGCGGCGAAGACTTGTATCCAATCAGTCCGGACCTGTCCATCAAGACCGATCCCGCACAGGCGAAAGCGATGGCGGCGCGCCTGGACACCGTCGAGAAGTACACCGGTGGCATTACACTCGATCTCACCGGTGCCGAGGCGTATGGTACGATCGTGGCGATGCAGGAATCACCGGTAAAGCCGGGCTTTCTCCTGGCGGGCACCGATAACGGCAACGTGTGGCTCACACACAACGACGGCGCTGTGTGGGAAAATCTCACGCCGAAGTTTACCGCACTCGGAGTACCGTGGGACGCGTACGTTGTGCGTGTTGAACCCAGTCATTTCGACACGTTGTCGTTTTACGTCGCGTTCGAGAATCATCGCTGGAACGATTTTACGCCGTATTTGTTTTCGACCACCGATGGCGGGCGCACGTTCAAGAGCATTGTGAACAACCTGCCGAAAGCGAGTGTCGCCGACTACGTGCACGTGA
The DNA here is from genome assembly GCA_040004335.1 of Gemmatimonas sp. GTDB lineage: Bacteria > Gemmatimonadota > Gemmatimonadetes > Gemmatimonadales > Gemmatimonadaceae > Gemmatimonas. The sequence goes on from JBDUBA010000003.1 coordinate 12,367, forward strand.
TTCGTGAAGATCCGCACAACCGCGATCTGTTGTTTGTGGGCACATCGCGAACGGTGTACGCCTCCATTGATCGTGGCCAGACGTGGAGCAGACTCGCACAAAATCTGCCCTCGGTGCCGGTGTACGATTTGCAGATTCATCCACGCGATCACGAACTGATGGCCGCAACACACGGACGCAGTTTGTGGGTGGTTGACGTTGCCGCGCTCGAGCAGATGACGCCAAAAGTAGTGGCACAAGGCAATTACCTGTTCAAGCCGAAAACTGCGTACCAGTGGGGCGAAGGTCCGCAGTACGGGATGCCGGGCAATGG
>JBDUBA010000388.1:0-3749 GCA_040004335.1 Gemmatimonas sp.
CCTGCGCTTCACCGGGTGCGGTCGCGCTGGCGAGTGCCAACATTTCGAGCTTGGCGCGATCGCGCGGATCACGTTTGACGCGCGCACGTGAACGATCATCAAATCCGTAAATCTGCGAACCATCCCACCACGCAGTATTCGTGTTGGTAAACGTTTTTGGTGCGCGCGTCAGGAAAGTCTTGCCACTATTCCTGAAGGTTGCAGGCGCAATCGAGTCGGCAACGTACGCACGCTCCATCTTGTCATCGGGGCGACACCCCAACTGAGCGGCAGCGGCAGGCGTAATGGGGGTTGTCACTCCGTTTACGCGTTGGGTTGCACAACCCACTGGCATGTACGTTGCCGAGTTGTGCCCTTCTTCGAGGTGTGAGAACCAGTCGTGCGTCATGAACTGAATCCAGAACGCGGCCAGCACATTCATGAACGGCGCTCTGTTGTAGTCGCAGTTGGCCGTTGGTGCGAAGTTCGGTAATCCGTAACCGAGATTGCAACGCGCACTGTCGCTTTGCGGGCGCGTGAACAAACGTCGGCTGATAACTTGTGGATCGGGAGACAGCAGCGACAAACGATCGCCGTGACGGTTGCGCGCGAGGTCGTTCAGCCCCATGTCGGGAAACGTGCTCTCAAATTCAACGTTCCGTGCGAACAACGTTCCGGTACTTCCCATCAATGGATTGTCTGTGTCGTTGCAGATGCCTGTCAACGTGCGAAACCGAATGAGCGCACCCTTGCACTGCTGCGCCGGCGCCGCTCCGCCAACTACGGCGTAATTCGGATTGTTGGGCGGCAGTCGCATTTCTTTCCACTGTTTGAGCGCGGCGCCGTCTGTGCCGTTCCGACCATTGATGTAATCCGCCAGCGTGCCGCTGTTGTCGAACAAATTGAACCGAATGAGTTCGACGCGCGCGTACTCAAGATCAATCAGCGACCCGTTGATGCCGCGAATACTTTGTGTTGTCCAGTAGCTCTTTGAATCTTCGCCGCGCGTTGCCCAATAGTTGGTCCAGTCGGTCCACGGCGTTTTGCGATACGCCACGGCATAGCTACCTCCTCGGCAACGTGCAGTTGTTTCTTCGACCTTGCCCTGAAACCGGTTCACCCGATCGGTGGCGATGGGTCGAGCGCCTTCGGAGAGACCGACGCCGCAGTTCAGAAGACTGGGAGTTTTGTCCTTGATCCAGTCGCAGGAGACAGTGCAGACAGCAACACCAACTACGAACAGGAGGCCAACACGCATGGGTCGATTCTGAAATTGGGGGAAGTCGACGAATATGAAGCGCATTTCGGAGCGCGTCTATTCCGCCCGCACAATACTTCCTTCGATCAACAGATTATCAACCAGCGTGAGCAATGCCCTGACCAAGCGGAAGCCAACTAGCGAACGCGCCACCTGGTGACGATTGGGACTCCGTCCTCATTCTCCGATGCAGTCACAAGCCACGTTCCACCTAATGCGAACTGCTTTACCACTTCCGGCATATTCACACTTCCGACGAAGGTGCCCGTTGGGGAGAACACATCGAAGACGGTGTGGGTTTCGTTTCCGCGCATGGTCTGCACCCACAAGCGTCCCTGCGGATCGTAGCGCATTCCGTCACCATATATGTGCGCCTTGAGTTGCAGTGGTTCAGGCTTTGCCACAGGTGGACCCGATGTGATGCCCGCCATCTTTCGCATTTGCGCCATTGACCTGGCCATGTGTTCGCGGCGAATGGAATCTTCGACAACTGTGTAACGAACGCGTTCAACTGTGCGCACAATTCCGGGGAGTGCCAAACCCGCCGCATCCATGCGAATGATTTCATACCGATTCGCGTCGGGCCACAATGCGATGTTTCCGTTGGGAGCAACGGCGACCGACGCGCCGTCAAATGTCGGTGCGGGTTTTCCTGCGGGAACAGTTGGTACGATTTTGTCGAGCACTCCGGTTTTCCATTTGAATAGCTCGAAACCGCGCCCCATCGGTAATTCCTGGCCCAGAATGATCAATCCCGCGTTGTTGGCAGCGGCCGTTGTGGAATAGGCAATGAGGGGCGTTGTGGTTGCCACTGTGTGCTCGGGAGTTAGCGCAGTGACGCGGTTTCCGCTGCCATCAACAATCACGTAGGATCCGTTGGAAAGCCAAGCGATGCGCGTGATGCCGATGTATTCACCGGGGCCTTTTCCCTTGGCACCACCGCTCCAAAGTGGCTTTCCAGTGCTGCTGAATTCCCTGAGGAAGGGCGCATTCTTGTCCGCAACGAGTACGTCACCACGCGAATTGATGCCGACGTCGGCGATGTTCGAGAACTCAAGCGCGCCTCCGCAACTTTCGCAGCCGATCGTGAATTCTTTTTGAATCGTGGGCGCCTGCGCAAACCCGCTCGCGCCCAAGACTGCAAATGCAATCGAAAGAGACACCAGCGTGCTGCGAATTTGATTAGCCACGAGCGGCTCTCGGGAATGGGATGAGAGTAAGACACGCGGGGTACGAAATTCGTTGACATTCAAACCGTTCGGCAGGTAGCGTGTCATCGCCTGGACAGACCACGTACCTGGAATTCCTGGTAACAGACGTTCAGGCAGGCAGACATGGCCAATTCCAAAAGCGACCGCATGGAAAAACGCGGCTTGCTGGCCAGCGATTAGCAAACATCAGAGCTTGGGCGACCGCTTGCGATCAGGGACCTGTGATCCGCCTCCTTGCGCCTCATGCCAATGTGGTGCGATGCTCAATGGTCGTGATATCCCGGTGAGCCAGTTGGGCTCGCGGTGCCTCGGCCCTACCTCTAATCCCATCCAACATGGCACTCTGGAAAGATTCTTCCACGTCTGTGAAAGAGCCGGTCAAGGATCCGCCGAAAGACCTCGCCAACGAAGCGGCAGGCGCCATCAATCTGGCTCCGCCGAGTGCGTTTTCGAATCCGACTGTGCCCGAGGTGCCGTCAGTGCCCGTGCCGACAATCCCTGAACCCCGAATGGTTCCGATGACCGCAAGCACCATGCCCGCGCGCGAAGCTGAAATGCGCCGCTCCGAGTCGATCATCACGAACGAACTGACCATTGAAGGCAAAATTGAAGGCACTGGGAACGTGCGGATTGCGGGGAAGTTCAAGGGTGAAGTGAACGTGCAGGGGAATCTCGTGATCGAACAGGGTGCGATGGTTACCGCCAATGTTCGCGCGCAAACGATCACAATCGCGGGTCAGCTTGAAGGCAATATCGAGGGTGCAACGCGCGTCGAATTACTCGAAACTGGCGTGTTGACGGGTGACGTGATGGCCGACTCGCTAACGGTGGCGGCGGGTTCACGCATGCGCGGCAAGGCGGATTTCGGGTGGACTGACAAGGCGTCGCGCACCACGTGAGTACGGTGCGTGCAGGATCGCCCGGTGCCACCCGGGTTTGTCCGCACTGCCGTCAAACAATTCTTGAAAGCGCGTCGGTTTGCCCGGCGTGCCGACATCATCTGCGCTCGGGTACGGGTAAAGCGGATGCGCGCGCCGCCAACACCGAAACGGCGCTTTCGGTTGACGGGACGATCGTGCACGTTGCGACGAATCCACCGTGGGAATATTCGGTGGTTGTTACGGTGCGCGATGAAAAAGGAAAGGAGGTGGCGCGCCACGTTGCGAATGTTGGTGTGTTGACGGGCGCGACGCAGCGCTCGTTTACGTTGGCGGTTGAGGTGTTCAAGCCGGGGTGATGGGGTTGATGGACCGGGTCAACGGACCGGGTCAACGGACCGGGTGAACGGACCGGGTCAACGG
>JBDUBA010000344.1:0-3746 GCA_040004335.1 Gemmatimonas sp.
CGCACGGAATTCAATCGTACTACTGGCAGCTCGTGGTGAAGTTGTTGGGCAGTGCAACCAGCGTGACACCGCGAATCGTTGCCCCCACCAGCACGATCTGTCCATTGGAACGCACAGCTGCGCGCAGCGGACCGATGATCGGATCGCGAATGGGCACCGTCGAAACCTTCTTGAAACAGTACGTATCGAAGATGTCGATCACTGGCTGGTTGGAAGCGACGAATGCCAGGCGGCTGGTGAGCGGATTTGAATTGAGTCCGTTGTTTGTCGGGTGGAAGTCGAGACCACCGCCACTGGACGTCGATTGCATGATGCCTTGCAAGCGCAATGTGCGATCGAAGATGTAGGTGGAGTCGCCCTTCACAGCTGAGAGTGCGCCATCGAAGTTGATGGCCACGCCCTGCACTCGTGCAAACGTGTTCGCGATAAAGTCGCTCACATCGATGGGCCGCGAGATACCCATATCGATCACCGGGGTTGGCGGCGTGTTATCCATGCCCGACGTTACGTCGAAGTTCATCGCTCGACTTCCCTGCACCGGTCCGCCTTCGCCAACTACCGCGCTGCGGAAGTTCCCGGAATTACGAACGTAGGTGGTGTCGCGGAATCCAAGTTCGTCAATGCGCACGACGACCGAGTAGTTAAAGTTGCCGTTCGGACCCGCCACCTGCTGCTGAAACGGAACCAGCACCGAGTCCTTGCCAACGCCGTTAGCAGCATAGCGAATGATTTCGAGCGTATCGGCGCGACCAGCTGACTGCCCGATGGCTTGTTCGAAGAAGAAGTGCGATGTGGCGCGTGTCAGGTTTTCCCAACGAACGGTTCCGGAATTTGCGAACGGCGCCGTTTGGCCCGGTGTTGGTGTCGTTGAGTAGACAAGCGTGACATCACCACAAGGTGAAGCGGGGGTTATCCCTCCCGCACACGTCGAAGCCAGATACTGCGGACGATCGCTGAAATCATGCGGCGTGCGCTGCGTGATGAGCTGGTCACTCGTCGCGGAGCGAACCGTGGTTACCGTGTAGGCGATGATGTTGGGCAACGGATAGCGATACACTTCGCGTCCCGTCGTTCCGCGATTCAGATCGACATAGCTGACGTTCGTTCCACCGGAATTCGCGACAAGCAGTGTATCACCCATCACGCCGTCTCGATTGCGCGGCCAGCCGGCAATACCCCACGGACGCGAGCCCACAATAATCGCCGATTTAAATGCCGAGTCGGCCAGGTTGTACACCTCGAGCTGATTGCGCTCGATGTTGGTGAGATACAAACGGTCGTTGCGAGGGAAGTACAACGCGTCGGCGACTTGTCCGCCATCGGGCAGCGGATTGGTGTACCCGGCAACAATTGAAACCGTGTCCACCTGAATGGCGCCCGTTGGACCACGGCTGACATCACGACGGCCGTTGGTATTTCGCGCAAACCCAGTCACGACAACCCGTGTTGGGAACGTCGACACGTTGATCTTCGTACGGAAGGTGCGCACGAGTGTGGAGAACGAACCGTTGGACGCAATCGAGTCCGCCGCAACCAGCGTACCAGCCAACGTGCGCACTTCGTAGCCGAGGAATGCGATGCCAACCGGGTCGGTTGCTTCGACAAAGATGGTGTCGCTCGTTTCCAGTCTCGCGGTGACGCCATTCCGCACCACTGGGACTGTGGTGAGATCGGTCGGGCCCTTTACTTCGAACGCAACCGGTAAACCTTCAACGCGTTGCAGCAGGGAGTCGACCACAAACGGTGTGATCGTGATGGTTTTGCCTTTCGCTGAATCCGGAACAGTCAATGTATCGAGTACGGAGACTGAATCTTTCAACGGCGAATTGTAGTTCGATGAATCGGCGTACGTGTACGCGCCTTTGATCGTGAAACCAAGCGTGCGCACCTTGTAGCGGGCCGAACCGGCGAGTGACAGGATCAGCGACTTGCCGATCACCACGGGTGTTCCAGCAACCGGGCTCGTAATGACTGCATTTGGTGGCGTCAGATTTCCAACCGTCAGAACGAGACGCGCCGTATCAGACACGTTGCCTGCGCCGTCGGTGACAATGGCGCGCACATTCACGGTCGAGCCCAATGGAGCCGACTTGGGCACGCGGAACTGCACGCCCAGGTCCATCGAGGTCGTCGCCGATGTGAGCGTGGTATCGAATGAAGCGGTGACACCGCCCTGCAGCGTAACGTGCACGTTCTTGATACCGAGATTGTCGCGTGCGCTTACGCCCACGGGCAGAATGGTATCGGTGGTGGAATTCATTTTCGCCAGCGTGACACGCGGTTTCGCGCTGTCCGCCACGACGCCGTCTGATGTTGCGCTGTCACCGGAGCACGCGCTAAGCGCGGCCGCAGCAACCATCGCAATCAACAGTTTTGATTGATAGTTTCGCATGGGTGAAGTCTCCTCGCCGCCTTTAGCGTCCAGGCGGCGTGGCGCCGTCTTCGATGATGTGCGGAGTAACCAGAATCAGCAGATCGCGCTTCGTTTCGGTGGTCGAGTTCTGCGAGAACAGGCGACCGATGTACGGGAGATTCATCAGGAACGGAATTCCGCTGCGGAACTTGTTCTTTTCCGTCACCGTGAGTCCACCAATTACGGCGGCTTCGCCGTCCGCAACCAACACCTGCGACTGCGCTTTCTGGCGATTGAAGATCACGCCGATGTCGGTATTCGCGAGTTCCGCGCTGGAGTTCTCCGCGATCATGTCGAGCAACACCATCTTGTTGTTCGTGATCTGCGGCGTCACCGTCAGCTTGATACCGGCTTCTTCCTTCGTCACTGTGGCACGTGGGAAGAATGCTGCCGCGTTTGGCTGGCTCTGTGAGCCACCGCCCCCGCCGCCGCCGCCGCCACCACTTCCGCCAGCACTCGCATCAATGACGCGAATTGGAATTTCCTGTCCAACAAAAATCGTCGCCGTGCGATTGTTCAGAATCGTCACACTCGGCTCAGACTGCACGTCGGCCAATGATGAAGTCGAGAGGGCGTTCAAAAACGTGGTCAGCTGATATTTGCCCAGGGCGGCGCTGTAGATCAGGTTGAGTGCGTTCGGCTTGATGGCATTGCCAGCGTTCGCGATACCCGAGAGCGCCTTGCCACCCAGCGCGATGCGCGCCGGACCTTCAAACGCCGTACCACCACCCGTTGCATCCGGCACACCGTCGCCGTTCGTATCAATGGCGTGCGTGGTGCTTGGATCGGTGCGCGGCACCAACTGCTGGAAGAACTGCTCCGTGCCCTTGCCGAGATCGTATGCGAGACCGAGATCCGTTACGCCCGTGCGATTGACGAACACGATTTTCGCCTTGATGAGAACCTGCGGCGTACGAATATCCAGTTCCTGCAAGCGTGCAATGATTTCCGGAAGACGCGACGGCACTTCGGTGATGATCAGTTTGTTCGTTGCGCTGTCAGCGGCCACTGAACCGCGGACGACACAACCCTGACCCTGCATTCCGTTGTTGCTCTGCCCGCCTTGGCTCTGGTTCGCATTCACGCCGAGTTCACGGCTGGTCGCTTGCGTTGACATGCCGGTGCAATCACGTGCGAGCAACTTCTGCACGGTGTTCTGCAGCGTCGACGCCTTGGCATAGTTCACGTCAAGAATGCGCGTGATCAAGGGTTCGAGCGACTGATTAGACGCGAGATTACGATAGCTGTCCACTGTCAGGATGCCGCTGGCATCTTCGGTCGCGGCCAAACCCTGGCCTGACAGAATTGCCTGCAATGCAATGTCCCACGGCTT
>JBDUBA010000071.1:0-12653 GCA_040004335.1 Gemmatimonas sp.
CCCGGCATCGTTTTGGTACCGGGGTCAGAGCAGCGCCACGCCCTGCGCTGTTTTGGTACCGGGGTCAGAGCACCCGCCTCAACCCTGAGTTGTTTTGCGACTGAGGGCAGCGTCGACCTCACATCATTCCCGCGCCGACCCGATGGACGAACCCATCGGTCAATTTACATGTCCGTCATTTCAGCTACGCAGGATCGATTGGCGCAACTCGCTTACGCCAAATGCCACTGCTCCCGCGCCATCGTGTCAAACACATCGCGCAAAATCTGCACGCCGTTCAGCGCCGTCTGTTCATCAAGCGTTAACGACGGCTGCAACCGGAAGTGCGGACTGTATGCCATCGTCATCAAACCCGCCTGAACGAGTGCATCAAACAAACGATGCGTAACTTTTCGCGGCAACGGCTCTCGCGTGCTCTTGTCAGCCACGAGTTCCATACGGAGCATCATCCCGGCGCCCGTGACCAAGCCGACAAACGGATACCGCTCCACAAACGGAAGCAGTTCGTTGAGCAATTTCGCGCCAACCACCCGCGCGTTCTCGACCAATTGTTCTTCCTCGATAATGCGAAGCGCTGCAGCCCCAGCGGCCGCCGCCAGCGCGTTGCCACCGTAGCTTGACGACGATCCCGATTCGTTGCTCCACGGTTTCGCTGAAGCAATCGCGTCGGTCGTGAGCACGCCAGACAGGGGAAATCCGCCACCAAACGCTTTGCCAACGGTCACGATATCCGGCGTCACGCCGGAATGACTCATGCCCCACAATTTGCCGGTGCGGCCGAAACCCGTGATCATCTCGTCGACAATCAGCAGTGCATCATTCTCCTTCGCGATGCTTGCAATAGCCGGCAGAAAATCGTTTGGCGGAATGATGTTGCCGGCCGTGCCTTGCATCGGCTCCACAATAAACGCGGCCACCGAATCGGTTGACGCCAACTTCACCTGTTTACGCGTCACGTCGGCGCAGGCCAATCCGCACGAGGGATTCTGTAGCCCCAATGGGCAGCGATAACAATCTGCATATGGCGCAATGTGCGCTCCCGGGACCATCGGTCCCAGCTTGTGTTTGAACGTCGATCCCATGAGGGATAGCGCGCCCATCGTCTTGCCGTGAAATCCGCCCCAGAAACTCACGAACTCATATTTTCCGGTGTGACTCTTGGCGAGCCGCAACGCACTTTCTACCGCTTCCGCACCACCCGAGTACAACTGCGCTTTCGTGATGTTACTGGCCGGACGCATTTTCGAAACGCGTTGTAACAACTCTACACGGGCCGGGCTGGTGAACGTTCCGGCGGATGCTTTCGCGACTTGTGTCTGCAGTGCCTCAACGAATACGGGATGCGAATGCCCCAACGCGTTGACTGCGATACCGCCAATGAAATCAAGAAACGTGTTGCCATCGACATCAGTCACTGTGCTGCCACGTCCCTGCTCAACAACAACGCCCGCACGCAACGCATACCCTTGCGCGCCTGGCGCCAGCATTGTGTCTTCGAGTACGCGTAACTCTCGGCTGCGCGGACCTGGCACTGGTGTGTTGAGTGCGATGTTCTGATTCTTTGGCTGCGATTGATTCATGACACGATGTTGAGAGTATCCATCACGGCTTGTTCTTGGCCCGCAGCGCCTCACGAATCAGTCCGACACGCCTGAACGTCGAGAAGTTGGAAATGATCGCAATTAAACCGATGGCCAACAACATCGGTGCGTCGCGCTCCATCAGCGGAGCCGATGCAGGGAGTAACGCGTTGGAAAACGGAGTGAGCCCGCTGCCGGCCAGCAAGTACGTTGCTCGTTCGCTACGGCGCATCAATCCGCGCGGCGGCGCGACGTGCTGGGCTTCCGCTTTGGCCGAAGTGTAACTCACCATGAATGCGCCAACCATCGCGGTTGCCACGAACGCCGTGATGAGAAATGATTCGCGATAGTGCAATAATAACCCCACAAAAAACGCCGATTCGGCATAACGATCGATCATGGCGTCGAGCGTTTCACCAGCTTCCGAGCCCATCCCCGTAAGCCGCGCCACCATTCCGTCCAGCGAGTCACAAAACGAGGCAATGGTGCCAAGCAGGGTGGCCAAACCAAAGCGCCCAAAGGCAAGCGCAACACCGGCGCCCACTCCAGGCAAAACGGAAAACCAGGTGACGCCATCGGAGCTGCCGCCCATCCGTACCACCAGGCGGCCGACCGGCATCAGCATCCACATCGCGAACTCGATGAAGTGCTTGGACAACAGTACGCTACCACCGTCGGCATCGGCACGCGCACTTTTGGCGCGGCCGGTCAGCAGCACGCGAATGGTGTACACCAGGAGCGCGCCGAGGACCACCGCCCACGGCACTACTCCAAATGCGAAATCACTCACGCGGCTTCAACACCTGCCGGCGCTTCGAACATGACTGAAGCCAGCCCGTATTCTGCCAACGCTGCGGGTCGCTCAATCGCCACCTGTGCCGATTGGTTGCCAGCCGACTGATAGGCGGATTGAATCAGTCGCACGCACTCGCGCGCAATGCGCAGATCATCGGACACATATGCTCCCGCCGAAATCGCGTTCCGGAATTCGTCAAACAGCGAATTGAACCAGGTGGAGTGACTGGAATCCATCCAGTCGGACTTCACGCTGAACCGTTCGAACTCCCACTTGCCGCGATACGACCGCGAGCAATCATCACGCTTGGTGGCCACTTCGATGTCATCATCTTCGACGCGAATGGCCCCGTGTTCACCGTGCAACGTGTACATCACCTTCCGCACACCCGACGTCCACGACAAATGCACCGTGGCGTAACCGTTCGGGAAATCAATCGTGCAGTTGAAGTCTTCTTCGGTGTCGTGTTCGTCACCATTCCGCATGCGGGCCGTAACTCCCGTCGGAAATGATGCGAGCCAATCGAACAGCAAGTAGAGCGAGTGACTACCGTGATCCATCGCAATACCGCCGCCCGCGTGCTGTGCGTCGCGACGCCAATCGGGCAACCACTCGGCCACCCCGCGTGCATGCGTATTGCGAAACGTCTGCAACGTGACCGTGTGTACCTGACCAATCGTATCTCGATCGAGCAAATTACGTACCGCTTTGATCACCGGCGCGTGCCGATAGTTATGACACGGAAACAACACGCGTTGCCGCTGTTGGGCGCGAGCGAGTAATGCGTCGGCATCTTCGACGGTGGTGCACAACGGTTTTTCACACAACACATGCACGCCGGCGTCGAGCGCCGCGAGTGCGATGGTGGCGTGTTCCGCTGGCGGCGTCGCAATGTCTACAAAGTCGACGCGATCCGATTCTGCCTGCAGCAGTGCCGTCGCAGAGTCGTAGACGCGCGCTTTGGGAAACGCGAGTTTCGCGGCCAGACGGCGCGCAGCGCAAATGTCGGCGATGGCCACAATTCGCACGTCCGTACGCGTGGCGTACGCGGCCGCGTGCCCGAACTCCATGATGAACCCGAATCCGATCAGCGCGCCACGCATCGCATCACTGCGCACGGCGTCAAGGCGCTTTGCATCGGAACGTTTGGAATCGTCCTGCCTCGAGCCGTGACGCAAGGCGTCACTTGAATGATTTGCCTGTTTGATCACTGGAGCCTCGCATCAACGAAGTTGGACTCGAGAAAGTCGACAACGACGTCGAGCGTTTCAAAGGGAACATACGGTTTCGCCACTTCGTCGCACCACTCCCGAAGCCGCGCGCGGGCAAACAACACATCGGCGACATCCGCCATGCAGCGGTCGGCGTTGCCATCACCGATCGCCACCACGCGATAGCCGTCGTTCTGCAATTCGGTAATAACCGCCCGTTTGCACGAACCGCAGGAGCCACAGCTGCCCTCGCGATCGGCATACGGAAACGACAGCTCAAGCCCCCCGCCGCGATGGGTGGCATGATTGGCACGCACCGTCATCCAATCACGTTGACTCTCAGAAAGCAGCTCGAGCGCCGGCTCGATATAAATGTCCAAGCCGCCCGACGCGAGTGTGAACGGGATTTCCCGCTCGCGTGACCAATCCACGAGCCGCACAAAACCAGGGCGGAACTCCGCCAACTGCTGTGCGGACGCGTGTATCTCTTGCGGCGTCGCGGCGATGGGTTCGAATAGTTTGTGCAAGAGCTCCCGAAACGTAATGTCCCCGCGCTTGAATTCCGCGTTCACGTGCTCGAATTGCGATGGACCGAGGTAGCGCAGAGCCAATGCATCGGCGATGTCGCCCATGATGGCTGTGCCGTCAAAGTCACAGACAACCGCCCACGGTGACGGGACACCGCTTCCAGCATTCCTGCCCGACAATTCTGCAGTCATGGCGCCGGTTGAAGCAAGCCGCCCGACGCCACATCGGGAAACACAAAGAATCGCTGCAGCGGGTAGTTCCACAGCGCCCCAATCAGCACCGACGCCGTAATAACCCCGGGGATGGGCGGAACGCGCAACCAGTGCACCAGCCCATATGCGGCCAGAAGATTCCAACCAAGGGACAAGGCGGACACGAGAACGTAGCGAAGAGACTCTATCCGAAGCGAACGGGAGCCACGACGCATGAACGCCCATCGCCGCTTCAGCGTGAAATCCGTGACCGCTCCGAGAACCGCACCAACCCCAGCCGCCACCAGGTAGTGTCCGCCGCTCTTGACGAGGACGGTAACCAACCCCCATTCCATCGCCGTGGCGAGAAGGGTGGATGCGTTGGCGCGCGCAAAGCGCTGGATCTCGAGCCCAAGCGAATTGGGCTTTGTCAGGGTGATTTCTCGCACGTCCCTAATCAAACCGATTTGCAGGCAAAAAGATTCAGGATCACGCTAAGCATTGCTGAAATTTTCGAGCGAAAAAAGGGTTTGGGTTGTGCATCCCGGAATTTCGACGCAAAACCGAATTTATTAATCGATTTGTAAGCACTATCTCACCAATTTACGTCGCTTCCGCGCAACTGCCCAAGCGTAAATCAATTGCGAATTCGGAATTGTACGATGCCGGGCACGTCGTCTTCGTCGAGCACCGTGAGCCACACCAGGTTGCCACGCGAGCGAATTGGCATCGCCGTGCTCTGGCGCACCGGCAGCACAACTCTGCTCACATGCACACCTTTGCCGTCAAACAAGTCGAGCGTCGTTGAGCGCTGACCAAACTTTGCAGCGTGTTGCACCCACAATCGCCCATCCTCGTCAACGTGCAGCGCTGCAATTCCGGGCTTCGTATTCGGAATCTTCGACTTGTCAAAATTGTTGGTGGTGTATTTCGAAATTATTTGCTCGATGCGAGCGATTTCCGCCGCGCGCTCGTCACTTCCAACAACGACATTCGGAATTTCCAGCTTGGTCTGCGCCAATGAATCGAGCGCACCTGCACGAATCAATGCGACTCGCGTGCTATTCGGTGCCGCACACCAAACACCATCCGTGCCATTCGCTGCTAACCCGCCGCCAGTCGCGAAAGGATATGCCCCCATCATCGATCCCCCTTTCGGCGTCTCGGCGCGAATGTAGTCGCGTACTCCTCCAGCAGAGGCACACTCGGTGTATGGCATCGTGCCGAGTGCGGTGCCTTTCGCATCATACCGCTGCCACTTCGGCACCGTTCCGCCGATGGGACGTTCAACGAGTTCACCATTGCTGCGATTGAACCATCCATCCCAGCGATAGCCCCACCCGCCAGCGTTCCGCGTAATCTGCCGAAGATATTTTCCATCGGCGCCGTACACGCTGATTCGTCCATTGCGCGGATCGTTCACCCAAACGTCACCGCTGGGCGCGACAGCCATCCCGTTCGCGTTCTGCAACTCGCCAGGGCCAGCACCTTTCCCTCCCACGATTGATAAAAACTTGCCGTTGGGATCGTACCGGCGAATGTTCTGGTCCTTGAAATCGAGTGCCCACAAATGCCCGTTCTTGAGCACGACGTAGTCGCGAAGGTCCGCAAACGGTTCTCCCGCTTCGCTGCCGTCCACTCGCCACGACTCCGTTGCTTCCGATCGCTTGATGTTGGCTTGCGCCTGAACCGCGCCCGTTATCAAGGAGGCAACAACGGCAGCAACGAGTGGAGCAGCGAAACGTTTGACCATCATTTCTTGAGTTGTGCGTCGCGAATGGCTTTGAACTCGTTACCAGCGCGCCATTCGGGAAACTTCGCGGCGTTTGCTACGCGATACCCAACGGTCAGAAACAGATCGAGATCCTTCACCGCGCCACTCAAGTCCCACGTTGGCAGGATTTCATCGGACGGTTTGTGATAACGGTTTGCGTCGTAGTCGTCGATAACCTTCATGCCGAAATCGGCCGGTTTGCCAACGAACTGCGTGCCTTGGCTTGGATCGAGTGCCGGTACACCGTAGCGCGCAAAGTTGAAGTGGTCGGAGCGATAGTAGCTTCCCTTTTGCGGTTCTGGATCGCCGCGCAAGGTGCGTCCCTGCTCCTTCGCCACCGCAGCGGCGTAATCATCAAGCTCCGACGCGCCAAGTCCGATGATCGTCAAGTCAGTCGTCGCGCCAGTGACGTTGATCTCGTCCATGTTGATGTTCGCCAGCGTTTTCACCAACGGATAAATCGGCGTGACACCGTAGTACTCGGAACCGAGCAAACCCTGCTCCTCGGCGGTGACCGCCAAAATCAGAATCGAACGCTTCGGTTTCGTTTTCATGGCCTGGAACGCGGCCGCAATATCAAGAAGGCCCGCCACACCACTCGCGTTGTCGTACGCGCCATTGTAGATGGAATCGCCGTTCACTTTTTCGCCAACGCCAAAATGATCCCAGTGCGCCGAATAGACAACGTATTCATCTTTGAGCACGGGATCGCTGCCTTCTATCTTCGCGACCATGTTGCGCGAATCAACCGTGCGCAGCTTGTTCTGAATGTTGAGCGACGCCGTCACGCCAAGCGGAACTGGTTTGAACTCGCGCGTGGCTGCGTGCGCTTTGAGCGTATCGAAGTTCTGCCCCGCCATCGCGAACAGCGCCTTGGCTTGATCAAGCGTAATCCAACCTTCGACTTCACTTCGCGACATGTTCTTGTCGGGCGTGACGAGATCGAACTGTTCGGACGCGCGCCCCTGTACCACCGCAAAGGGATATCCGGCATTAGCGGTTTCGTGAATGATCAACGCACCGGCGGCCTTGTGTTTCATGGCCTGTTCGTACTTGTACGTCCAGCGCCCGTAGTACGTCATACGTGTTCCGCCAAATTGCGAGGTGTCGGCCAGCGGCGGATCATTCACCAGCATCACGATGGTTTTTCCGGCAACATCAACCCCTTTGAAATCATCCCAGTTGAACTCGGGCGCTTCGGTGCCGTAACCAACAAACACCAACTCTGATTTATTGAGAGCGGCTGTTGGCGCGACATGTTTGGTCCACGCCACAAAGTCGTCGCGCCACTTGAGTGATTTCGTCGTCGCACCCTTCGCAAACGTCATCGACGGCGCATTCGACACGGTGATCCCCACCAGCGGCACTTTCTGTACGTAGGTGCCATCGGTGTTGCCAGGGGCCAAGCCAATCGCCTTGAACTGCGATTCGAGATACGCCACCGTTTTGTCTTCACCAACCGACCCGGGCTGGCGACCCAACAGCGAATCGTTGGCTAACACGCGAATGTGGCGCATCAGCGTTGCGGTGTCGATCACGGCGAGGGCTTCCGGTGGAACGGCCTCACTCGAGGTTCCGGCCGTCCCGGAGGCCGCCTTGTCAGGTGCACTGCACGCACCTGCCAGACAGGCCGAAGCCGCGACAATTCCTGGGAACATCACACGAGAGAATCTGTGCAGCATGAAGTATCCTTGTTGCAGTTGGGTCGGGCGGGCGCTTTTCGTGCCGAGAATATGCAGACCGGCGTGTAAAAGTTCGAGAGCCACTGCGCACTTGTCCAGCTGTTTGGTTAAAACCGGAATGCTAACGGTCACTCGTTTGAGAGCGCACAGTCGGGCGCTACGGCCTCACCGGAATGCTTACGGTCACTCGTTTGATGCGATCAAGCAACGGATATTCGCGATCCACATAGGTATTCCCACCGGTCGCAAGCGGTCCTTGGCGTCCCTGCCGGACTCCGCTGCCGGAATTTTCGCCGTAGCCGGCGTAGAGGCTATCCACCACCTCCATCCCCTCAATCACGTGGCCGAGGATTGTGAAGGTCTCGACGTCGTTCCGAGGGTTGTCCGCGAGGTTGATGTAAATCTGTGTGTTGCGCGTGTCCTTGATGGGTGCTTTCATGGAAAACGCAAACGACCCGCGCACATTATTTGATCGCGCCGGATCATCCACCAAATACGCGTCACGCCACGCGCGATTGACCTCGGGATTCCCGCTCAGACCGAATTGGGCGATGTACGCCTTGTTCACACGGTGAAATCGCGTGTCGTCGTAATAACCTAAGCGCGCAAGATTGTACAAACGATCGGCGCCTATGGGCCCGTTTGCGCGCACGAGTTCCAGGACGAACACTCCTTTCGTTGTTTCGAACCGCAAATGCGACACAGCGGGTGCAGGTTTGGTCCACTCGGCATTGGCCGGGTCGAGCAACAGCGCGTCGCGTCGGGAAAGTTTTGCCGCAGGGGGTTTGTAGTTCGCGATTTTCACGACCAGCGCTTTGCCTTGGTACTGCGACACGTTCACACCGCGTTGCTCAACGCGAAGGCGTCGTCCGTTGGCCGGATACAGCACCTCAACATCAACGCGATCGACCGCACCCAGACCGAAATGCACCGGCATGTCGTTTTGCGAATCATATCCGCTGCCAGTGTCCATTTGCCGCGTGCCCATCAATGCCATCGTTCGTGAATTGCGCAAACGAATCTCGGCACCGGCGCGAGTGGCATGTCCCGCGTCATCCACCACCCGCACGTCAAGTGATTTGTTGGCTCGGGGTGTATCGTTGCGCAGTAGCGAATGCATGCCGTCGGCACGTGATCCCGTCAACGCAAGATCCAGGTCGCCATCGTTGTCAAAGTCCGCCCACTGCACACCATGATCCGCCTGCAGCGCCTGGATATTATCGGGCGTGACGTCCGCCATTGCACCGCTGTTCTGGTGAAACAAATAATCGCGGTAACTCGTGGTGCCCGCCACCGTGCCGTTCACATACAGATCGAGCTTGCCGTCGTTGTCGTAATCGGCAAAGGCACATGCGTCGAAATGTGAATCCGTATCAATCATCCACGGCGCCGACGCATTTTCAAATCGACCGCCACCTCGATTCAAAAAGAGACCGTTGGTTCCGTAGTTCGCCGTGAAGATGTCGAGGTGGCCATCATTGTCCACGTCGGCAACGCATGGTCGCACCGTTCCGTTGGTGGCGTCATTCGGTTTGCGATTTCCCCACGCAACGCCCGAAGCAACGGCCACATCGGCAAACTGCTTACCGTCGTTCCGAAACAATCCGTTGGCGTCGCCGTCCATATTCGCGACGTACAAATCAAGGTCGCCGTCTTCGTCGTAGTCAAACCACACGGCGCCAACGGACTTGCGCGTATCGGCAAGCCCAAGCTCCTTCGCTACATCAACAAAGTGCCCGCCAGTGTTCTGAAACAACATGTTCGGCCTGTCTCGGAACGCGACGAATAGATCGAGATCGCCGTCGCCATCGAAATCAACAAACGACGGTTGACGAACTGCACCCGAATCGCGAGACAAACCCGCTTCGGCTGTCACATCAACAAACCTGCCACCGGTGTTCCGATACAGCTTGAGCAGCGACGTCGATCCGGGTGTGAATCCGACCAGTAAATCCGCATCACCATCACCGTCATAATCACCCCACGCCACTGCGCGCGTTGCACGCGCATCGGCTACGCCAGCAATTGCCGCCGCATCAACGAACGTGCCTTTGTCGTTCCGATACAGTCGATTGGGAGTGCCGTTGAACCCCACGAACAGGTCGAGATCGCCGTCAGCATCAAAGTCTGCCCAGGCATTGGTGAAATTTGCCCCGGCGCTGAACAACTCCGGCTGCACCGCAACAAGTGTCGGACCGCCCTGCAGCACGAGCAACAACACGACCGCCAGCGTAGAGGATCGCATTGTCGGACTAATCCGCACTGTTACGCTTCGGCGGTTTTCCTTCCAGCAAACTACGTACGAAAAAATCCGTCATCTTGCGGGTGCCGTACGCACCACCATTGGTGTGTCCCGCACCCGGAATCACGAGCATGTCAAACATCTTGTTCGCTTTGATCAAAGCGTTGACAACTTGCATTGTTGACGACGGATCAACGTTGGTGTCCAGTTCGCCAACCACCATCAACAAATCGCCTTGCAACCTGGAGGCATTCTCTACGTTGCTGGCAGCAGCATAGTGTGGTCCAATGGGCCATCCCATCCACTGTTCGTTCCACCACAATTTGTCCATGCGGTTGTCATGACAACCCGCGCCCGCAAATCCGGCTTTGTAAAACTCGGGATGAAACAACAACGCGCCCAACGCGTTTTGCCCGCCGGCGGACGTGCCATACACGCCAACGCGCGTTGCATCATACCACGGATATTTGGCTGCAATGGCCCTGTGCCACAAAATACGGTCTGGGAATCCGGCATCCGCCACATTCATCCACGCGACGTCGTGAAACGCCTTGCTGCGATTGGCCGTGCCCATGCCATCCACCTGGACGACAATGAACCCGTGCTCCGCCAACGTGCGCGTGGCGCCACCAACCGCAAACGTTTTGGGCGCGAACGACCCCTGCGGCCCCGCATATATCTGTTCAATTACGGGATACTTCTTCTTCGGATCGAAATTAGTGGGCTTGAAGATAACGCCCCAAATATCCGTCACTCCATCGCGACCCTTCGCCACAAATGGCTCGGCCATTTTGTAACCGGCTTTCACCAACGCCGACGCGTCGCCGGTTTCGATAGGCATAACAACTGATTGATCGGCCGTGCGCTTAAGTACCGTAACCGGCGGGAGGTCCACCCGTGTCCAACTGTCCACGTAGAATGTGGAATCAGGCGAGAAAGAGATGCTGTGGGTGCCGTCTTCGGGCGTGTACGCCACCAATCCACTGCCGTCAAAGTTGACGCGATAATACTTGGTGAGATATGGATCCTGTCCCACGTCTTTCCCGCCGGCTGAGAACCAAAGTTTGCGACCGGCTGTGTCGACAGCCTGAATGTTCCGCACAGCAAACTCGCCGCGCGTGATCTGGTTCTTTACTTTTCCGGTCACGCCATCGTACAAATACAACTGTTTCCATCCGTCGCGCTCGGACATCCAGATGATTTCGCGACCGTCATTCATGTCCCGACGGTATTTGGAACCGGGTTCAGACAACGCATCCGCCGCGGGACGATAGCTGAAAAATGTTTTCGGTTCGTCCGAAATCAACGCACGAGCATCGCCAGTGTTGGCGTTCACTTCAATCACGCGATATACCTGATGTCCACGCTGATTGTATTCGAACGTAAACGCTCGGCTATCCGCCCACCATTGAACGCCGCTCAACTGATACGCGTTTGGAAACAACGCGTTGCTGATGTTGATCTGTCGCTTGCTGGCGACATCGAAGAGCGCCGGTTCGCGCAGCGTGACTTCATCACCGGGTTTCTGGTAATACTGCTCCTGATATTTTGGCTGCAGTTGATCTGCGGGAGACGACTCGACGAACCGCACAATGCGTTGGTATCCGGGCGTGACCCGAAACGCGGCAATTTTTTTCGAATCGGGTGACCATCTGAGTGAACGTTGTTGCGCCGAACCCATGACATACGGATGTCCTTCCGATCCATTCCAGCTGAGCTGCGTACCAGTGGTCGGAGTTGCGGCAGCACCACCTGCACCAGGTGCGCCTCCGCGACCGCCGCCCCCTCGACCGCCACGTCCACCGTCCACACGCACGACCGGTCGGACAAAGATGTTGTAGTTCCAGATGTACGCTTCCGTCGTCCCGTCAGGCGACCGTACAGTGTTTGTGTCCGACTGCGGCCCGCGCGGTTGTTGCTGTTGCAGAAACCGTGCAGCGTTGGCGCGTTGCGCAAATACTTCTGCCTCCAAGCCATCATCTTCCACCCACGGCACTTCCGTTGGTTGTTCATCCTCAGGCGCGAAGAACGGATTGCCACCGCGTCCAGCGCCCGCACCAAATGTTGGTGACGGTGCCGCGCCCGAGCGCACGCACGTGTATTCGGCCAGCGTGCACGAATACGCACTTCCGCCCGTTGCAAACCGAACGGTCGCTGTACCATCAAATGAGATTTCGCTGAATGGCAGCGTGATTGGCGTGTAATGTTGATTCGTGAGCGCGTTCAGCGACGCCGACAGTCGCGCGTGATCGAACGCGGCAACCTTGGTTGAATTGCGGGTGTCGACCAACAGAAACGAGTTTCCCCCCACTACTGACTTGCGATACCAGAAACGGGTGGCATCCATCCACACGGGTCGTTCAGCAACGTTCGCGATCAGATTCTGAAATCGCCGAGTGAGCGAGTCGGCGCGTGCATAGTCAGCGGCGGATCCCTGGGCCGTTACAACCAACGGGACGGACAACACTGCGGTGCCAATGAGTGCGCGGAATGCGCGAGGGAATGGAATGCGGTAGTCGATCATAGTCTTGCTCCGGGAGGGATCCTGGGGGTGGGAAAGGTACGATACGACGTTCGCTGTTTTTTCGCACCGCGTTGCAAACCGTAGGTGGGGCGGTAGCGCAAGACTGGTCAGACGGAGAGCGGGGC
>JBDUBA010000431.1:0-3741 GCA_040004335.1 Gemmatimonas sp.
TCAGAGCAGTCACAATGACCGCAATTGTTTGGTAAACGACTCTGACCCCAGTACCCAAACAACTCTGACCCCAGTACCCAAACGACTCTGACCCCAGTAGCCAAACGACTCTGCAGGGATGCGGTGACGGTGGGATATTCGTTGTACGCGAAAAGCGGAATTGATGCTACTTGTCCGGCAAGTCTCCGTAAAACTTCCAGTCAATTGACTGGTCTCGTTTGAGCGGCGTTTGACTGAGTGCCAGCTTGAGCAGTGCAATGGGCATTGAACCCTGGCGCAGGATCTCGTCATGGAACGCTTTCTCCGACATCTTTTTGGTGTCGACGAGTTCACGCCGCAGTCCGCGTAGTTGCAGGCCACCAAGCAAATACGCGGCCTGATACAGTGGCCCGTAACCACCCTGGAACGAACGGCGTACTTCGGCCATCGCGTTTTCACGTTCATGTCCAACGCGATCTACCAGGAAGTCGACGGCTTCCTGCGGGGACCATTGGCCCATGTGGAACTTCAGCGAGAAGATGATGCGCGCGCAGCGATGCATGCGCCAGAACAGTGCACCAACGCGTTCTTCCGGGGTCACGTCGAAGCCCTTGTCGTACAACGTGAGTTCCCAGTACAACGGCCATCCTTCACCAAAGAACGGCCCGGAGGTTCCAAGGTTGGCACGATAACCGCCGTAACGTGAGCCGTAGAACCCAACCAGGTTGTGCCCGGGAATCATTTCGTGAAATGCAGTTGCGTGTGACCACGGGCGATTGTTGCCGCGCATACTCTGTTCACGCGCGTCGAATTCCATCTCGTCGGTTGGATACGACACGCTGATCTGCGCGCCACCCGTGAAGAATGGATTCACGATCTGACGTTCAGGCGACATCATCACCATACGTTGTGATTCGGCCGCGGCGGTTGGCACCGTGACCAGATCATTCAAGCGCAGATAGTCGATGGCCTGGAAGATGAGATCACGAATCATCGCGGGTTGACCACCTGGCGGCGGATGCATCGTCTTCGTTTTTTCGAGCGCTGCTTTCCAGTTCTCGCCAAACCCCATCTGACGCGATGCCTTCAGCATCTCCGCATCACACCACGCGAACTCCTTCTCGGCCAGGGCGATCAGCTGTTCCGGCGTATACGGAATCAGTTCGTCTTGCAAGTCGCGAATGAGTCCGTCGCGACCGCGTGCGGCGCCGGGGATGCCGCTGTTGTCCGTTTTGCGCGGCGGGTTGGCCGCGAGTGCAACGCCGCCGTGCGAAATCTGCAGCTCCGAAAACTTCTTGAGATACAGGTAGTCGACTTGTGCGTTGCGCGAAAGCTTGTCGAAATCGAGCGTGTTGAGTGCAACAAGCCAGGCGTGGTAATATGTCGAGTCTTTCGTTACCGGTGTTCCGCCACCATTTCCGCTGCCGTTTCCTCCACCATTTCCGCGACCCCCGCCACCGCCATTTCCGCCCCGCCCACCACCTTGCCCGCGTCCCAAAAACCGCGCGACAATGTCGGTCATCTCATCCTGCGGCAGTGCGATGATTTCCTTCAGGTTTGGTACGTCGCCGAATTTCGATGCGGGCGCCTCAGCAATGGTGAGGGCTTGCGCGGGAATACCTGAAGTAGGTGCGTAGGCCAGGGTGTCGCGCAGATACGCGGAGTATGCGCGCATCGACACGTCAACTTTCTTGTACGGCAACCCCATCCACCACGTAAAGAGCGGATCGTATCCGTTGTAGAACGTGAACCAGTTGGAAAGGTTGTTACGCATCGCGTCAACGGCACTTGCGGCACTGAGCGCTTGTCGGCGGCTCGGTTTGAATGCGCCTGCATCGTTCTGCATCTGTGCTGCGGCCAGTTTCGCGCGCATCGCAGCAATGTCTTTGGTGACTTCGGTGAGCGTGCCGGCGGCTACTTCGGAATTGATGTCCTTGATGCGAATGCGATTCTCAATCAGGTCAATCACTTTCGGTGCGAATGTTGTCAGGGGCATCGCGTTCGCCAACATGGCGGTCGCGCTATCCAACTCGCTGAGGTTTTGGCGAATGGCACGCGACAACGAATCCATTTCCTGACGCGCAACGGGAGTCAGTGTCGTCGTACTCAATGCGTTGATTGCGGTCTGCCACGACAGATCAAATCGTTTGAGCCGAGCGATGCGCGCTGTGGAAATTGTTATCGTTGCGGCGGCGATAGAATCGCTCGACATCGCCGCGGCTTCCGCGCCCGGCATCGGATTGACCGCGGCGTTGAATGCGCCACCACCTCGACCGTTTCCTGCGGCGCCGGCATAGTTGCCCGCCAACATTGTGCGATCGGCGCCGTAACGCGTCACAACGAGACGTGTTTCTGATTTCTTCGGCGTCAGCAGCGGACGAAGATCTGACGGCACCCCATTCTGTAGCGGGGCGGGCGATGAATCCTGCGCGCGCGCAGTAGCGCTACAGGCCATCAGCAGAAGTACGATCAATCCGGACGAGCGTCGCATGCGGTTTTGGTGTGAGGAGATGTGGGTCAAAACTTCACGGCGTGAGTGCAGCACTTCCCGACATTGGGTAAACGCGAATGATGCGCTCGTCGTCGTGCGGCTTCGTGCGAACGCAATACACAGGTCGCGAGCGCGATGAATGCCCTCGCGCGAACGAGTCGCTCAGCTATGCGCGGCCAAGCACCACCATGAACTGGGAAACTGTTTGTGCTGATGCCTGGATGCACGATTGAATCGGTTACGAACGCCCTCGACGTCGAGGGAGTTTATGAAAATGAGAGGAGGGATTGGATATGATATCCAAGCCGGCAAATATCAGGAACGGCCGCCCCATCCGCCAGCGGCAGTCTGTTAGGCGTTACGCTTCAATTTTCACGCGATACCGCTTCGGAATAGCCATCGAACGCTTGCCAACTTGACAGGCAACCAAATGGTTGCATAATTCAACCGTGAATGACACCGACTTGGTCTTCAAGGCGCTGGCCGATCCGGGGCGGCGCATCCTGCTCGACCGGCTGCACTCGGACAACGGGCAGACGCTTGGCCAGCTTTCCGAGGTCCTCGATATGTCGCGTCAGGCCGTAACGAAACACCTGCATCTTCTGGAACAGGCGGGACTCGTGGTCGCAATCTGGAAAGGGCGGGAAAAGTGGCACTATCTCAACCCGGTTCCCATTCACGACATCGCCGATCGCTGGATCAACAAATTCGAACGCGGCCGATTGCGCTTGCTGGCCGAACTCAAGAAACAGCTCGAGGAAAAAAACACCGATGACTGAATCGCGTTTTCTCTACGTCACCTACATTCGTACATCGCCGGAGAGACTCTGGCAGGCATTGATCGATCCCGAATTCACTCGGCAATACTGGTCGGAAACTGTGCAGGAATCCGAGTGGAAGACTGGTGCATCGTGGCGTCTCATGATTCCCGATGGACGCGTTGCAGACAGCGGTGAGGTCGTCGAGTTTGATTCGCCACGAAAGCTCGTGCTGAAGTGGCGCAACGAGTTGCAGATGGAAATGCGCGAGGAGGGTTATTCACAACTCTCGCACGAGATCGAACAAATGGACGGGATGGTCAAGCTGACAACGATTCATTCAATGCCGAAATCAGATTCGAAATTTATTGACGCGGTGTCAGGCGGTTGGCCGATGATTCTTGCGAGTCTCAAGAGTCTGCTCGAGACGGGTGAATCCCTGGAGGCGACGCGAAAGTGGCCGGAGGGCCGGGTCAACGGACCGGGTCAACGGACCGGGTGAACGGACCGGGT
>JBDUBA010000418.1:0-12587 GCA_040004335.1 Gemmatimonas sp.
AACATTTACGGCCGCAGCGATCATTTCAACTACGCAAAATCCGGAGTGCCGATCGCCTTCTTCTTCACCGGTTTGCATGGCGACTATCACCAGCGCAGCGACGAAGCGGAGTTCATCGACTATCCGCACTACGCGAAGGTGGCGAACTACATCAAGGATCTCGTAGTCGAAGTTGGCAATGGCCCACGTCCGCAGCTGAACGGCACCAAACCGGCCAAGCCGCGCGTCATAACGCCGTAGCCGGCAGTGGCTGTACTCGCTGCGCGGACAACGAACTGATGACTGCTTCGATTGCCGCAAAATCCACAGGTTTTACCAGATGATGATTGAAACCGGCGTCGCGCGAGCGGCGCCGGTCTTCGTTTTGGCCATACCCGGTGGTCGCGCACAACACCACCGAGTCATTCTCGTGATTCGCGCGGATCAAGCGCGCGAGGTCGTAGCCGGACAGTCCCGGCAAGCCAATGTCGAGCAATACCAACTCGGGATGAAATTCGGCAACGAGTTGCAACGCAGATGTCCCATCGAGTGCGCCCCGAACAGAATGACCGCGTAGACGAAGCAGCTGCTGCATGCTGCTGAGCGAGTCGGCGTTGTCGTCGACAACCAATATGCGATGCCGTGCGAAAACCAGATCCGGTTTTTTCACTTCCTGGTCGTTCCGAACCGACATCGGTGAATCCACCAACGGGAGTTGCACTTCGAACGTGCTGCCCAATTGCGGACCGCTGCTGTACGCTTGCACCGTGCCGCCGTGTAGCTCGAGGAGCCGCCGTACCAACGTCAACCCAATACCCAATCCGCCTTCGGAACGTGCAAGGCTGCGTTCGCCTTGCGCGAACAGATCGAACACGCGCTCGAGTTGATCGGGGCGCAGTCCAATCCCGTTGTCGGTAATGCGGGCGAAGGCGTGTTGCCCGTTTGCATGCAGCGTCAAATTGACGCTGCCGCCGTCCGGTGTGTACTTGATTGCGTTGTTGAGCAGATTGGTGAACACTTGCAGCAAACGCGCGGTGTCCCCGCGCACCATCACCGCGTCCTCCGGTACGGACACCGTCAGCGTGTGTTTGCGCGCGGCGGCCTGTGGTTCGCACGCCTCAACGCTCTGACTGATGGTCGTGCGCAGGTCGAGCACTTCGAACTTCAAGGAAATTTTTCCGCTCGTAATTCGACTCACGTCCAGCAAGTCATCAACAAGCCGAGACATGTGCGACACCTGACGTGCAATCAGTTCGCGACTCCAGACGGCAGTGGCGTCGGCGTTCTGATCCAACTCCAGAATGGCGACCGCGTTCCGGATGGGTGCCAGTGGATTTCGCAATTCGTGTGATAACATCGCCAGAAATTCAGTCATCTCACGCGTGGACCGAACCAGCGTGGCCAGCCGCTGCCGGTCGGTGATGTCGCGTGTGACTTTCGCATACCCCACCAGTTTGCCGTCGGCACTGCGAAGCGCGGTGAGAATCACGCTGGCCCAGAAGCGCGTTCCGTCGCGCCGCACCCGCCATCCTTCCTCCTCAAACCGGCCATTCGTCGCCGCCTCGGCCAGTTCATCTTCGGGCCAGCCGCTCTCGACGCCATCGGTTGGATAAAAATTGCTGAAATGGCGACCAACAATTTCCGCAGCCGAATATCCAAGAATTGCTTGAGCGCCGGCATTCCACGTTTGCACAAATCCGGCGGAATTGAGCATGATGATGGCATAGTCGCGCACACCATCAACCAGCAGGCGAAATCGTTCTTCGCTTTCACGAAGCGCCTCTTCATGCCGCCGGCGTTCGGTCAGATCTCGCGTAACTTTTGAGAAGCCGAGCAGGGTTCCGGCGTCGTCGCGCACTGCCGTGATCACGACCTGTGCCCAGAAGTGCGAGCCATCTTTTCGGAGGCGCCAGTTTTCATCTTCGAAGCGGCCGAGTTCGGCGGCATTCTTGAGTTCGAACTCCGGCCATCCGCGATCGATTGCCTCGGTGGTGTAAAACGTCGAGAAATGTTTTCCGATGATTTCATCTGCGCTGTAACCCTTGATCAGAGCAGCGCCCGCGTTCCACGACAGAATGTGGCCTGTCGGATCGAGCATGAAAATGCCGTAGTCCTGAACGCCTTCGACCAGCAACCGGAAGCGTTCGTCTGCAAGAGGGGTCGACATCCCGTGATGAATGCGTCTCGTGCAGAGTTGCCGCAAGGTTCGTTTATCGGCCATCTTCAGGTGTCGTTCTCCCACCGCCAAAAGAGCTCATGACCACCCGCCGAGAATTCCTGAAGGCCGGCAGCACCTCCCTGGGTGCGCTGGCCGTCGCGCCAACGTTGCTGCGAACCGCGCAGCCATTTGGCGCTGCCAAAGACAATGTGACTTTCGCACCGTTGCCAGCGCTTTACACCGATGCGGCAACGCGCGAGTTGATGATGGAGGCATTGGATGCCGCCAAACGGTATGGCGCGAGTTGGGCCGACGTGCGCATTTCGCGTAACCGCAACAATTCGGTGCAGACGCGTGAGAAACAGGTTACCGACGTCGTTGATACCGATACGATGGGCTGCGGCGTGCGCGTGCTGGTTGACGGGTGCTGGGGGTTTTGTGCAACGCAGGAATTAACGAAGCCCGGTATTGGTGCGGCCGCGCAGGAAGCGGTAGCCATCGCAAAAGCAAATCGTATTGCGCAGGACCGCCGCGTAACGTTGTCGCCGTCGCCGGCGTATCCCAATGCGACGTGGCGCAGTGCGTATACGGTTGACCCGTTCACGATTCCCGTTGAACAAAAAGCCGACTTGCTGCTGCGCGCAAACGAAGCTGCGCTCAAAGTACCAAACATTCGGTTTGTGAATTCCGGCTTGCAGTTCATCAAGGAAGAACGCAACTACGCGAACACCGATGGCTCGGTCATCACGCAGGATTACGTGCGTAGTTGGGTGACCATGTCCTGCACCGCTGTCTCGGCCGATCGCACACAAACGGCCGTGCGCGGACCGGAAGTTGTGCAGCCCCATGCGCGCGGGTGGGAGTACGTGCTTGAGGCTGACATAGTGAACAACGCGCAGAAGTGGGGCGGCGAGGCGGCGGAGAAGCTGACGGCGAAGTCGGTGGATGTGGGGCGCTATGATCTCATTTTGCATCCGTCACAGCTGTTTCTTACGATTCACGAATCGATGGCACACTCGACCGAACTCGATCGTGCGATGGGTTACGAAGCGAACTACGCCGGCACAAGTTTCATTGCGCCGCCCGAGAAAGTGCTGGGTCAACTGAAACTCGGGCCGCCAATGATGAATTTGGTGGGCAATCGTTCGGAAGCGGGAGCGCTCGCGACCATTGGGTACGACGACGATGGTGTGCAACCCAACGACTTCCACATCGTGAAAAACGGAATTTTTGTTGATTACCAAACGAACCGCGAGCAAGCACCGTGGCTTGACTGGTGGTACAAGAAAAATGGTCAACCAACACGATCGCATGGTTGTTCGTATGCGCAAAGCTGGGCAGACGTCGCGTTTCAGCGTATGCCCAATGTGTCGCTGCAGCCGGGCGAAAAAGATCTGTCGTGGAACGACCTGATTAGCGCAACGGACAAAGGCATCGCGATGATTGGACGCTCTTCGTATTCGATTGATCAACAGCGTTACAACGGCCAGTTTGGCGCGCAGCTGTGTTACGAAGTCAAAGGCGGAAAAATTGTCGGTCAGTTAAAGGATGTCGCGTATCAGATGCGCACGCCCGATTTCTGGAATTCGCTGGACATGCTGGGCGGAAAGTCGAGTTACGAGTTTGGTGGCACCTTCAACGACGGCAAAGGCCAGCCGAGCCAATCAAACGCAGTGAGCCACGGCTGTCCGCCAACGCGATTCAAGAACGTGAACGTGATCAACACGGGGCGTGCGTCATGAGTCGCGAAATGGACTCTCCGAAACGGCTCGCCCGCGCGCCTGGTGGCGTGTTGAGCCGGATTGACGCGGAGGCACTGGTGTCACGTGCGCTCAAATTTTCGAAGGCCGATGCGGTGCGCGTCACGGTGAACAGCGGGCGCGAAACCAACTTGCGTTTTGCCGACAATCAAATTTCGACGTCGGGCGTTACGACCAACACGACCATGCGCGTGCAGAGCGTGTTTGGCAAACGCAAAGCATCGGTGGTGACCAACGATCGGAGCGACGACGGTTTGCGGCGAGCGGTGGAGCAGTCGGAGGCGTTGGCGAAACTCGCGCCCGAAGATCCCGAGTACCTCGGGGAACTTGGTGCGCAGCAATACAGCACTGTGACAACGTGGTACGACTCAACGGCCGACCTGACCGCCGATGATCGCGCCAAGGCGGCATTGCGCGCGCTGGCACCGGCTCGGGCGGGCAAGGAGCTTACGGTTGCGGGCTACATCGTGTGCAACGCCACTGCGCAGGCCATTGGCACGAACGCAGGATTGTTTGCCTATCAACGCAGCACAAACGCGAACTACACATTGACGGCGCGTACGAACGACGGCACCGGTTCCGGATGGTCCGGTATGGAGCACAACGACTGGACGAAACTTGATACGGAAGAAGTTGCGCGTGTGGCAATTGACAAAGCGCGTCGGTCGCGCAATCCGGTCGCCATTGAACCGGGCCGATACACAGTGATTTTCGAGCCGCAGGCAACGGCCGATCTGATTGGATTGCTGAGCGGCGCACTGCAGGCCCGCGCCGCCGACGAAGGGCGGAGTGCATTCTCCAAACCGGGCGGCACGAAACTGGGCGAAAAAATCATGGATTCGCGCGTTACGCTGGTGTCGGATCCGGCGGACCTGCTCATTCCGTCGTCGCCGTTTGACAACGAGGGATTGCCCGTTGGCAAACAGACCTGGGTCGCGAACGGCGTGTTGCAACAGTTGGCGTATTCACGGTTTTGGGCCAACAAACAGGGCAAGACAGCAACGGGCAACGCCTCGTCGTTGCGCATGATGGGTGGGAGCGACACGGTGGAGTCGCTGGTCAAGAGTACGCCGCGCGGCGTGATTGTGACGCGCCTGTTCTATTTGCGCCCCGTTGATACGAAAACGCTGGTGTACACGGGGCTCACGCGCGACGGCACGTTCCTCATCGAAAACGGAAAAATTGCCCGATCCATCAAGAATTTCCGTTTCAACGATTCGCCGTTATTCATGCTGAATAATCTGGACGGTGTGAGCGCGTCGGTGCGCACCGCGGGTGGTGACGGTGGACCCGGAGTTGCGATGCCCGCGATCAAAGTGCGCGACTTCAACTTCACGAGTTTGTCTGATGCCGTTTGAGCCACCCAGTCTCAAACGTCGAGTGTATGTGCGATGCCGTTGCAGCAACCCCCGTCCCAAACTTCACGAGTTTATCTGATGCCATCTGAGCAACCCAATCCCAACATGTCGACTGATTCGAAGCTGCTCACGCGCACGTATCGGGATTTCGAAATTGCGCGCACGCGTATTGCCGCGCACATCAAACACACGCCGCTGCTGTCGTCGCGTCAGCTGAGTGCACTCACCGGGTATGAAGTGAAGCTCAAGGCCGAGAATTTCCAGACGGTGGGCTCGTACAAGATTCGCGGGCCGCTCAACAAGTTTGCGCAGATGTCCGAAGCCGACAAGAAACGCGGCGTCGTGTGTTCAAGCGCCGGTAATCACGCGCAAGGGGTGGCGCTCGCTGCGCGCATTTACGGCATTCGCGCGGTGGTGTGTATGGCGACCAACGCTACACCCGCCAAGATTGCTGCGACCAAAGGATATGGCGCCGAAGTTGTGTTGCACGGCAACATCTGGGACGAGGCCAACGAAAAGGCGAAAGAGCTCGTGCGCAACGAAGGATTGACCTACGTACACCCGTTTGACGACGAGGACATTATCACGGGTCAGGGCACGCTCGGTCTGGAAATCGTGCAGGACTGGCCCGAGGTTGATGCCGTTGTGGTGCCGATCGGTGGCGGCGGATTGATTGCCGGCGTGTCGATGGCGGTCAAGAGTTTCAATCCGAACATTCGCGTCATTGGCGTTGAGTCGTCGGACGGTCCGGCCATGAAGGCGAGCCTTGATGCGGGCAGTCTGCAGACGATTGAATGCAACACGGTCATTGATGGACTGCGGGTGCGCCGCGCGGGCGAACTCAACTTCTCGGTGGTACAGCGCTACGTCGATGAAATCGTAACGCTGCCCGACCGCGAAATTTTTGATGCGATGTTATGGACGATGGAGCGTTGCAAACTGGTAATCGAAGGAGCAGCGGCAGCACCGGTGGCGGCCCTCATGACCGGATTGGTCAAAATGCCGGCGGGTTCACGAGTGGCCGCCGTGCTGTCGGGAGGCAACATCAATCTCGATCAGTTGCGGACGCTCTCCTGGAATTGAGGCCTACTTCGTTATGACCTTCGTCTTTCCGAAATCGGGTGGATTTCCCGTGGCCATCGCGCGCAGCACCTTGAACATTGCCACAGGTTTCGAATCGGTGTTTCGGAAATACGTGACGCGATGGGCGTCCACGTCAATCAGCGCGATGCGCGGATCATCGGGACCACCGTTGCGAACGCCCCCTTCATCCGGGAACCACGCTTTCCAATCCGGCTGGTACAACGCCCGAATGATTGAGCGATCCTGATTGAGGGTCGCGGTTCCGCTCACGGACACCCAATCGCGTGACCCGTTGCTGACGTAGGAAACGTTGACCTCGGGCGCCGCTTCAATCTCGCTGACTTTTTCATCGGCGGCGGTAGTGACAAACCACATGTCGACGCCAGGGCGTCGTTTCTGCGTAGCCATCATGCGCGAGACAATTGCGCCATCTTCGGAGGTGGTGACAAGCATGGCGAGATCGAAATCGTCCACCAGCTTCTGAAATTCTTCGAGTTTTTCCTGTTTGCTGTTTTGCGTCGTGTCAGTCATGAGTTCGCCTCGTTGTTTTGAGAAATGCATGTCTGTGAGGTAACCGGACTATCACGTACGGGTTCCTCCCTTACGGCTGAGCGTCCTGTGTTGGCTGTCACACCTCTGGCACAGACATCCCGGCAAGGTTGGTGGGAAGAACTTGCCCGCGGGACAAAAATTGCCGGGCGCTGGCAGGCGAAACGTGAGACGCCGACGCAACATTTGGATAAAGGACGTGTGCTGTGCGACACGCTATTGTCACACATTGAGCATCCGTGCCTATCGTTACGCGATTGCGTCACCGAACAGCTCGCATCTTGTTGCAAAATTGCAACTTAGCTTGGTTTGCATTAAGGATTTCTTAGTGCAAGATTATGCGCGGGACGTGATCCGAATCACACGCATAGTGCGCGTGACCAAGTGAGATTCCCGGTCGTCCGCGCCCAACTGGAATGCGCCGCAGCCATCCAGTGCACGGAGGCCCGTGTCTTGCTTCTCTTGCGAGTACAACGACTCGGTCCACGCTGACACGACACCGGTGTCAGCCACTCATAACATCAGGAATTCTGAAACGTGCGGAAGCTCAGCTTCGTCGTACTGGCCAGCGTCGTGCTCGCCAGCTGCCAGGACTTGCCCAGTTCGCCAGAACTCGCAAAACGTTCCGAAAATTCAATCACGGAAAACGGTTCGTACATTGTAGTGCTGAAGCCAGGCATGAGCGCGCTGACACCAATCATGCGCAACATGATTGGTGCTGCGGGTGGTCAGGTGGACTACACCTATACAACCGCGCTCAATGGATTCGCTGCGCACATGTCCGATGCCGCTGCCGCAAATTTGCGTGCGCGTCCGGAAGTGCAGCTCGTCGAAGTTGATCAAGTGATGACGGTGAGCGGGGGCGGTGTGCAATCGCCCGCGGTCTGGGGACTTGACCGACTCGATCAGGCCTCGCTTCCGCTCAACAACTCCTACACGTACAACGCGACCGGAAAAGGGGTCAGCGTTTATATCATCGATACCGGGATTCGCGAGTCGCACAACGAGTTTGGCGGCCGCGCACTGGCCGCGTTCAGTTCGCAAGCGGGAGGCGCCGCCGACTGTAATGGTCACGGCACGCACGTGGCGGGCACGATTGGCGGAGCGACCTACGGTGTGGCGAAGGAAGTCCAGTTGTATGGAGTTCGCGTGCTTGATTGCACGGGTAACGGAAAAACCTCAGCGGTTATTGCGGGCATTGACTGGGTGACTGCCCACGCGCAGAAACCGGCGGTTGTGAACATGAGTCTTGGTGGCAACGCCTCGGCATCACTGGATGCGGCTGTCGCTGGGTCGATCGCCTCTGGCATCACGTATGCCATTGCCGCCGGTAACAGTGGCGGCAATGCGTGCCTTGAGTCACCGGGCCGCACACCAACGGCCATCACCGTCGCGGCCAGCAGCTATGATGACGTGCGGGCGTCGTGGTCCAACTACGGCTCATGCGTTGACATCTTCGCTCCTGGCGTTGAAGTCACGTCAGCGTGGTACAGTGGCGATAACGCGACGAACACGTTGAGCGGTACATCGATGGCAACGCCGCACGTGGTGGGTGTCGCCGCGCTCTACCTTGAAACACATCCGACGGCAACACCCGCGGCCGTGGCCAGCGCGCTGAGTGCCGCTGCACGCACGAACAAGATTCAGGACGTGCAGGGCAGTCCGAACCTGCTGCTTGGTATTGCTGACGCGGCGCCAACGATTCCGGTGAACGCTGCGCCCGTGTCGAAATTCACCGCGTCCTGCGTGTTGTTGGTATGTACGATGAATGGTTCCGCATCGACGGATGACAACGGCATCACTTCGTATGCCTGGTCGATGCCGGGCGCGACGGTCAGTACGGCGCTTGGTGCAACCGCGATTGCGACATATCTGAGTGCCGGTCAGAAGACGATTTCGCTCACGGTTACGGATGCCGGCGGATTGACGAACACGAGCTCCACGACCGTTTCCATACTCGCGCCCAATCAGGCGCCAAGTGTGGCGATTTCGGCGCCCGCGGCCGGAAGCACGGTTGTGCAGGGAACGAACGTGACGTTCACCGGTGCCGGCGCGGATCTCGAAGACGGGACGTTGTCCGGAACGTCATTGGTGTGGAGCAGCAACATCAATGGCACGCTGGGCAGCGGCGCTTCATTAACGACCTCGGCGCTGAGTGTTGGCACGCACACCATTACGCTCACTGCGAAAGACAGTCAAAACGCGACATCAAGTACGTCCATCACGCTGATCGTAAAGGTGCCGAACCAGGCACCAGCGGCAACGATTACGTCGCCCACGAATGGGCTGTCAGTTGTGCAAGGCACCACCGTGACGTTTGCCGGAAGCGGCAGTGATCCGGAAGACGGAGCGCTGACGGGGGCGTCATTGACGTGGAGCAGTAATCTGAGCGGCGCGATTGGTTCGGGTGCGTCATTCTCCACGACCGCGCTTTCGGTAGGAACCCATGTTGTTACGCTTACGGCGAAAGACCCGCAGGGGCTGATCGGAACCGCAACGCGCACGATCACCGTGACCGCGCCGGCGCCGACTGTCAATCAGCATCCCGTTGCAACTGTCACGGGACCGGCCAACGGCGCCACGTATGTGGCAGGCGCTGAAATTGTTTTTACAGGCTCGGGCGCTGATCCGGAAGACGGAGCTCTCAGCGGCGAGAACGTGCAGTGGCTTGATAGTTCGGTCGGAGCTGTCATCGGCTACGGCACATCCGTGACCTACCGACCAAACAAGCTTGGAAAGCATACAATTCAGCTGGCGGTGGTTGATCGCAATAACCAGCTGGACTACGCGACCGTTACCGTCAACATCATCGCAGCACCCGTCGTGAATCAGGCGCCGTCCGCGACCATCTCCTCACCCGCGAGTGGAACGTCGGTCGCGCTCGGAACGACGCTGACGTTTACCGGCACCGGTTCCGATCTGGAAGACGGTGCACTGTCTGGCGCGTCGCTTAAATGGACGAGCAACATCAACGGTGCCATTGGCAGCGGCAGTTCGTTCTCGACCAGCGCACTGTCGGTTGGAACACATACCATCACGTTGACCGTGACGGATTCGCAGGGGCTGAGCAGCTTCGTCACTCGTACCGTCACGGTCACTGCGCCCGTCAATCAGCTCCCATCGGTAATCATTTCCTCACCGGCCGCTGGGACGTCGGTTGTGCAAGGCACGACACTGACGTTTACCGGTTCCGCAACCGATCCTGAAGACGGCACGCTGGGCGGTTCGTCACTGGTGTGGACCAGCAGTCTCAACGGACAGATTGGCACAGGCACATCGTTCGCACTCAGTTCGCTGAGTATTGGCGCACACCTCATCACGTTGACCGCGAAGGACGCCAACGGCGCAACGAGCGTCGCCACGCGCACCATCAACATCTCGGCCAATCAAGCACCGTCTGCCTTCATCTCCACACCGTCCAACAATGCGACTGTGGAAGTTGGCACGGCGATCACGTTCTCCGGTTCAGGCTTTGACCCGGAAGACGGAACATTGAGCGGTGCATCGTTGGTGTGGACGAGCAATGTGAGCGGCACGATCGGTGTGGGCACATTGTTCAGCACGAGTGCGCTGCCGGTTGGTACACACGTCATTACGCTCACGGTCAAGGATTCTCGTGGTGTGACTGGCGCAGTGTCCCGCACCATTACCGTTACCGCAGCGGCCGCCGCCCCAATCCCCGGCAACGCGCCGCCAGTGGCAACGATGATCTCTCCGGGCAGCGGCGGCGTAGCGGCCAAGGGTATGATGATTCCGTTCATTGGTACGGGAATCGATCCCGAGCAAGGCGCACTCAGCGGAGCATCGCTGGTGTGGACGAGCGACCTGTCTGGCCAAATCGGAACGGGCTCGTTCTTCTTTCTGAACAATCTCAAGATAGGAACGCACACGATCACGCTCACGGTGACCGATGCACAGGGCGCCAGAAGTTCGGTCAGCACCACGTTGCTGATCGTTGGAAACTGATCTGCTGTAACGCACAACGAATGAGAGGTTGAGTTACGCAGCGAAACAAAACACCCCCCGTCAGCATCATGACGGGGGGTGTTTTGTTTCTGGTGTGGTGTTGGAGCGCCTTATTTCTTTTTCTCAGGTCGCGGTATCGGCGGTGGTAACTGATCCGCGAATTTCCAGTCCGGTGTGCCACCTCGTGTCAGCACCACCTTGTCGAGGAGTCGCGCCCGAATCATCGTGATGGGCATTGGCCCCCCCTGCAGCAAAGCGTCGTGGAACTCACGGTCCGTCATCTTCCGGGTGTCAACGATCTCGTGATGCAGTGCTCGCAGCTCGAGTCCGCCCAGCATGTAGGCCGCCTGATACAACGGTGCATAGGTGCCGTTGAACGAGCGCCGCACTTCGGCTTCGGCATTCGCGCGTTCAAAGTCGACCGTATCCACCAGGAATTGAATCGCCTGGTCGGGCGTCATCTTTCCCAGATGAAAATTGAGCGAGAAGATGATGCGCGCACTGCGGTGCATGCGCCAGAACAGTGCACCCATGCGGTCTTCGGGTGTCACGTGAAAGTCGTGATCCCACAGAAACATTTCCCAGTACAGGCTCTGGCCTTCGTTCCAGAACGGCGTGCTGAACAGCCGACGATGCTGGTTGTACCGCGCCTGCATGAATTGTTGCAGATGATGGCCCGGATTCAATTCATGAAACACAGTCGCGTGCGAGAAGTGCGGATTGTTGCCGCGCAAACTCATCAACTTGTCTTCTTCCGACATGTCGTCGGTGGGATACGCGACGAGAATTGATTCGCCGCCGAGGAAGAAGGGGCTGGCCTTCTGGCGATCGGGGCTCAACATGTCCATGCGCCAGTCTTCCCGCGCGAGCGCCGGAATGGTGACCCAATCATGCTTGTCGAAGAACGCTTCCGCATCACGCGCCAAACCGCGAATCAACTCCGGTTGTTTGCCGGGTTCGACGTACGTGTTTTTCACTTTTTCCATCGCGGCTTTCCAATCATCACCCAAGCCCATTTCGCGTGCCGCTTTCTTGGCTTCGCTCAACGAAAAGGCGTATTCCTTTTCCGCGATCGCGATGAGTTCTTCGGGCGTGTAGGGAATCATCTCGTGTTCGAGATCGGCCTTGAGCCCTTCGGCGCCAATAGGATCGCCGATGATGGGGCCGTCGTTGTTTCCGCCGCCGCCGCCCGCGCCGCCACCACCACCTCCTCCTCCACCGCCACCGCCGCGGCCACCGCCCCCACCCCCACCCCCACCAGCTGCCACCTGACCGGCGGCTGCAGGCAATCCAACAACACGTTCACGGAGCGTGCGCGTGTAGCGATTGAGCGCCGAATCAAGTTTGGCGTACGGCGCTTTCAACCACCACGAAAACATCGGATCGTATCCATCGTAGTAGCGATACCAACCGGTGACGGTCGATCGAAGTTGCGCGATGTCGTCGGCGGCGCGATTGGCAACCGTGCGCGAAACTTTCGGTGCCGGAACGCGCACCTGCTGCGTTTGTGGTGCGTCGCCATTCACGGGCGCCGCGGCAGCGCCTCCGCGACCACCGCCGGCCGGTGCTTCAAACAGCGAGCGTACGCTGTCGACTTGTTTCGCGAGTTGCGATAGAACTTTCGCCGTTGCTGCCGGATCGAGCGGCTTCATTTCGCGCCGAGTGTCCTGCAAGCCCAACATCTGATCCGCAAACGGCATCAACGGCAATTCCTCGGCGCGCTGTTTATCGGCG
>JBDUBA010000391.1:0-3723 GCA_040004335.1 Gemmatimonas sp.
ATCGGGAGGTGAACAACGCAGACTTTGGGCGTTGTTCACCGAGACCGTATGCTCGCCTCCGCATTTGCACAACTCAATTCGGCGATACGTAAGGGCATTCACCTAACTTGAATTAATGTTTGTGCGAAGTGATGACATCGTCGTGAACGCCTCGTCAAGAACGCGGACGCCAACAGTATTTATCGCTCTGTACCAGCGCTGCTTCAGGGTCGTGTTGGCCGCGTTTCTTATATTTCATTTTCCCAGGCCGATCCGATGACATCCTTCCGCTTCTTGTTCGCCATCCTAGTCTGTGTGGGCTGTGAGCGACCATCACCAAAGGTTATAAGAGCTGCTGGCACTCCTGCTACAGGCCAAGCCGAAAGCATCCCTGCACTCCCAGCAGTATTGATTTCGAATAGCCCGATCTTAGGCAAACCAGGGGTGATTACCCTTACAGATTCCGTCCTCTGGGTTTCCGACTACGGGGGAGATCCTTTTCTCCACTTAATTAATGCAAATAGTGGTAGAATAATCTGGTCAAAAGGAGCAGTGGGCGACGGGCCAGGTGATTTTCGTTCCGTGATGGCAGTAATGCCGAGCCCTGATGGGACTTCTGCAATAGTATTTGATGCGACTGGCAGACGATTGACCAAAGTAAATCGGAACCCCAAAATTCCCTCCAATATCGGCGACGTCAAACGTCTTCCGTTGCCTATGGTTTTTCGACTGGCTCGGCTCAGAGAGGGCTACATAGGCTGGAGTCCTGACAGCATAACGCACCTAATCATATTCGATTCATCAGGGGCGGTCCGCACGAGGGAATCAGGTTATCTACTGGGTGGCGACAGCGTGCCACACCGTCAACGAGTCTCCGCGTCAAACAATGTCAGCATCTGCGCGCGTCCGCGGGGTGACCGACTTATTGTTGCGTACCTCTACGCGGGTCGCATCGAAATTCGGGACCGGGATGCAAAATTCTTGCGGCTAGCAGACGTACCTGACAGTAGCGACGGTGAGTTCAAAGTTTCTTCGAAGGGAGAATTGGGATGGAGTCCAACAAAGTATTTTTATCCGTCTTGTTTTGCGGCTGACAGCTTCTTTGTCGCCGTCTATTCTGGAAGTGCAAATAGGGCTGCAGACAAGTCACCACTACCAGCTGACGGTACCCAACTACAGATATACGATTGGAATGGCAATCTGAAGGCAAAGTTTATCACAACCGAACCGTTACGGTCAATCACGATAGGCAAGGACGGACGAACCATCTTTGGAACAAACAGCGTTAACTCTAGCATTTATCGACTCCAGCTGCCGTCAGACTTGAAGCTGGAGGCTATGTCAAAATGAAGCGTCTAATTGATATTTGTGCACTTTCACTCGCTGCCATTGTCCTAATACTACTTTTGGCACGTTTTACAAACGTATTGGATGCCACTAAGATCGCAGCGTTGGCGAAATCATCGAGAACAGATTTCAGTCGTGCTGAATTGTTCAAGTTATCGAAAGGCGGTGAAAAAATTGGTAGTGATAACGCTTCAGTCACGATCATCGAATACATGGACTACACGTGTTCCTGGTGCCAAGAATTCAACTCAGCACTGAGCGAAATTCGTGACCGATATCCGCAGCACGTTGCTACGGTTATCAAAGATTTCGTCCTTGATACTACGAACCTGACAACGATTCAAATCCATCTTGCGGCGCATTGCGCGGCGGAACAAGGACGCTTTTCGGAATTCCATGAAGCGGCGTTTCGCCACAACGGCAACGGCGTTAGAAACAGTTGGAAACAGATAGCTGTGGAAGCAAAGATTCACGATCAAAAGAAGTTGGAAGAGTGTGTGCTCGAAGAGCGCTACATGGATTTAGTCCTCTCCAATTCTAGGCAGGCGCGCTCTTTGGGGTTTATCGCGACACCGGCCACGTTGGTTGGATCAGCTATAGTGAAAGGCAGCGTTGCGCCCGCACTCCTAGATTCAATCGTCGCCGATAAAATTCGGAGCGCAGCACGTGCTCAGAAATCTAACTAAACGAGAATCACAAACGTTCTTCCGACGGTTGTGCGTATCATGTGTACTTCACCGTTTCTCGGAGCGCCGAGTGGAGAAGAATGCAACATGAACGCTGTTTAGCGCACTGGGATTGGCCCGATTTCGTGGACACCTCACGCACCCTAAGTTCGGGGTGGAGGTGTCGAATGCAACGCAAGGCGAAAGGCAGCAAAGCGGGACCGATCGGACGGCGGGAGCGTCGCACGTTTACCGCGGAACACAAAGCCGACGCCGTGCGAATGATGCACGAGCGACGCGCGACGGGCGTGTCGGTGGCGCAAGAGGCGCGTGAATTGGATATCCGGGCGGAGCAGTTGCGGCGATGGGCGCAGGAAGCGAACGCGGATCGCGCCGCCGTCTCGAGCGTGCCCGGGGAAACGTTGGAGCAGGAGAATCGCCGGCTGCGCCGCGAGGATGAGATGTTGCGGCAGGAGCAAGCGTTCGCAAAAAAAAGTGGCGGTGTACTTCGCGAAAGAGTCGCGATGAGGTACGCCGTGATCACTCGTCATCGTCACGAGTTTGCTGTGCGACTCATGTGCCGCGTGCTCAACGTCACCCCGTCGGGTTATTATGCGTCGCTCACCCGGCCCGAAAGCTGGCGCGCGATGATGGACGATGTGTTGATGGCGCATGTGCGCGTGGCGCATGCGGAGAGTCATGACCGCTATGGGGCACCGCGTGTGCATAAGGAATTGACGGCGCAAGGATGGCCCACGAGTCGCAAGCGCGTGGCCCGGTTGATGCGGCAGGAAGGACTCGTGGCGCGCTCGCCCAAGAAGCGTCGCATCACGACGACGGATTCGCATCATGCGGATCCGATTGCGCCAAATCTTCTAGCGCGGCACTTCGACGTAAGCGCGGAGACGGACCGCGTCTCGGTGTCCGACATGACGTATTTGCCGACGCGCGAGGGCACGCTCTATCTCGCCACGGTGCTCGATCTCGGCTCGCGGCGCTGCGTCGGATGGGCGATGCAAGACTCGATGGAGGTGTCACTCGTAATGCGCGCACTCTCGATGGCTATTATTTCGCGGCGTCCCGCGTCCGGATTAATTCACCATTCCGACAGAGGCAGTCAACCCGAATTCAGCCAGTCGTCGCAACAGGGTGACTTGAAGGAGATTGTAATAGCGTGTTGAGTGCTTCTGCAGGGGTGCGCCATTGCAGTGTTTTTCTTGGTCTCGTATTCAGCGTGTGCGCAATCGCCTCTAACTCTTCACGCGTAACGCCACCCAAATCAGTGCCTTTCGGAAAATATTGGCGTAACAACCCGTTGGTATTTTCGTTGGTCGCGCGTTGCCCGTGCAGCGCGCGGTTTCTTCGACTACCCACGTTTTGTATTCAATCTTAAACCGTCGCCGACCCGCACGGAACGACACCGCTGTCTCCGTAACGTCGGGGGAACTTTTCGATGGCACCGCCATACATGCGACCTCCTGCGCCCCCAAAGATACGCTCACTAATTAGGCGATGGAAATCGTCTCGAGTGTGTCCCGCTTCCAGTTGAAATTCGGGTGAATGCCTGAAAAGCGCTGCTCAAGCAGCGGTAAGATGGAGTTTGTTCTGCAACGCGGTTTGGAGCAAGGGTAAGTGTTTGAGCCCACGAATGCGACGAAAGTTTTGCTCGATTTGCAACAACGTTGCGGCACACCAGCGTTGTTTCTGATCGCTGGTGCGCCAATGGTCGACG
>JBDUBA010000165.1:0-3723 GCA_040004335.1 Gemmatimonas sp.
AAAAAAGACAACATGGTGCAAGGCATCGTGACGCGATTTGATGTGCTCGAATATCTCATGGCGCGGTAACACCCACATTTCATTATGAACATCACAGTGCTGTTAGGTGGCGCGTCGGCCGAACGCGATGTGTCGTTGTCGTCGGGGCTGCGTATTGCGATCGGTTTGCGCGAGAACGGGCACACGGTCACGTGTCTCGATCCCGTTGACGGCCTGATGTCGCGCGAACAAGAAGAAGAGTTGCTGGCGAGTGGCGTGGGCTCCAATCCCCCATCGCTCGAGCAGCTCTCCAATCTGAGCGCCAAAGGATTATCACCCGCGCTTGGAACGCTGCCCGAAATTGTGAACGCCGATTGTGTGTTCATCGCGTTGCACGGTGGTCAGGGTGAAGACGGCACGGTGCAGGCGGTACTCGACATGGCTGGCGTACCGTACACCGGAAGCGGGCACCTCGCGAGCGCGCTGGCGATGGACAAGCACTTGTCCAAAGTGGTAATGCGGGCGGCCGGCGTCTCAACCGCCGACTGGTTGATGGCGCCGCATCCGGGCACGGGACAGGAGCTATTGGCCGAGGACGTGGCCACGTTTCTGGGGTGGCCGGTCATCGTGAAGCCGTCCAAGCAGGGCAGCACGGTTGGATTGTCGATCGTGCGAAACCCAAGCGCGCTCGCCCTCGCCATCAAAGAGGCGTTCCGGTTTGACGACGAAGTGATGGTGGAACGCTTTGTCCCTGGTCGAGAGCTCACCGTAGCGGTGCTGGGCGGCAAAACCATGCCTACGATTGAGATTGAACCGGTCAAAGAGCTGTACGACTACGAGTGCAAGTACACGCCCGGCATGGCCCGGGAGTTTGTGGCCGAGCTGACGACCGAAACGCACGCCCTCCTGTCCGAGCAAGCGCTCACGGCGTTCGACGCGCTCAAGCTTCAGGGGTACGCCCGTTTGGACTTCCGGTTGGATCCGAATGGCCAGTGCTGGTGTCTGGAAGCAAACACGTTGCCGGGCATGACGCCCACCAGTCTGATCCCGCAGGCCGCGGCCGCAGCGGGCGTCTTGTTTCCGGAGCTCTGCGAGCGCATCGTGCAATTGGCGCTGCAATCACGTCCGATCGCTCCTGCCGCGCCCGCGTCCTGACGTCATCTCCGACTTCGTCTCTGTAGCTGCATCATGGCCCACGCCGTTTTCGACGAAACCGACTATTCCCGCCCACAATATGCGGTGCACTGGATCATTGGCCTGTGCGTCGCGGTGTTTTTTGTGCAGGAAACGGTTATCAAACCGGAGCTTGTCGAAAGCGTATTAGGCTACGCGACCGGTGACCTCGAGCGCCGGCAGTTGTGGAAGGTGCTCACGTACATGTTCGTGCACGGGAATTTCAAGCATCTCGCGCTCAACATGATCACGTTCTGGATTTTCGGACCGCGTGTGGAACGTGCGTGGGGCAGCAGCACGTTCACCTGGTTCTATCTGTGGTGCGGATTGGGTGGTTGGTGCTTTCACTACATGTTTGGCGGACAAGGCGTGTTGATCGGTGCATCGGCCGCGATTATTGGTGTGGCGGTGGCGTATGCGTCGCGTTGGCCCGACGAAGAAGTGTTGTTGTTCGCGATGGTGCCAATGAAGGTGAAGTTTTTTGTGGGCTTCATGGTCGCGGTCAATCTCGTGATGACGTACATCGATCACGATGCCGTGGGCGGTACCGCCTGGGCCGCGCACTTGGGCGGCATTGCCGCGGGATTTATTTACATGCGGTTGCCGTCGGCGCAGAGTTTTTCGCGGTTCAGTCGTCGCATTGCGCCAGCGCCCGATTACGGTGATGAACCGCCGCGCGCCGTGCCGAAAACTTCGTCGCGTCCGCGTGAGCGTGATGTTGATGATATCGTCGCGCAAAGTAAAGCTGCGGTTGCGCGCGTGCGTCCAACGGCGCCGGCTTCGGCGCCATCGGTTGCGACGCCTGTGGTGAGTGCGAATGCGGTCGATGCGGTGCTCGACAAGATCGCGGCGCAGGGGCTGGAGAGTTTGACGCCGGGCGAGCGGTTGGTGCTTGAGGAGATGTCGCGGAAGTTGCGCGATAGGTAGTGTGGGGTCGCGAACTGCAACCGCCAACTGCTATTACGCGGATTCATCGGACGTTACGGATTAACCGGATACTTCGCGCTTCTGCGGGTTCGGGGAACTGCGAACTACTGGGCATGGGAGAACTGTAGAAAAAGCACGTTGGTTTCCCCGGGTGTTTTTATCGAAAAAAGGAGAACTCGCCCATGCACGAGTGTGTTCAATGCGAAGTATCCGGTTAATTCGCTAAATCCGTAAAATCAGTGTTTTAGCAGCTGCAGTTTTCCGCAGTGTGCAGCGCCCCAGATGGCACGCAGTTCATTCGCGACCGGTCGTTATTAGATTTGTCCAATGCCCAGACCAGAACTGCTGGAAAAATTCCCGAATCCCTACGCGGATCGGCGCTACGAAATTTTCATGGAGACGACGGAATTCACGTCGCTCTGCCCACTGGGCGGCATCGAAACCGACGCAGCCGATTTGAAAATGTTGGAGGGTGGCGCGCCCGATTTCGCGACCATTCGTATCACGTATTCGCCCGCGGCAACGTGTCTTGAGCTCAAGAGTCTCAAACACTATCTGTGGAGTTTCCGAAACGACGGCATCTTCTACGAACGCGCCGTAAATCGCATTCTCGACGATCTCGTCGCAGCGTGCACGCCCGAAAGTATTACGGTGGTTGGCGATTTCAACGTGCGTGGCGGCATCAAGAGCGTGATAACGGCGCACTGGCCGCAACGCGTCGCGAACCATTGAAATGGCGTTGGTGACCAACCACAGAGTCCTCTATTTTTCTCGGGGGGTTCTACCTTTTCCGGAGTTGTGCGTGAACCAACGAAGTTTTGGCGTGAAATCCTGGATGCTGGCGGGATTGTCGACTGCCATTGTGTTTTTTGGAGCAGCGGGCCAGGTGCAGGCCCAGAAGATTATGAACCCGCAAATCTCGGCAGTTGCTGGTCCAGATGAAAACAAGCGCCCAACGGGCTGGCTCGTTCGAAGCGACGGCGCCGCGAAAGGCATTCCGGGCGACACGGTGCTGCTCATCAACCGTGGCAAGGGATATTACCTGACGTCCGGTCCGACCTCGATTGTCTGGACGCCCAAAAATGAAGCAAGCGGCAAGTTCATTTTGCAAGGTGTTCTGTTCAGCGGACGGACGGGTGCCACAATCCCTGACGGGTTCGGAGTGTTCCTGGGTGGGCGCAACATGCAGACACCCAATGCCGAATACACCGAGTTTCTCGTCAAGAATGACGGCCAATTCGGGGTCTTCCAGCACACCGGCTCGCGTCGGGTGGCGCTGGTCGACTGGAAGAAGCTGTCCGGGATCGCCCTACACAGCGGCCGTCGCGATGAGTCGGTTCGGAACACGTTTCGCGTGGTCGTGGACGACAAAACGGTGACGCTCGTAATCAATCGGACCGTAGCG
Source organism: Gemmatimonas sp. (assembly GCA_040004335.1). Taxonomy (GTDB): domain Bacteria; phylum Gemmatimonadota; class Gemmatimonadetes; order Gemmatimonadales; family Gemmatimonadaceae; genus Gemmatimonas. The sequence continues at coordinate 3,485 of JBDUBA010000165.1, forward strand.
ACGTCGTTTTTGCGGTCGGTGTTCAATCCCGATGGTGAGTTTGGCGTCCGGATTGGCACCCGGCAGCAGTTTCAGATTGAGTCGCTCGGCCTCGAGAAGCAGAAATAGTCCGGGGGGAGGGAGTACCGGTCCACTGCCTGCCGGGGTAACTTGGTGGGCTCTGGCGAGTCCATGCCGGAGAGAATGGCTAGGTAGCTCAGTTGGTAGAGCAGCGGACTGAAAATCCGCGTGTCGGGGGT
>JBDUBA010000140.1:0-3719 GCA_040004335.1 Gemmatimonas sp.
ACGTTTAGCCACATCCGGCAAACGCGAGTCGCACCTTCGGTGTCTCACCTGTTGGCGCAGTTGTTGCCCGCTGTTTCCTCCAATCGCCAGGACATGCTGTCTCAAAGCACTGACAATCGGAACCGTGCTCGCCTCACTACCCCAAAACGCTCACGCGCTGCGGTGCAATCCGCACCTGGCGTGATCGGGCGCGCCATTCTCTACCTCGCTGTTGCATCGCTGATTTCCCTCGCACTGATCCGGCCGCTCTCCGCCCAGTCTCGGCTCGCGTCCGCAGGTGAGGGACCTGGGCACGCATTCACGCTCAATCCGTTTTTCGTATTGGCTGGTTGGATTTCGGGCGAATATGAACAGCGCGTGAACTCCTCGCTCACGTTGGGTGGGGGTGCGAGCTACGTGGACTTCACGGATAATCGTTACACCAGTGTCGAAGTCAAAGCGCGCCTTTATCCAAACGAAAAGGCCATGCGCGGTTTTGAGATGGGGCTGGGCATTGGTGTTACCAACATCGACACCGACACCGACGGTAACGATTGCGACAACAAACTGTGCCCGAGCACCGAGAAAACGAAGGTGACAACGCCCGCTGTCAGTCTGGAATTTGGCCACCAGTGGAATCTTGGCGACAATCGCCGCACGATTCTCGTGTTGGGCGGTGGGGGCAAGCGGTTTCTCGCTGCGAAAAAGGATCTGCATGATTCACCGCAGGTGATTCCGTTTTTTCGCATTGGAATTGGTTACGGTTGGTGATTGCCGTGTGACGCAAGCATCAAGGCAAACGACGTTCGCTGCCGGTCAGTTGTGCGGCCAACGCGACACCGATCGAGATGAATAAATAGCCGCTACTTGAGACTCGCCTTGATTTCTTTGACGAGTTTTCTGGTCGCATCCGCTCGGCGTTCTTCGTTGCCACTGGAATAGAACGCGGCGTCGATTTCGAAGAAACTATCGGTCGGTGATTGCATCAGCGTCATTTCGCCAACGGATTTTCCGTCCAACACCAATGCAATGCGATCGCCGCGCATCGTCACGGCGCGCGCGCGCGCCAGCCAACCTCCCAGCGACGCCGGTTTGACGGTCAGCACCACTTTCGACGTGCTATGTCGTCCACTCAGCATGTACCACGCGCTTTTGGTTTCTGCCTTGACGGCCAGGATGTCGGAGCCAGTCAACATGGGCGGTTGAACCAAGGATTTGTCGGGCGCAATGGCGTTCAGTTCGAAGCTCATCGTATGGGCCGCGTCATACGCAAAAACACGTGTCCGGCACGCAGGCGAGCCAACCGAACGACAGCACCAGAAACACTGTTTTCATTTTCGTTTCGCATGTTTGCGATGGTTCCGTTCGTAATTCGCCTTGGCGGCCGTTAGCGCCGAATACTCATCGCCGTGAGCGCGCTCATCGACGCCCGACGCTTCGCAAATGCGGCAATACCAGCGCCCGTAGTAGGCACCGTGTTCTTCGTCGAAGGTGAGGGAGTAGGGAACGTCGTTCGACGCGGGCATACTGCGCTAACGCGCCACCGGCCTCGCTTCCAACGCGTTGCCGCGCGGCGCTTCGCCTGGCTTAAGACTCGCCCGCGCCTGCACCAGCTGCTCGGCTACGGCTTTTGGTCCGGTCCCGCCAATTACTTCGCGTTGCGCCAGTGATGCCTCGGCGCCTAATGCATCGCGCGTGTCCGGTCCAAACAGCGCGTGCGCTTCAGTGAATCGCTCGGTCGGAAAATCCGCGAGATCGACGCCGGTTTCCTCGGAAGCACGAATGAGCGAACCCACGGCATGATGCGCTTCGCGGAAGGTCGCGCCTTTCCGAACGAGATAATCGGCGAGATCGGTGGCCATCATGGCACTGGAGACCGCCGTTCGCATTCGCGCGCGATCGAAACGTAATTCCGCGATCGCACCAGCCATGGCTGGCAACACGAGCATCATCGTTTCGATGGAATCAAACAACACGCGTTTGTCGTCCTGCAAGTCCTTGCTGTAGCCGCTGGGCAAACCCTTGATTGTGGCCAGCATCGTGACAAGGTGACCCAGCATACGCGCACCTGATCCACGTGCGAGCTCGAACACATCGGGGTTACGTTTTTGCGGCATCATGCTGCTGCCGGTCGAGAAGCGATCGCCAAACTTTACGAACCCAAACTCGCTGCTGCCGTATACAATCAGATCTTCGGCAATGCGGGAGCAGTGCGCCGCCAACATGGCGCACGCAAAAATTGTCTCGGCGACAAAGTCGCGATCGCCCGTGGCATCAATGCTGTTGGGGGACACGGCAGCAAATCCCAGCGACTCCTTGAGCAACACACGCTGCACCGGAAACGCACACCCGGCGATGGCGCCAGAACCTAACGGCAACACCGACGTGGCGCGGGTTGCGTTGGCAATACGCTGCCGGTCGCGATCAAGCGGCCAGAAGTGCGACAGCAACCAATGCGCGCCACTTACTGGCTGCGCGCGTTGCATATGGGTGTACGCAGGCAGAATTGCATCCTGCATCTGCTCGGCCTGCTCAAACAGCGATTCCTGCAAACCACGAACGGCCGCATCAAGTTTCACGCACGCGTCCAATGTCCACAACCGTGTGGCCGTAGCCACCTGATCGTTGCGCGAACGACCCGTATGCAATTTCGACGCGACAGTACCCGCTTCTTCATGCAAGAGCCGGTCAATCATTGTGTGAATGTCTTCGTCGGTGGGTACCGGTTGCGCGCCACCGGCAATGCGTGCGCCTACCCGCTCCAATCCCGCATCGAGTGCCGCACTCTCGTCACGCGTGAGCACGCCGGCGTTCCACAGTCCAAGCGCCCACGCCCGCGACAAACGAATGTCATGCGGCCACAACCGAAAGTCGGTTGTGATGGAACGGTTGATGGCATCAAGCAGCGGAGAGGGTCCGCTGGCGAACCGCCCTCCCCACAACTTGTGCGTTCCGTCGCCTTTGGGAGTTCCGGAATTTTCGGCCACCGCGTTGGTGTTATTGCTCATGGGACGTATCGAAACTCGAGAGTTGGGCAAAGTCATGCATCAGCTGTGCATAAATAGCCCGGAAGTATGCACTGCGCCGCGAATTCATGCGCGGCGGAGACTTACCGAAAGTGCGGAATGATCAAGGCGCGTTTCGAAGATAATTGCGGAGGCGCTTCACGATGCGATCGCGCCCCTGTGTGGAGCGGCAAATGATGAGTACGGTGTCATCACCCGCGATCGTGCCGAGCACGTCGGGCCAAGCGGCCGAGTCGAGAGCGGAACCTACGGGCTGCGCCCCGGACGGCACCGTTTTGACCACAATCATCACCTGAACACTTTCGATTCCCACCAACAGCTGTGGCAGTAGTCCCGCTAACTGAGGCGCGTTGTCCTCAGGGCTGATTTCGGAAAAGGCGTAACGCGTTTTGCCTGAGGTGTCGGGAATACGGGCGAGACGAAGTTCGTGCAGGTCGCGTGACAGGGTCGATTGTGTAACGTCCCAGCCGCGTTTGCTCAGCTGTTTTCGCAGGTCTTCCTGGCTGGTAATGTCGCGCGCCGCGACGATGTCGCGAATGGCGCTCTGGCGTTCACTCTTGTCGGACACGCAGCCTCTCGGGATCTGAAAACTCGGTCAACGCAGGCAGCCCGCCATCGGCGCGAGCCTTTCACCGCGATTGACACGAAGGGAATGTATAATTATGCATTCCTTGTGCATAGTATCCCAGTAGGAGTTCTCGGTGCAAGCGGGTA
>JBDUBA010000253.1:0-3701 GCA_040004335.1 Gemmatimonas sp.
AGCGGAAAATGCAGACCCAGCATACGCCGTGGACCCGGCGTTTGTCCAGTCAGCGTCGCTACAGCCTGTTCACCGATTGCGTGGAACATGCATTCGAGCGGGCGACCCGACGCAGAAGGTCACTTGTGGTCTTGTTTGTGAATCTCGACAAATTCAAGTCCATCAATGACGCGCATTGTCACACCGTTGGTGACGAAGTGTTGCCTACAGCAACTGTGCGCCTTGGACGGCACTTCGCCCAAAGAGTTGCTGCGGAACGCGAACGTTGCCATGCACTTCGCGAAATCGGCGGCAAGGGTAAGGCCTGTTCGTTTCCTCCAGAAGATGCACGCGAAAGTTCGTCGCTTTCCTGTCTGCAACAGTTGCCAATTGACGTTCTGAAAATGCTTGGAGTTTCGCGGAACAGACTACTCACGTCCCCCCATACCACTCGTAACCGACATCCGACCAATACCCGCCATTCCGCTGCGGCATGAAGTTGATCTGCGTTAGATACTTCGTGTTCTTGTAACCAAGCTTCACCGGGGAATGCACGCGTGCCGGCGCACCGTACGCCGGAGGCAGCAACACATCCTCCTTCGCGTACGCTACGATGGTTTGCGGATGTAAAGCGCTCTCAATATCCCAGCTCTCGTGATATCCCTTGTCGAATGAACGAAAGTCAACATACTGCGCATCGGACGTTGGCTGCACCAGGCGTGCAATTTCGCTCATCGGCGCACCCGTCAAAATTTCAACTGCCGTCCAACCTTCAACGCAAAAGTGATCAACGCGCTGCCGTTGCCGCCGAATGTTCATCAGGTCTTGTGCGCTCATGCGAACAGGATTCTTGACCGCGCCACCAATTTCCAGAAACCACGGCCCCTTGGCGTAATCCCAAATTGGCACGGTCTTCGAAACGAAATACGACGGAAACTTGTCGCCCGCCAAATAGCTGTTGGGTGAACCCTTGTTCATGCTGGTATGCGAGAACAACCAGCGCTCGACTGTCTCATTCTTCTTTTCCGCAATCTTGAGCCAGCGATCGGCCCATTTGGGGCCTTCGGAGTTACATGCTGAGAGCAATGCACCGCCCAGCGCGATTGAACCCAGTCGCAAGAAATCTCGTCGCTCCAGTTGTCCGCTGGCGTGCAAGCGTTCGACCGCGCGCTCCACCACGACGTCGGCGCGTTTGACAATGCGAAGTTGTTTCTCCTGGCTGCTCATTGGAGCGTCTCCTTTGTACTCGCCTTCTCGGGATGCGCTGGCAACAGATGCACAAACGGTCGCGCGTTTCGCGCTTCCGGTGAGAAGCGATCCTCGTCGTAGCCGCCGGTTGTCATCGCACGAATGGCATACGGATCGACAGCAAATACCATAATGACATGCACCAGCGTAAGCAGCGCGAGAATTAACATCGCGAGAAAATGCCACCACCTCGCCAACGCGTAGCCGCCCATCAAATTGGTCAACCATCCCAACGACACCGGCTTCCAGATGGCAATGCCCGACGTGACGGCCATGATGCCACACAAGATCATGGCCAAATACGCCGACTTTTGTAGCGCGTTGTGTTTGCCTTGATGCGGATGGCTTGGACGAATATACAAGTAGAACTTGGCCATCTCGATCGCATCACGGATGTCGCCGCGCACTGGCCGCAAGGTGCGCCATTCTCCGTGCAGAAACAGAAAACCGATATAGACAATGCCGTTGGCAACGAGCAACCACATCATCGCGAAATGCCAATGACGTGCACCTCCCAACCACCCTCCAAACGTCACCGCATCCGGGACCGGAGTTCCCTCCCAGGGCCACCACCATGCGTGACCGCCCTTGCGAGCAAACGCCGGCGACGCGTTGAAAATGCGCAAGCCCGATCCCGCCATGATCGTCAGCGCAAGCGCGCTAATCCAATGCGTAATGCGCACAATCGGATGATGGCGCGCTTTGGTGCGCGCTGGCTTCGCTTTCGATACGCTGCCTGAATTCGCTACCGCAGACGTCATGGTTTTTCAGCAAGTAGAAGTGCGACCGCCTCGTCCAGTTCGGCATACTGTCCTTCACCGTCATGGTGAAAGCGAATGCGCCCTTTGCGGTCGACCAGATAAACCGACGGCCAGTATTGATTCTTGAACGCTTTCCAGATGACGTAGTTGTTGTCGAGCACCACCGGAAAGGTTACGCCAAGCTTCTTGAGGGCGGCTTCCACGTTTGCCCGGGGTCGCTCTTGCTCCAACTCGGGCGTGTGCACGCCAATCGTCACCAGTCCCTGTTCGCGATAACGCTCGGCCGTCTCTTTGACGTGCGGCAACGCGTGCAGACAGTTGATACACGCAAAGGTCCAGATCTCGACCATCGTGACCTTGCCACGCAGCGACTCTCGCGTGATTGGCGTGCTGTTAATCCAGCCCAATCCACCTTCCAGCGATGGCATCTCGCCAAAGTCCGAACGCGCAATCGCCTGAGCTCCATTCGTCCCAACAGACGATCCCGTCGATGGACGTGCGCGCCCAAGGGCCGCCGCGGTTGCGGCCATGATACGCCCGCCAATCCCGGAAAAGGCGATCAGAGCGGCCGCGCCGATCAGCACGCCAATGGTGCGTACGGCAACGCGACCACGACGGGTCTCGGCGGACTGCGTGCGGATTTGCATGGCTGTTCTCAAGGTGAGGATCAACGCAGGAACGAATGCTCAACGAACCGCGGCACGGAAAGTTGGTGCGAGCAAGTCACGATGGCTAGCCGCCGAACGCCGCTTTGGTTCCCCTTACTCTTGCAGCTAGTTTGGTACTGCTGCGCCAAGCGGTTCGATCGGCGCACCAACTGTGGCGCAGTCCAGCGCATCCTGCCAGAGGAATTCCTCGTTGACGAAAGGCCGAGTTGAAGCGTTCAGCGATGGTGTTATTGCCATCATCATCACCATCATGGTGCTGGAACTGCATCCCCCCGAAGGCACAGCGCTCAGCGACTTGGCACCGGTGCTGCCAAAGATCCTCGGCTACGTGCTGAGTTTTGCATACGTCGGGATTTATTGGAATAACCATCATCATCTCATGCAGCTGGTGCGGCATGTGCGGGGCGGCGTGTTGTGGGCCAACATGCACCTGTTGTTCTGGCTGTCCGTCATTCCATTCACGACCGCCTGGATGAGCGAGCATCATGCGGCGCCGGTGCCGACCGCTTTGTACGGAGGCAATCTGATCATGTGTGGAATCGCGTACACCATTCTCGTACGCGCGCTCATCAGCGTGAATCCGCCGGAAACCGGCCTGGCTGAAGCGATTGGGAACGATTGGAAGGGCTGGGTTTCCGTTGGGGGATATGCGCTCGCCATTCCGCTCGCATTTTTCAATCGTTGGATTTCTGTCGCGATCTATGTGAGTATCGCATTGCTGTGGTTTGTACCCGACACGCGCATCGAACGAGTGTTGCACAAGCAGCATCAGCTTGAGTTGAAATAGTTTGCTCCTGGGGTCAGAGACGATTTGGTACTGGGGTCAGAGCCGGTTACCAAAACAATGCGGTCAAAATGACGGCTCTGACCCCGGTACCAAAAACGCGCCTCACCCAAGTGTACTGGGGTCAGAGCCGGGTACCAAAACAATGCGGTCAAGATGACGGCTCTGACCCCGGTATCAAAAACGCGCCTCTGACCCCAGTACCAACCAAAACAATGCGGTCAAAATGACGCCTCTGACCCCGGTATCAAAAACGCGCCT
>JBDUBA010000321.1:0-3701 GCA_040004335.1 Gemmatimonas sp.
CCCGTTGTTCTCACCACGTTTCTGTATCGCGGAAACGGTCTCGCGGGAATGGGCGCATGATACACTCACACACAGCGCGCAACGTTCATCGCGCAACCATTGCACGCGCCACAAGCCTTCGCGTGCGCGCGCGCAAAGGATTCACGCTCGTTGAGTTGCTGCTGTCGATGACAGTTTCAATGGTGATCATCACATCCGCAACCGGATTTGCGCTAACGTCCTGGAAGTCACGTCGCGGATGGACCATTCACGAAGCCATCGACCGCAACGCACGTTTTGTTGGAATGTCGCTGTCTCGCGATGCTCAGGAAGCTGGTATTGGAATCGAGAGCACGCCGGTTTTTGCGAGTGTTGCCGGTTTTGGCGATACGCTGTCAATTCTGTCAGTGCCGTACGAACCCAACGAATCACCGGTCTACTCGATCTACAATGATGGTGGCGCCAGCCCGACCTATCCAATCGGTGGCAATTGCGGAACAACTTGTATCGAATTCAATAAGTCGGGTGGTACCTACATCCTGGCGGCCGGTGATATGGCGCGACTGCAAGTTGGCAGTGAACGTCGGTTGTTGTTGATCACCAGTGTCACCGACAACGGCTCGCGTTTTCGCGTGTTGTTCAAGGACCAGAACTGGTTGCTTGGTCGTCAGTCTGCCCTGTCCGACAGCTTGTTGTTGACGCGCTCAGGCTCGTCCATCCAGAAACTGAAAGCGGTAGTGTACTACCACAACTCGAATACGCACTCGTTGATGCGCGCCGACAGATTCACGACGACTGGCGAACCGATTGGTTCAGTGATCGCCACCAACGTGCAGAGCTTTGACGCGTCATTGCTGTTTGTTGGCAACTTCGAACATCAGTCGTACGATGGTTTTGACTCGGACACCACGAACAACGGCAACAAGATCATCGGAGTCAAGGTTCGCGCGAACATCAAGGCCGATCACACAGATCCTGGCGTCAACAACGGACAGCTGGTCACACGGTGGTACGAGTGGAGTGTCGCGCCGCGCAATTTGTTGTACGAGAAAAATCGAATCTAGTGAACGCAGACAGTCACTCCTGACGGAGGGCCTCGGTTGGCTGGATTCTGGCGGCACGACGCGCTGGAATCCAGCTGGCGGTAATGACGGCAAGTATCAGCACCAAAATGATGGACCCAAACGTAGCCGGGTCGGACGCGCGAACGTCGTACAAGACTGATTGCAGCACTTGCGTTGTGCCAGCGGCAATGACCAACCCGACCGCCGCGCCCACCACCGCAATCGAAAGCGCGTGTTTAACAATCATGCGCACCACCTGACCAGTGCTCGCACCCAACGCCACACGAATTCCGATTTCGCGCGTTCGTTCGGAGACGGAGAACGCAATCACTCCATAAGTTCCCAGCGCGGCCAGCAACAGCGCGACACCACCAAACATCACAAGCAAGAGAGTTCCGAACTTCGCATACGCCGTTGAGTCGGCAACACGCGAATCCATCGTGCGGATATCGTACGCGGGCAGATCAGCCGCAACTTCGCGCAGTGCGACGCGCACGCTGCGGGTGAGGGTCAACGGATCGCCTGCAGTACGCACCATAATCATCATGCGCGGTCGGCCGGACTGGAGATGTGACAGGTAAACATCCGGCGCTGCGAGTGAATCGAGCGTGCCATAACGAATGTCTCCGACAATCCCCACGATGCGTGCGGTGTCGTTGTGAAACCCGCCTTGATTGACGCTGATTGGCTTGCCCAGCGGGTCTTCGCCCGGAAACATGCGTTTCGCCGCGCTCTCGCTGATCACCACAACCTTTTGCACGCCGGCGCGATCGTTGGCGGTGAACATGCGGCCCGACTTGAGTGGTACGTGCATGACGCTTGTCCAGTTCGGACTCACCCAATGCACACCAATGTCCGCAGTACCATCTGGAGCACCTTCGGGGCGATCACGTCGCACAGCTGACGTCGTATTGCAGCCGCCGTTTAGTGGGGGACAATCTTGAAGTGCGACCGATGTCACGCCAGGAATCGCTGAGATCCGCGTCAACACCTGTTCATAAAACGCCGGCGCGGAATCGCGCGGCGTACCATCGGGCGCGTTGAATCGGAGCGTCAACAATCCTTTCGACTCGAAACCCGGATCAACCGACATCAAGTGGCCCAGGCTCTTGAGCATCAATCCGGAACCCGCCAACAGCACAATGGCGAGTGCAATTTCCACCGCGGCAATCACGCTTCGGCTGTTGAATATCTGCCAGCTCCCCTGACGAGCGCGCGTCTTGCCGCTCTTGAGTTCTTCGGCGAGCGCTGGACGTGTGCCTTTCCACGCCGGGAGCACGCCAAAAACCACTCCAGTCAGCATTGACAGCAGCGCTGCAACTGCCACTGCAGTGATGTTCAACTCGATCGTGGCGAAATTCACAGCACCCACGCCGCTGAACTTTCGCACGTCGAGCGCGCGTGCCGCATCAAGCGACGACAGAGCACGCACACCAACCCAGCCAATGGCAACACCCATGACACCGCCAATCGCGGAGAGCAACAGACTCTCCGTGATCAGTTGGCGCGCAATCCTTGTGCGGCTTGCACCCACCGCCAGTCGAACCGCAATCTCGCGCCCGCGCCCGGCCGCGCGCACCAGAAACAGGTTTGCAACGTTGGCACACGCAATGAGCAACACGAGTGCCACTGCGCCCATCAAAATCAGCAACGAGCGGCGCAACACGGGATCAACACGGACCGTATCGAGTTCGCGTGCAATGGCACCGGAGTGTTCGGTCTTGAACGTCGGATGCGGGTACGTCCGATCAACCAACGCGCCGAGCTGCGTAGTTGCCACTCTTGCCTGCTGCGGAGTAACGCCTGGTTTCAGACGACCGATTTGCGTATACGAATGTCCCCACGGTTCCTTTGCGGCAGTTGGGTCATCCTGCAGCAGCGGAATCCACAAATCGACGTTGCCGCTGATCCCGCGAAAACCCTCGGGCCAGACGCCAATGATCTGATACGATTCATTTTTGATGAGGATGCTGGTGCCCAACACTTTGGCGTCGGCATTGAAGCGGCGCTGCCAATAGTTGTAAGACAGTGCCACCACCTTCTGACCGCTTGCAACGGAATCTTCTTCAGGCAGAAAATTTCTTCCCAACGCGGGTGTCACCCCGAGAATCGTGAAGTATTGATGGTCGGTCACCTCTGCATGGACACGCTCTGCATCACCGCCGGCACGGACCGTAAAAGCCCCTTCGGTGAAAAGAGAAACCTTGGAGAACACGGTTTGGTTGTCGCGAAACACCACCCATTTGGGATATGACCAGACCATGTCGTCAGAGCCCGGCTGTTCCGGCCGGGCCGGGCGCACCATGCTGATTTTCATCAGGCGCTCTGGTTCGACAAATGGCAGTGGGCGTAATAACAACGCGTCAATCGCGCTGAAGATTGCCGTGTTCGCACCAATACCGATAGCAAGTGTCGACGCAGCGACAAGAGTAAATGCCGGCGTGCGTCGGAAACTCCGCCATGCGAAACGCAAATCCTGTTGCAGCAAGTCGAAGAAATTGAGTCCGGCCATGGCGCGCGTTTCCTCTTTGATTACCGTGGTGTTGCCAAATCGTTTGCGGGCAGCATACTGCGCGTCGGCTCCAGTCAGCGCGCCGCGGCTGGCGTGTTCGCGCTGCATCGCTTCGAGCGACAGGTGAAACGCGCGCTCTTCATCCA
>JBDUBA010000202.1:0-12459 GCA_040004335.1 Gemmatimonas sp.
CTTCCCCGCGCGACATCGTTGGAGATTTGATGACAACAACTTCCCATCCATCAGGCGCACTGGCTTTCAGTCGCTCTTCGCCCCACGCAGGAATCTGCATGTGTGGCGCCGCACTCAATAAATCGACGACCGCCCGCCGTTTCATCAGTCAGAAATCATGATGCTGGTGGCGCCGCCGGAATCAGGTGCGACGGCGCGCGCAGCGGATCCATCCCCATGTGTTGCTTCACTTCGCGCATCGTTTCCTGCGCGATCGCTTTTGCAGCCCGCGCACCGTCAGCCAACGCATCCAGCACGCGCGCGGGCTCGTCGTTCAACAAGTGCGCGCGTTCGCGAATTGGTGCGAGTTCCTTCAGCATCCCGCCAAGCAACACTTTTTTGCAGTCGATGCAGCCCCAACCCGCTGAGCGACATTGCTCGTCCACGTGCTGAACTGTTTCGGGCGGATTGAACGCTTTGTGCAGTTGGAAGATGTTGCACACTTCGGGACGGCCGGGATCACTTTTGCGCACGCGTTGCGGATCGGTCATGGCGGGACGGAGCTTCGCCCACATTTCGTCTTCGGTTTCGAGCAATCCCACCGTGTTGCCGATGGATTTGGACATTTTCGCCTGTCCATCAAGCCCCATGAGGCGGCGCGTGGGCGTTAGCAATGGTTTCGGTTCGGGAAAATATCCTTCGCTAAATCGACCGTTCCAGCGGCGCGCAATGTCACGCGCCAATTCGAGATGTTGCACCTGATCTTCGCCCACCGGCACCAGATCGGCGCGATAGAGCAGAATGTCGGCGGCTTGCAACACGGGATACATCAGGATTCCGGCAGGAATACTTTCCATCTTGCCGGATTTGTCTTTGTATTGTGTCTGGCGTTCGAGATCGCCAATCGGTGTGGCGGTCGTGAAAATCCAGCTCAGCTCCGTGTGTTCCGGCACGTCGCTCTGCATGAACAAATTGGCGTGTTCGGGATCGATACCCGCGGCCAGCAGGGAGCGCGCCATTTCCCAGCGGCGCGTGCGCAAAAGGTCGGTGTCGTAGTTGCCCGTAATCGCGTGATAGTCGACCACACAAAACAGTGCGCCGGGATGTGTGCGCTGCAATTCAACCCAGTTGCGCACCGCACCCAGGTAATTGCCGATATGAAGTTCGCCGGACGGCTGAATGCCGCTGAAGATTCGTGACATTCGGGAAACGTATCGGCAAGGACGGCGCGTGGGCAACGTTTCGCTCTCGGGAAATCAGAAATGGTCGTGTTTCGAGTTCGGCATTCAATTCGCGGAGACGTGACGAGCGCGGATTGTGGAGCCGTGACGCGCGGAGCACCGCGTGCGGAACTACTATTCGCCCTGCCCGGCCCACGTACCTCTCACGCGTCGAGGATCCCGATGAGTATGCGGCCATTCAGTTCAGCTGTCGTTTGCGTCATGATGCTCGCGGTTGTGGTGACGTGTACAAACGACTTGTGTGCCCAAAGTCTGAAACCGGGAACGCGGGTGCGGGTGGTCTCCGCCACAGGAGTCAGTCTCAACACCGGCAAGTTCGTGCGCGCTACCTCCGACTCGTTGTGGATGTCGAGCAGTCGTGGGAAAGATCCCCTTGGACTTCCGCTCAACCAGAACGTCAGTATTGAACGAAGTCTGGGCCGTAGTCATCGACTACGGCACGGCGCGCTCGGGGCCACGGTGGGTATTGTTGTTGCGTCAATTCTCGTGAGCGCGGTAGCAACGGAAACTTGCGGCGAAATCCATTGCGATTTTGCGGGCAATACCGGGCCGCTCGTAGCTGCCGTAAGCATTCCATTGATTGTCCTCCCGCTCGGTGCGTTCATCGGCGTGAAGACGGCGCGCGAACGCTGGGAACCAATCGCTCGGTCCCCGAACACTGGGCTCTCGCCGTTTGGAAAGGACAGGCTGCGCGTGGGCGCAACAATCGCATTCTGAATGCCGATCCCCGCGCTAACTTTGTCCGATGCACGAATCCACTATCACTGACCGCGCGCGTTGGCTCGCCGCTGCCACAGAAGCCGCTTCCATCGCTGCCGCTTTTATCGCCGAACAAGCGGAAAATCGCGAGACACTGTTGTGGCAAGCCAAATCTCCAACAGATTTTGTAAGCCTTGTCGACATCGGTGCCGAACAACGCATTGTCGATTGTTTCCGCGAACGCCTTCCCGAACTGACAGTTGTTGGCGAAGAACTCGGACCGCACGGTGACATTCAGAATGGCTTGGTCGGCGTCGTCGATCCGCTTGATGGGACCACAAACTTCCTGCACGGATATCCCGCCTATTGCGTGTCAATCTGTGTTGCACTGAATGGCATCGCGCAAGCAGCGGTCGTGCACGATGTCGCACGCGGCGGCGTGTACACCGCGACACTTGGCGGCGGCGCATTTGTTGATGGCGTGCCGCTCAGGGTCTCAACCATTTCCGAACCTGCGCGCGCACTCATTGGCACCGGGTTTCCATTCAAGAACGTTTCGCACATTCCCGATTTTCAGCGGCAATCAAAAAATCTGATGCCGCTCACTTCCGGATTGCGCCGGGCCGGTGCGGCAGCACTCGACCTCGCTGACGTCGCGCGCGGCCGCTTCGAAGCATTTTGGGAACTCGAATTGATGCCATGGGATATGGCGGCATCCACGCTGCTAATTCGCGAAGCCGGCGGGCAAGTGACCGATGTTGATGGCAATGAAGCCACGATCAAACGCGGGCCGTTGGTTGCGAGTAACGGTCTCCTGCACGAGTGGCTGCTGAAGCAGTTGAACGCCGGGCAGTAGTTGCGGCGCCAGCAGTCGCCGCGGACCAGCGCGACCAACGTTGAAGTTCATGTCGTTTCAGGCTTGTGATGCCGCTGATCCCGCGTTCACGAGCCGTATCGCCACTGCGCGTTCATTTCACTATCACGCTTGCAATACCGCTGATCCCGCGTTCGCGAGGCGTACCGCAACAGCCCTTCATTTCACCTCATGCTGCGATGTGACTGATCCCGCCCCCACGCGCCGTATCGCGAAGCCTCGACCACGCCGCACAATTGAGTTCCCACGGCCGCAGTTCGTCGAGTGCATTATCTTAATGGTCCCGACACACCCACCATCCCGCCTGCCGCGTTTACATGCCACTCGTTGAATGCGTTCCGAACTTCAGTGAAGGCCGAGATCCCGACGTCATCGCCGCTATTCGCGACGCCGTGTTGTCCGTCCCCAACACCCACGTCCTCGACGTTTCCAGCGACGCGTCGCACAACCGCACGGTGCTGACGTTTATCGCAACGCTCGAAGCTGCAGTGCCGGCCGTGTTCGCCGCCATGAAGGTGGCGCAGGAACGCATCGACCTCACAAAACATCAGGGCGAACATCCGCGCATTGGCGCAACCGATGTGGTACCGTTCGTACCGCTCGAAGGCACCACCATGGACGATTGCATCGCACTCGCTCGGCAACTTGGCGCGCGCGTTGGCCGTGAATTGGGCATTCCCGTGTATCTGTACGAACGTGCTGCAACGACGCCCGCGCGTGAAAATCTCGCCGATGTACGCCGCGGAGAGTTTGAAGGACTGCGCACGGACATTCTCGTGAATGATGCGCGCATTCCCGATTTCGGCCCTCGCGCGGTTCACGCCACGGCCGGCGCAACCGCCATTGGCGCGCGCCCGTTTCTTGTTGCGTATAACGTCTATCTTGGCCCTGAATCGAATCTTCCCGTTGCCAAGGAAGTCGCGAAAGCGGTGCGCGGGTCGAGCGGTGGACTGCGCTACGTGAAGGGACTTGGTCTCGCGGTCGATGGTCAGGCGCAAGTCTCCATGAACCTCGTCGATACAGAAAAAACGCCGCTGCATCGTGCGTACGAAGCCGTGCGCACAGAAGCGGCGGCGCACGGCGTCGTGCCAACCTGGAGTGAAATTGTTGGCCTCGTTCCCGAACGCGTATTGCTCGAAGCGGGCGCGCGACATGTGCAACTCAAGGGTTATTCACCGTCAATGCTGCTCGAGCGCAAAGTGCGCGACGTTGTCGCTGGCGGCGAATCACTCGACGCCTTCGTGTCACGCGTTGCTTCTCCGGCACCAACACCAGGCGGCGGGAGCGTTGCGGCGCACGCCGCATCACTTGGCGCAGCGCTCACGCAGATGGTCGCGGGTCTCACTATTGGCAAAAAGAAATACGCGAGCGCTGAAGCGGAGATGAAATCGTTGGCGCAAAAAGCAACCGCACTGCGTCAGCAACTGTCGGGCCTCGTGGAACGTGATGCGCAGGCGTACGATCAGGTGCGTGCCGCCTACATGCTGCCGTCCGAACCCGAAGCGGCCGCCGCGACCAGAGCCGATGCGATACACGCGGCGTTGATGTTTGCCGCTCAGGTGCCGTTGGAAACAGCGCAGGCGGCAGCGGCGGTTGGCGAAATTGCGAGCGCAGTCGCGGAGCGTGGTAATGCGAACGCCGTGTCTGATGGTTGCGTCGCCGCACTGCTTGCCGAGGCCGCCTGCAAGGGCGCTGCGTGGAACGTTCGTATCAACGTGGCGTCGCTGGAGGCAACGCGAAAGCAACAGGGACTTCCACTCTTGGCAGACGTTCAGCACGCGATTGACTCCGCATCCCAACATGCGCGGGCGGCCGAGCGGGCGGCGGAGCGGGCGTTGGCGGCGATGTAACAGGCCGGAAGACGAATTGTCGTGCAGGTGAGTCGCACTCCCCTGCACGATTTGCCGAATTGAGCTGTTGAAGAATTCACTTGAAGTTCCAGTAGGCCGGATGCATTGAGGTATTGAAGAATTCACTTGAAGTGCAGGTAGTCCGAATGCGTTGCTGCGCGTGCCTGTCATTGGAGACGTCCATCACGCTTTGATCCCCGATGAAGCGCCCAAACGCCCGGAAGTCCGCCAAGCGCACGCGAACCGAACTTTCCCGAACACTTTTATTGCCGGGTCGCTGGCAAACGTCACACGACTGGGCTCAAATTGGCGTCCAATAGTTCTCACCATCAATCGCCTGCCGTCGTGCGCATTCGTCTCAAACAGAAACGCTTGCTGGAAATCCTGAGCAGCAGTCCGCTCAGTCAGAATCATTGGGCCATCAAACTCGGCTTGTCCCGCGGGCACTGGTCGGACATTGTGAACGGGAATCATCCGTATCCATCGGCGAAAACGCGCGCACGACTGCTCGACGCATTCGTAATCCCGTTTGAAGAACTGTTTGAAGTGGAGGCCGCGGCCGAACCGTGGGTGGATCGCGACATCCGGCAGGCAATCATGGATCGCTACATCATTGATCGGGAAATTGGCCAAGGTGGAATGGGTGCCGTCTACCTCGGCCGCGATGTTCGCCACGGACGTTTGGTAGCCGTCAAAGTGATCGCGCCCGAGGCGGTCAGCGGTATCGGCATTCAGCAATTTCGGCGCGAAGTGTCAACCGTCGCCCAGTTGCACCATCCGCATATTCTGCCGCTGTACGAATCCGGAGATGTTCACGGTCTTCCGTATTTTGTCATGCCGTGGGTGCGCGCCGGCTCGCTCCGAGCTCGCCTCAAGGAACGTACGCGGCTTCCGTTGAGTGAAACACTCACGCTCGTGCTTGGAATTTCCAACGCCCTGCAGTACGCACACGCCGAACGAGTTTTGCACTGCGATGTGAAACCTGAAAACGTGCTGTTGTACGGAATACATCCATGGGTGACTGATTTTGGTATCGCCCGTCGCTTGCATGGCGACTTGCATGAGTGGCCGAAGCGAGAAGGCCTGGACACTTCGGCTGGCACTCCCGCATACGTAAGTCCTGAGCAGGCATCGGGCGAAACCGATCTCGATCCTCGATCGGATATCTACAGCCTGGGCTGCATGGTGTACGAGATGCTCGCGGGACGTGCGCCCTTTGACGGAACCACCACGCAGGATATTGTCGCGAGTCGCTTTCTGGCGTCAGCACAATCACTTCGGGACTTCGCGCCGGAGTTACCTCGCAGCGTTGAAGCGGTGATCGCGAACGCTATGTCTGTCTCGCGTAAGCATCGCATCGAATCGGCCGCCGAATTTGCCAGCGAACTCACTGGCGCTGCCAATGTCAATGCAAGATCGCGTGTGTTCATGAACGCGCAGCACACCGGCTGGCGCGCTGTGGACAAAATTCAACGTCGCTTACACCTGCCTACTCAACATCCAGTCGGAGGAATTGTGCGCTCATTGCTCGAAGATATTCGTTTCGCAATTCGCGTCAGTGCACGGAATCGCCTGGTCACAATCGCCGTCGTGCTAACGATGGTGCTGGGTATCGCCTCAACAACTTCGGTGTTCAGCGTGGTGAACAGCGTGTTGCTTAGCCGACTCCCGTTTGATGATTCGGAACGTGTCGTGCGAATTGGCATGACCGTGCCCGACGGCTCCTACAACGTTTCCAACGCGTACCCTGACTTTCTCGATTATGAGCGGAATGCGCGAACATTCTCGGCATTGTCGGCAGCCGAACTGACTGCCTCGACACTCACGGAAGGTGACGCGGCCGAGCAACTGTTGACCGCCAACGTGAGCGATGGATTCCGGGATGTGTTCGGAATTCACACGGCCATCGGCCGATGGTTCGCGCCTGAAGATTTCGCAACTGGAGGGGCGCGCGTTGTTGTGATTTCCAACCGATTATGGAAGCGACGCTTTGGCGGCGACCGCACCGTGATTGGAAGAACCATCCGGCTTGAAAACGAAGCCGTCACGGTGGTGGGCGTGCTCTCCCCAATGGCCTATACGTATCCGGCTCCCGGCATCGAGATGCTCGCTCCACTAAGACCAGCACCCGGATCATTTCATCTGAATCGCGGCGCGTTGTGGTTACGCATTGCGGGCAAAGTGAAGCCCGGTGTATCGCTCGAACAGGCGCAAGCTGATATCGCCACGGTAGCAGCCGGCATCGCCAGACAATTTCCGGACGCGTACACGGGTCTTGGCACGCGCGTCGAGCGCCTACAGGAGGTCGAAGCGAAAGACGCGCGACAGATGTTGGGCCTTCTGGCCGCCGCTGTTGCGGGTGTGTTGCTGATCGCGTGCGTGAACATAGCCAGCATCCTGCTCGGACAAGCGCGTGCGCGATCGCGCGAATTTGCCGTCCGCGCAGCGCTCGGCGGAAGCGGCGTTCGTATTCGTCGCCAGATTCTCACCGAGAGCATGCTCCTTGCTACCGCAGGCGGGACGCTGGGAATACTATTGGCACCAACGCTCACAAAACTGTTGGTGCAGTTGTATCCGGGCGGACTGCCTCGGGCGCAGGAAATCACGATTGATTTTCGAGTCTTGGGCGTTGCCGTATTGGCAACACTACTCGCGGGTGTTTTGGCGGGGCTGCCCACCGCTAAACGCGCCGGGACGCACGACCTTACGCGCGAGCTGCGGAACGGCGCCCGTGCAGGCAACTCACGGATTGCGCGGCGCGCGGGTCGCGTTCTCGTCGCATCACAAGTCGCAGTTTCACTCGCGTTGCTTTTCTCGGCGGTGTTGTTCCTCGCAACATTCCGAACATTGTCCAAGGCCGATCCCGGGTTTCAATCGCGGGGTATCACAACACTGCAGCTTATTCCACCGCGAGCGCGCTACGCCGGAGTTGTAGACCTCAATAATTACTTCGAGGCGGTTGATCGGAAGCTACTGTCATTGCCGGGCGTGACATCGGTCGCCATGTCAACAGAATTGCCATTCAACGGCAGCTCGTCCAGCGATGCCTTCTTGATGAAGGAACTCGGCGATCAGGGCGCGAACAATCCGCAAACGCTCGTGGCCACCGTCAGTCCAAACTTCTGGTCGGTAATGTCGGTACCAACCATCGATGGCCGAACGTTCACACGCGAAGACGGTGCGCAAGCGCCGCGCGTGGCGGTGGTGAACACAGCGTTGGCCAAGCGTTATTACCCGAACACGTCACCCGTTGGCCATGTCATCGTGTTCAATGGGGCTGAGTGGCAAATTGTCGGCGTCGTGGCTTCAGTTTCGATGACAGACCTGACCACGTCACCAGTGCCCGAACTGTTCGTGTCTACACAACAGTTCCCCCGCCGCGCGCGGTATCTGCTGGTAAAGTCGTCGGTGTTGCCAACCAGCCTGTTCGTGCCCATCCAGCACGCGTTGAACGAACTTGATCGAACCATCGCGGTCACTGAGCTGCAATCCATGGATGACCGTGTTTCACTGGTGATGGCGCCACAACGATTCCGCGCAGCATTGATCAGTGGATTGGGCTTCGCGGCGCTTCTGTTGTCCGCCTTGGGGATCTATGGCGTTGTGGCGCAGAACGTCGCGCGACAGACGCGTGAAATTGGAATTCGCCTGGCGCTTGGCGAAACGGATGGTCGCGTGCGTTGGCGCGTTATTGGTGAGGCACTGCGCGTTGCCGCTCTGGGCGCTGCACTGGGCGTCATGCTTTCGCTCGCACTCAGTCGCTGGCTCTCAGGCTTCATCGTGGGTGTTACCGTCTATAACCCGATTATGTTAGGCGCCACCGCGCTGCTGCTCATGATGGTGGCGTTGACTGCGGCCTACATTCCGGCGCGCCGAGCCAGCCGCTCGGATCCATTGTCTGCGTTGCGAAGCGAATAACTCTTGGGGCAACGGACCGGGTCAACGGACCGGGTGAACGGACCGGGTCCACGGACCGCACGGACCGGGTCAACGCCAGCGACCTTCGCGCTTCTCGGCCTCGGCCTCGGCGTTGTTGGCTTCGCGCGTCGGAAACGCAACGCGTAAGCGACCAATTCGCGAGCAGCGAACCTACGCGAAAAAGAGTGGCTGCCGTCGGCAGCCACTCTTTTTCGCGTTGATTGCAAAGCACCGGCACCTTGATCGCCTGCGCAGGCACAAAAAAAGCGCCGAAGAAATTTTTCGGCGTTTTTCGTGCATTGGAACAGCTGCGACCTCGGCGCGTTTATTCCGCCGCCGGAGGAACTACCGGACCACCCTCATACCAATTGCACTCGTAGCTGTCTCCAACCTTGATCTTGGGAAATTCCTTCGTTGGCACCAGGCACCGCGCCTTCCCCGCGATCAACACGGATACGCCTTCTTTCGCCGTTACGGTTTTGGCCGGATACGGATGCCGCTGACGATGATGAAACGGAATTCCGCACGCCCCCGTGAATACCAGCGCGAGCAACGTTGTGCCGCGAAGCAGCTGCGATCTTGTTGTCACGTTACGCAATGGTGAGAATCCTCGGTCCCTGATCGGTGACGGCCACGGTGTGTTCGAAATGCGCCGAACGCATCCCGTCCTGTGTAACCACAGTCCACTTGTCGCTCAGCGTGCGTGTTTTCGCCGTACCCATATTCACCATCGGTTCGATGGCAATCGTGAGTCCCCGCGCCAATCGCTTGCCGCGCTTTGGTTTTCCGTAGTTGGGAATCTGCAGCTCTTCGTGCGGTGAAAATCCAACGCCGTGTCCAACAAGTTCGCGCACAATTGCGAGGCCGGCGCCTTCAACCACCGCTTGTATGGCCGCACCGATGTCACCCACGTGATTTTCCGGAATCGCTGCGGCAATACCTGCGGCGAGCGCTCGTTGCGTCACGTCCAGCAACCGCTCCGTTGGCTCGTCGATTCCACCAACAGGCACGGTGATGGCGGCATCCGTGTACATCCCTTCGTACTTTACGCCCACGTCCAGCGAAACGATGTCACCATTTGTGAGCGTACGCTTTCGCGACGGGATTCCGTGCACGACTTCTTCGTTGACGGAAATACAAGCGCTGCCCGGAAAGCCGTATAGCCCCTTGAACGCAGGCTCCGCGCCCTTGTGGCTGCGAATGAACGCCTCGGCCAGTGCATCGAGTTCGCCGGTAGTGATTCCGGGCGCCACGTGCTTTCGCATGTGCTGGAGCGTGTTGTACAGAATCGCGCCGCCGCGCGCCATAATTTCAATTTCGCGTGGCGACTTGAGCTGCGCCGAGCTGGCGCCTTCGACTGTCGCCACTACGCGCTCTGGCCTAACGCCTTGAGTGCGCGTGCCTCGACTTCTTCCAGGGTCCCCGACGCGTCAATCGTGCGGAGTTTGTCGCCCGCGTTCTTGTACCAATCAATTACGGGTGACGTTTGATCCCGATACACCATCAGCCGCTTGCGCACAGCCGCGGGTTCGTCGTCGGCGCGACGCACCAGCTTGCCGTCCCTTCCGTCAACGTTGCAGATCTCACCCGGCTCACGACCAAAGAACGTACGCTGGCAAGTTTCGCACGTAGTGCGGCCGGACAAACGTTTCACGAGTTCGTCATCGCCAATGTCGAACAGCAACACGTGATCGACCTTTCGTCCAAGTTCGCTCAGCATCTTTGACAGGCCATCGGCCTGCGGGGTCGTGCGTACGACCCCGTCAAGAATTACGCCTTTGGCGGCTGACGGTTCGGAAAGGGCTTCTTTCATGATGCCCATAATGACACTGTCGGGAACGAGATCGCCGCGTTCCATCACGGCCCTCGCCTCGAGTCCCATAGGCGTGCTTGCTTTGACCGCTGCGCGCAATACGTCGCCGGTGGCGATCTTGGGAATAGCAAGGCGAGCAGCAAGCCGCTCGCCTTGTGTTCCCTTGCCCGCGCCTGGCGGGCCAAGAAGAACGATAACCATCGTTGTTACCGCTCCTGTTTAAAAGCCCTGAGTGGCCTGCCGTCCGCGGAAGCGAACGCGACCCTTCTTCATGAAGCCGTCGTACTTGCGCAGCAACAAATGCTGCTGCATTTGCGCCATCGTATCGAGCGCCACACCAACCACGATCAGCAGCGACGTGCCACCAAAACCAAACGGCACGTTGATGAGGCGGGCAATGATGGCAGGCATCAGCGCGATAAACGCGAGGAAGATTGCGCCCGGCAGTGTAATGCGCTCCACCACCTGCTCAATATACTCCGCCGTTTTTGCGCCCGGCTTGATACCAGGAACGAAACCGCCCTGCTTCTTCAGATTCTCGGCCAGGTCGACCGGATTGAAGATGATGGACGTGTAGAAATACGTGAACAGAAGAATGAGCACGGCCTGCAGAATGAAATACAACCACGGGCTTGGGCCCGTTGGGTTGAAATATTCGGCCATCTCCTTCATGCGATCGGTGCCCCAGAACTGCGCGAGCGCGCCTGGAATAACGATGACCGACTGCGCGAAGATGATCGGCATTACGCCCGCCGTGTTGATGCGAAGCGGAATGAAGTTGCGCGCGGCCTCACGCTGACGACCACGCGCCATCGTCCGCTGCGGAATCTGAATGAGAATGCGACGTGCAGCGACTGTGATTGCAACGACCCCGGCAACAACGGCAACCATGATCACCATCAGCGCAACCAGCCCAAGCGACGACACTGCGTCGGTGCCCAGGTAGCTGAAGGTCCGCGCGATCGCGGGCCACATGCGTTCGATGATCGAGAAGAAAATGATCAAGCTGGCGCCGTTACCCAAGCCGCGTTCGGTGATTTGTTCACCCAGCCACATGACGAACATCGCGCCGGTGGTGAGGAACAGAATCATCTGAATCATGAAACCAAAACCGGGCGTGCGCACGGCGTTCGGCAACCCACTCACAAACAGTGTAAATCCGTACGCTTGAATCATTGCGAGAATGACCGTCGCGTACCGTGTGTACTGCGTGAGTTTTTTCCGCCCTTCTTCGTCCTTCTGCATCTTGTCGACTGTCGGAATAACCGCTCCGGCAATCTGCACGAAAATGCTGGACGAGATGTACGGCATGATGCCGAGTGCGAACAACGTCGCCTTTGACAAACCGCCGCCCACGAACAAGTCGTAGAGCGACAGCAAGCCATTGTTTTGCGTGGCGAAGTAGTCCGTCAGCGCTTGCACGTCGACGCCGGGCGCGGTGATGTGTGCACCGGTCCGGTAGATCACCATGCACAGGAACGTGAAGGTGATCTTGGCCCACAGTTCGGGCGTCTGGTAAATATTGGCGACAGCCTGCGCCGCCTGATTTGAACCTTGCTGCTGCGCCATGCGCGGAGCTTTCTCCTTAGCCTTCGACTCGGCCGCCGGCCGCTTCGATTTTGGCTTTGGCCGAAGCGCTGACCTTCACGCCCCGAACCGTGAACGCGCGGGAAGGCTCGCCATTGGCGAGCAGCTTCGCCGGACCCTTGCTACCACGAATCAAGCCCGCGGCCAGCAGCGTCTCGACGTTGACATCATCTCCAACAACCAGGTCGAGGTCGTTCAGGCGAACCACCTGTGACTCCTC
This sequence comes from Gemmatimonas sp., assembly GCA_040004335.1. Taxonomy (GTDB): domain Bacteria; phylum Gemmatimonadota; class Gemmatimonadetes; order Gemmatimonadales; family Gemmatimonadaceae; genus Gemmatimonas. The sequence continues at coordinate 12,182 of JBDUBA010000202.1, forward strand.
GCGGAACGGGTTGGTGAAGCCACGCTTTGGGATGCGACGGGTGATGGGCATCTGGCCGCCTTCAAAGTGCGGCTTACCACCACCGGGACCGCCGTGGCCAGACCGCGCCATGGAGCCCTTGTGTCCCTTCCCGGACGTTTTGCCCAGCCCGGAGCCCGGTCCACGACCCACGCGACGACGGCCGCGGTGAGAGCCGGGGGCCGGCATCAGGTTATGCAGTCCAATCTTTTCCATACTCACTCCTTCACCGGCGTTACTTCGATCAAGTGACGCACATG
>JBDUBA010000230.1:0-12442 GCA_040004335.1 Gemmatimonas sp.
ACCCGGTCCGTTGACCCGACACGTGGACCCGGTCCGTTCACCCGGTCCGTTGACCCGGTCCGTTGACCCGACACCGCCGGCTACCGCGGAGATCGGGTCGCCGTGCGTACCGAAACCTCCGACGCGTAGAAGTAGCCGAGTGCGGGAAGCGACGGATTCGTCTTGTTTTGAACGTTGCCGCGCAAACTGGCCGGCTGCACAGCGAATGGCGATCCGTCGCCGGCCAGCTGATCGTTGAATGCGAAGTAGTAACGGTACATCGCTTCGGAAATCGCGATCTGTCGCAAGGTCACGATCGCCCCGAATGGTATGTCGATGCCTTCGAACGGTTGAAAACCATCAACCGGCAATCCGTTGTAGATCTGATCGCTGCCAATGATCTTCATTTTCACGGTGGTGTCAGGCCCCTGTTGTGGCGCGCCATTCACGGTCTGTTCCCACAAATAGAAATTCCTGGTGTTCGCTGGGTCGACAAAATTGATGGTGGCCCGCACACCACCAGAACCCGAGTAACGTCCGCCCTGCGGCGTGTTGAAGTACAGCGAATTCACGGCCGGCACATTTCGCGTTGAATCGGTTGCGACGTAACTCTGGCCTTCGAAGTCGATGGTCAGCGTGTACGTGCGTCCGCGACCGATCAGCATTGGTGTCAGCGACTGATAGAACCCACGTGTGCCTGTTTCAACGAATGTCACGACGCGATTGAGATCATCCGTCACCCGCACAATGGCACCCGCTGCCGGCGGCGGAAACTCACCGTTGAAATAGTCGGCGGTCGTGCTCAGCGTAACGGCTTGAATTGACGCACCAGAAGTGAGAATGCGTTCAAGTCGCGCTGCGACGACGAGTCGTCGCGGCGCCTCGGGCAGATTGAGGTCGACCACGCGTTCGCAGCTGGCCAACATCAGCAACGCAAGCAGCACAATGAATCGCATCGTCTAAAACCTGAAACTGTAGGAGATGCTTGGCACAATGCCAAAAATCGACAGCTGCACTGCCTCAGTGCGCAGCGACGTGTTCTCAACCTGACGAAACGAGAGCGACTGCGCATTGAAGTGATTGTACGCGTTTAACACGCCAAGTTGCAACTCGCCGCGATTGCCCGTGCGTGTCAAACTCAAATCGAGGCGGTGATACAACGGCAATCGGTGTGCATTGCGCGGCCCGTATTCGGGAATCACGAATCCGTCAAGGATGTAGCGCGACAACGGATACGTGACCGGCAGTCCGCTGGCAAACGAAAAGGTTGAACCCAACACCCAGCGCGTCCAGATGGGGCGAATGCCGACAATCGAAAGGTTGTGTGTTTTATCGGTGGGTGAATTGTACCACGCACCATTGTTGATGCCCTCATTCGGACCTGCAACAAATCGTTGTTCTGCGCGACTTAGCGTATAACTGACCCAGCCGGTTGTGCGTCCGGTTTGTTTTCGCAAAAATAGCTCCAGACCGTACGCGCGTCCTTCGCCTTGCAATATTCCGGTTTCGATGCGCGGATTGAGCAGGACATCTGTGCCATCAACAAAATCGAGCACGTTGTAGGTGCGCTTGTAATACGTCTCCACCGAAAACTCGTAGCGGCCGTCGTTGAGCGTGGATGTGTAACCAACCGCACCCTGATCGGCCTTCTGCGGTTTTACATATGGGCCAACCGGTTCCCACACATCCAGCGGCGTTGGGGAATTAGTGCGCGTTGCCAGCAACAGATATTGACGCGTGCGCGCATAGCTGGCTTTGATGCTACTGGTTGCGTTCAACCCAACGCGCAGTGAAACGCGTGGTTCGAGACCACCGTGCGAGCCGATGGTGCCGCCATCATAATACGAACTGTCGCGGAGCGCAGAGGGTTCGTAACGCTGCAACGTTTTATTCCAGAGAACCGGACGACCCGTCGCGTAGTTGTAGATTGTGGCGGGTCCGCGGCGCGAATATTGCGCATATCGAGCGCCATACTGGAACGTAAATCGGGGCGTGATATCGAAGGAGTGATTAGCATAGATGGCGGCGGTGATTCCGTCCTTTGGCGTGACGTGCACCGGACTTGCACTTGTCGTGTCCGTGGAAATAAAATCACCTTGTCGCACCTCCTGCGTACCAACCTCCGCACCAAACTCCACTGTATTGCGCTCGGCAACGTGAAACGATTCGTCGAGCTGGAATTCATGACTCAGAATGTGCGCGCCACCAGACGCATCACCATCAAAGAGTCCGAATGCCAAACGAAAATCATACTTCGAAACCGTGTACGAAAGTCGCGAAAAGAGTCGTGAAGCGAAAATCTGATCCCAGCGCAGAGTGCCAACAGCGTTTCCCCAGGTGGCTTCGAAGTCTTTGGATGGGCTGAAGAGATCGCGTCCACCGTAGGCCGAGGCCATGAGGGATCCGTTGCGGCCAAGCGGATACGTGGCTTTTGCGTTGAGGTCGTAGAAATACGCGCGAGCGTTCCGAAGAAGCGTGTCGGATGCGAAGTTCAGAAAAACGTCGGCGTACGAACGGCGCGCCGCGAACAGATATGAGCCTTTGTGTTTTGGCAGCGGGCCCTCAAGCAACAATCGACTCGAAAGAATGCCAATTGACGCCGATCCCGAAAATTCGTTGGCGTTGCCTTCGCGTTGCCGAACATCAAGCACTGACGATAAGCGCGAACCGAAACGTGGCGGCAGCGCGCCTTTGTACAACGTCATGTCGGCAATCGCATCGGCATTGAATACCGAAAGGAAACCAAGAATGTGTGCGGGATTGTAAACGGCCGCACCATCCAGCAGAATCAGATTCTGATCGTTCGTGCCACCGCGTACGCTGAAGGCGGTTGATGCATCGGACGAACGCGAAACGCCGGGCAGCAATGTGATGCTGCGCAGTGGATCAACTTCGCCGAGGACTGCCGGTGCGCGCTTTACAATGTCGAGATTGAGCCGACTTACGCTCATGTTGGGCGACGCCGGATCGATGTCCGACGTCTCACGCGTGGCCGAGATGTTGATGCGCGCCAGTTGCGCGTTCCGAATAAGAAAGAGATCGCGAGTTGTCGCGGCGTTGAGCGTGATCTGCGTATCGAGCGGCGTGTAACCGATGGCGCGCACCTGAATGCGATGCGTTCCGGTCTCGAGATTCAAATAGTAGAAGCCATCCACATCGCTTTGTGAACGGGTGCTGTCGCTATCGACGGAAACGAGGGCGTATCGCACAAGTTCATTGGTTGCCTTGTCGCGAATGTAGCCGCTGAGTCGTGCGGTCGGCTGCGACGGAGACACCGCTTGCTGCCCGCCCGTCACTTGCACGGGGGATTGCGTCACTGCGACTGCCGGCGTCGCAAGCGCGAACGCAAACATCATTACGAACAGTGAAACTGCGCTTGAAACGCGTTTGACGCGGCGAATCACCAGCGATTATCCGCTGTTAAATCTGCAGCGCTCTGATAGATCGGTTGCAAGAGACTTGTTGACCATCCGTGAGAGTTTGCTCCAGGACCGCCGCGTACCGCGCCCGCCGATGGAGTATCCAAGCTACTCTCGGCCCCGTGCTTTGAGACACGTGGACCTGGAGGGAGCGCCAGGCCCGCGTAGGCGCCTCGGTGGCGCGTTGAGGGCTCACACAAGGCATTTCGAGGTCCCGCGCCGGTGTTTCGGGAGCCCCCTAGCGCCCGAAAACTTTTGTCAGTATGCTCCGGCACGATCTATTAAAGGAGTAATACCTGATGGCTCGTTCGGTCACGCTGGCCCGTCGCGAACTCGATCTGATGTCCATTTTGTGGCAGCTGAAGTCCGGCGCCACGGTGGCCGAGGTGCGTGAGCGACTCGATGAGGACCTCGCGTATCCGACGGTGCTGACGATGCTCCGGAACCTTGAGATCAAGGGCTACGCCCGGCACGAGGAAGATGGGCGCGCCTTTCGGTACTTCCCGGTACTCAAGCCCAACGAAGCGGGCGACGGAGCGCTCCGGCGCCTGGTGTCGAAGGTCTACCAGGGTTCGAATGAACTGTTGGTGAGCAGGCTGATCGCCGACGACGGCATTTCGTCCGCCGAGTTGCGGCGCATCGAACGGCTTCTAAAGCAGCGGCTCAAGGAGATCGACGAATGATCGCCCAATGGATGCTCGCGACCGTGATGATTGGTGTGCTGCTTACCATCGTCGGACATTGTATCGCAGGATTCCACGCTCGATTTGCATTTCCGCGCCGATCGCTTTGGCTCGCGTTGATGTTGCTATCGACGGCCGTTCCGGTGGGAGTGGCACTGCGTGGCAATCGCTCTTCATCTGCACAACAATTCATCATCGCTCCGGCAATCGTCGGTCCAGCAATCGTCAATCCGGAGCCGTGCTGCACTGTCGCAAATACTGATGTTGGGACCTCCGCGAGTTACTTCAACATCGCCACATTCGATATTCCGCTCCTCGTCGTTTGGGGAATCCTCTCGCTTTCGCTCGGCGCCATTCTCGTGACGGCGCACAAACGCACCGCTCGACGCGTTCAGTCCTGGGCCGAGGCCGAAGTGTGTGGCGAACCGGTTCGCATTGCGCCGAACTTCGGACCCGCGGCGGTTGGGGTAGTTCGCGCAACTGTCGTGATGCCCGAATGGGTGCTTGAACTCTCGGTACACGAACAACAGCTGGTGTTACGTCATGAACTTGAACACATTCGCGCCGGTGATCAGTTCGTACTGTTTGCCGGTGTGTTGCTGGCCGTATTGATGCCGTGGAACCTGATGTTGTGGTGGCAATTGCGACGTTTGCGAGTTGGCATGGAGCTCGACTGCGATGCGCGCGTTGCACCTTCGCCTCGTGATCGACCGCGCTACGCGGATTTGCTGCTGCGCGCGCGTCGCCTGCAACCCGTTCAACAGACGGCGCTGGGATTCGTGTCGATGCGTTCGGCGTTGGCCGAGCGGTTGTATGCCTTGCTCGATCGACGTCAGCCGAGTGGCGTGCAGATGTCGGCGTGGTCGGTTTCGGCGGTGGCTTGTGTGGCGATGTTGGTGCGTGTGCCGGTGCCCAGTGTTCTTCCGTTGTTTGAGCGGTCGGTGCACGATTCAGAATTCCGGGCGATCGCGAATAACGCGAACCTCGCTACAGCGGAAGTAGGTCAGTCGGCGCGCGCTTCAGCGGCCCGAACGAATTCAGAACTTCTGTCATTTGGAGCGCCATCAGAAGAATCGCGCGCTGGTGCAAGCGCTCGCGCAAACGGTTCGCGTGGTTCAGACGCCAACGAATCGCCTGGTGTAGCAGCAATCACACCATCTCGCGTCGACGCGAGTGCATCGCGTACTGCTGATGGAATCACATCGCGAGGTGCTGTCGCGAACGGATCCCGTCGTTCTCAGGCGAGCGCATCGCTTGAACGCGTGCAACTGTCGGATGCGGTACAAGCTCAAAGCGTTCGAAATTCGCCGACGGTGCGTTACGACGTGTTGTTGCCATATGATCCGGAGAAACTCATGGAGGCGGCAAAGAGTCAGCTATGTGTCACGTGCGGCGGAAGGGGAGGTCGCGCAGTGCGAGCGACGTTCGGTGATGATACGGTGCACGTTCCGGTATCGAGCGCGTCAGGAGCCTTGAATGCGACTGCACGCGACGGTCGCGTGGTGGGGCGTCGCGTCGGTCCCGACTCACTTCCCGACAGGAACTGATGGTCATGCGTACACATTCGAGCTTTCGCGTACCGCTATGTATTAGTCAAGTAATACTTGGGATCGCAATTTGTTTCGCGCCGACGACCGTATGCGCGCAGCAGCCCGAGATTGTACAGGGCCGAGTGCTCGACGTGCAGAAAAAACCCGTTGCTGGCGTGCAGGTGACAATTGTTGGCGCAACATCACGCGCAACGCAGGAAACGAAAACGAACGACAAGGGTGCATACGTCGCGACGTTCCGCGAAACTGAAGACACGTATGCGCTTTCGTTTCGGAAGGTGGGATACGGTCCGTATTCGCGCACGATCAAACAGTCGGGTTTGTCAAACATCATCACGGTACCGGACGCGGTGCTGCCGAACTCATTGACGACGCTCAAACCGATGGTGGTGACATCCATTCAGAGGGTGCCGGCCAAGGGGGAGTTTGCATCGGTTGGCAGCAATGAGATGAACGTCAACAGCAACGCGCAGTTTCTCGCCGATGCGGCCGATTTGAATGCGTTGATTGCGTTGTTGCCTGGCATTCACGCAGTTGGCGATTCGGGCTATTCCGTGCTGGGTGCGCCACCTACGCAGAATGGAACGACCATTGATGGTGCATCGTTTAGTGGCGGTGCGTTGCCGCGTGATGCGATCAGTCGTTCGAAAGTGGTGACGTCCACGTACGATGTTTCCAAAGGACAATTTTCCGGCGCACAGAATGTCATTTCGCTCAAGAGCGGTTCGCAGTTTACAGCGGCAACACTGCGCACACAGCTCACCGATCCGCATTTGGCCTGGAATGATCCGCAGGCACCGAGTGCGGTGCCGCAGATTGCGGGCGCGAGTGGTTACGCTACGGGACCAATTCGCGGCAAGAACTTCCTGTACATCGTGTCGTTTGATGTGACACGCCGACTGACGGACGTTCCGTCGTTGGTAGCACCAAGGGCGGGATTGCTTTCGCAACTTGGAATTTCTTCGGACACTGTGGCAACCGCGTTGCAGACATTCAATTCGCTGGGCATTCCCGCAACCGCGGGAAACTTTCCGACCAATCCGGTAGCCACGCGTGGTACGGCAACCGCTCGTGTTGACTACAAGATCAATAGCACAAGTACAATCACGTTCGAAGCCATTCCCAACTGGACTCGGTCGAGTGCGAGTGGCATCGGTGCACTGTCACTTCCAACGAGCAGCGGAACACAACAGAGTTCGTCGCTGTGGATGCAACTGCAGGGCTCGACCTACAGTCATCGCGTGCTTGAGGACTTCCACGTCACACTCAATCCGTCCAGTGTGCACAGCGAACCGTTTCTTTCTGCGCCAAGCGGGAATGTGCGCGTGGAGACGAACTTTGCTGACGGACGCAGTGGTCTGTCGTCGTTTCGTTTTGGCGGGAGTGGTGGTGGGAAGCTGTCGGGCAGCAGCAATTCGATCAACGCGCAAAACACCATGTCGTGGGCGACGACGGACACGCGTCATCAACTCAAGTTTTCGCAGGAAGTGCGCGCCGATTGGGGACGATTCACGCAGGCAGCGAGCCCGGGTGGTGTTTACTCGTTTCAATCGCTGTCCGCACTCGCAACCAACACGCCAGCGTCGTTCAGTCGCACGCTGTCCACCGTGACCAACTCAAATCACGCGAGGATGGTTGTGCTTTCGCTGGGTGACATTTGGCGCGTCATTCCCGGGAAGCTCGAATTTCAGGGCGGTGTGCGTTACGACCGCACATCGTTTCCGACAAAACCTTCCAACAACTCGGCCGTTGAGTCGTTATATGGCGTTCGCACGGATGTAATTCCGCTCGATCAGGGGTTTTCGCCCCGACTTGGTTTCTCATTCGCACCCAAAGCGCGACGCAACGGTGCGTTGCCCGTCGGCATGACGATCATTGCGCCGGGTCTCGGGGGGAGCGCGCGCGGGGGACTTGCACCAAAAGATGCGAGTGGACTATCACTGTTGCCGCCCGGAAGTGACGTCACGATCATGGGCGGGTTTGGCGCGTATCGCGGCACGATTAACTCCACGCGTATTGGTGCGCTGACCGATGCAACTGGATTGCCGGGCACCACGCGCTACCTGTCGTGTGTTGGTAGCGCAACGCCAATTCCGGTGTGGACGGCAAACGCAGCGTCACCGGATATGTGCCTGGATGGCGCCGGACCGACACTGTCAACCAGCGCGCCTCGTGTAAACGCGTTCGATGAAAACTTTCATGCGCCGGTGAGCTGGCGTGGCGCATTGCAAGTGAACGGGCTCTACGTGCACAGCATTGCGATTGCGCCGTCGCTCACGTATTCGCTTGGACGGAATGCCGAGAGTTGGGTTGATCTCAATTTGAATCGTGTCGCAACGTTCGACTTGCCCGATGAGGGTGGACGCGTTGCTTTTGGAACACCAAACGACGTTGTACCACTTACTGGTTTCTATGCGTCAGGTGCGGCGCGTATTTCTTCCGGGTATGGTCGAGTGACGAGGGCACTTTCGGATTTGCGGTATCACGCGATGCAGATCACGGTGCCAATCGTGCCAGCAAAACCAATTGGCGGCAGACTCCCGGTGTATTTCGTGTATTCACTGAACACTTCGCGCGCGCAACAGCGTGGGTTCAGTGGCACCACAGCGGGTGATCCAACAACTATCGAGTGGATGGATGGCCGTCAATCGCGGCATCAATTCACATTTGGCGCGAGCAACGTTCGCGTTTGGTGGTTGAGCGCCGGCGTGCGCGTGGATGTTCTGTCTGGCGCAGCATACACACCAATGGTGGCGCAGGATATCAACGGGGATGGCCAGGCAAACGATCGGGCTTTCGTGCCGGGTGCGAGTGGGAATAGTGCGCTGGCCGGCGAGATGCAAACGCTGCTCGCGTCCGCACCGAGGGCCGTGCGACGTTGTCTTGAAGCACAAACTGGAACGGTCGCCGCGAACAGCAGCTGTCACACTCGGCCCCAAGTTCGCCTTGATCTCGACGTAGCGTTGGTGCCGCCGCAAACGTTCGGCAACAACAGTCGGTTTCGCGTGACGACTCGATTTCTGAATGCAGGTGGCGCACTGGTGCGATTGTTGGGATTGCAGAAGACGCCGCTTGGTCAGACGGCGTCGAGTGCGTCGGTCGACTCGCGACTGTTAACCGTTACTGGATTCGATCCGTCAACGCGCGCGTTCAAGTATCGCGTGAATCAATTGTTTGGCCAGCCGGTTGATTACGGACAAGCGCGCCATCGGTACCCGCCGTTTCAGTTGATGTTGGGACTTGAATATCGGTTCGGGTATCCGGCCACGAATTCGACGCCGCGAAATCTTGGATTGTTGCAGACTGGCAAAGACTCGGCGGCACTGGCAATCGAAGTGCGCACGAACCTCATGCGGCGATCGTTCGGCCCGGATTTGAATGAGGTTGCCCGGATAATCGCGTTGCGTGATACGCTTGGACTGTCGGTGGAGCAGGTGACGAGTATCCGGAAAATTGCCACGGAACTTGATGCACAATTGGATTCGCTGTTTGCGCCGGTAGTAGCATTTGTAATTTCCCGCGGAAAGAACCTCAGCAGCGACGAGTACAACGCGCAGACACGGCTTATTTCACAGCCGCTACGTGATCTTCAAACAGCGCAGCGTGTGAAAGCGGTAGCGTTTCTGTTGCCGGAGCAGCGGATACTGCTCTCGACTATTACGAGGATACCATGAAGCACGTGCTGTCACTTTCATTTGTTCGCAGAGGGAACTGTCACGGAGATCATATGAAATGCAGCGTCCTGTTTGCTGTAGCGGTTTTTGCGTTTTCTACGCGCAGTATAACCGCACAAGAGGCTCCGCAAACCAAACTCAAACCGGCCGATGCGGTGATGACGTTGCCGTTCAACTCAGCTGGGTATGTGCGCGAGTTGAGTGATAGCCGCGTGATATTCATGATGATGGACTCTCTCAAGTCGTATCAGGACCCTACCAAGCAGTACATGGTGGTGGCCGACATGAAAAGTCGGCGGATGGACAGACTTCCCGAATGGCCGCTGGCCGATCTCCGGGCCCTGGCCGCAGATACCAGCTTGTTACCGGTAGGCGGAGGTTGGGTGTTCACGAATGGCACAAAAGTGCTCGGCATGCTGGAAGCGACGAATCCCGTAGTTGTTGCTGCTCAAAGTCTGATAGGCGCAGACTCGATGGGATTTTTGGTGGCGTTGCGTAACCAACGAAGAGATTCGGCGGATGTCGTACGCGTTAATCGGAGCACGGCCGAAGTGGAGCAGTTGGTGCGGATCAAGCGATCTCCCATTCTCCCGCCAGGTCCGGCACCGATGTACAACGGTGTTCAGGAGCGGGTGGTGTACACGTTCGATGGTTGGCTTGGGGTACTTCGCACCGCGCCGTATCGCGTGGATTGGCGATCACCCGCGGGGAAGTGGACACTTGGCAAACCAATACCGGTTCCGATTGTGAGGTTTGATGATCGCGAGCGCCAGGCCTACATCGCGGTACGGCCAGTGCTCCTGGGCGAGTTTGCGCCGACCTCGCCGCCCAAAACGTGGCCCGAATTTGTAGAGCATTCAACTGGAAGTCCCACACCGATTCCAACACCCGATGGGAAAATGTTGGTCTCCAGAACTCCGACTGCAGACTTTCCGGGAACGCGTTACGACGTAGTCAACAGAGAAGGTGTGGTCGAGCGACAGATTGTCATAGGTGAGAGAGAAGAAATTATTGGCTTCGGGGCAAAATCGGTGTACGTGCGATTTGGTCGAAGAGACCGTACCGATGTGCGATTGGAGCGTCATCCGTGGCCGTGATGAATCTTCGCAGGACACACCTTGCGATCGATGAATTGAGTGCGGAGACACCGCACATCGCATCAGAGACATTCGACTTCCAAACTGCGCATCGTGTGAAAGCGATCGCGGTTCTGTTGTCTGAACTGCAGATGGTGCTCACGACAATCACGAGGATACGATGAAACGCAGCGTGTTGTTGTCGATGATTGGTTGCGCGGTTTTTGCGCGTTTTGGAACCGCGCAAGAAGCACCTCCGTCCAAACTCCAACCGGCCGACGCAGTCTTGCGAGCACTGCCGTCATCTGGCACAAGCGTTCGTGAGTTGAGTGATGGACGTGTGATTTTCGTGATGCCGTTCGTGGCGGGACCAAAACCAGGGTCCTTGCTTCGCGGGTTCATAGCGGTAGCGGATATGAAACGCGGCAAGGTGGACAGCATTCCCGGCTTTCCAGAAGACAATTTGATTGCGTTCGCTGCGGACACGTCGTTGGTCCGATCGGGTGGTGGATGGGTGTTCGCCAAAGGCACCAACGTACTCGGCATGCTGGATGCGACAAATCCTGTAGTTGCTGCGGCCACTGTATTGATTGGTCCGGATTCAAGCGGCTTCGTGGTCGCTACGCGACACTACGGTGCAGATTCATCGGATGTTGTGCGTGTCAATCGCGCGACCGCCGAAACGGAATTGCTGGTTCGCATCAAAAGAAATCGGGGCGTTCCCGCCGGCGTTCCAGCACCGATGTACAATGGCGTCAAGGAATACGCGGTGTATACGTTGAGCGGCTGGCTTGGCATTCAACGGACCGCACCATACCGCGTGGATTGGCGATCGCCCGAGGGAAAGTGGACACTAGGGAAACCAATTCCGGTGCCAGCTCTCAGGTTCGATGCTCGGGAAAAACTGGCGTACGCGACGGAGCAGGCCCGATTGCAGGGCGGCACTCCTGACAGATATCTCGGAAAGGCGACGGAGCAGTGGCCGGACGCCGTTCAACCCTCCTACGGCGGATCACCACTCGCGACACCCGATGGCAAGATGATTGTCTATCGCACGCCAACAGCCGACTATCCAAACGCGCGCTACGATGTCGTCAACCGCGAAGGCGTTGCCGAGCGGCAGATCATGATGGGTCCGAACGAAACAATTGTGGGACTTGGTGCAAAGAGTGTGTACGTGCGAATTGGTGTACGGATGTCAGAAGTTCAGCTCGAGCGTCATCCGTGGCCGTGATGAATTTTCGGGGGATACGCCCTACGGGCGATGAATTGAATGCAGAGTCGCACATTGCATGCGTGACCTTTGCCTTCCAAACTACGCAACGTGTGAAAGCAGTGGTGTTTCTGTTGCCTGAACGGCAGATCGTGCTCACGACAATCACGACTATTCCATGAAACGTATCATGTTATTGTCGGTAGTTGGTTGCGCTTTTCTTGCGCGCGTTGGAACCGCGCAGGAAGTTCAACCAACCAACCTCAAACCGGCCGATGCGGTATTGACGCTGCCGTTCCGTTCAGCTGCGTCGGTGCGCGAGTTGCGTGACGGCAGGGTAATCTTTGAGATGGCTGGCCGTACCGGTGCGTATGCAGCGATAGCCGACATGAAAAGCGGCCGGATGGACAGCATTCCCGGATTTCCACTCGATGCAGTGTTCCCACTTGCAGCGGACACTAGCTTGATCCGTGCAAGCGGAGGATGGGTGTTTGCGAAAGGCATAACGGTGCTCGGCATGTTGGAAGCGACGAACCCTGTTGTTGTCGCTGCACGAAATTTGACAGGTGTAGATTCGCTGGGGTTTGTCGTGGCGTTGCGTAATTACGGCGCAGATTCTTCTGATGTGCTGCGCGTCAATCGCAGTACCGCCGAGGTGGAACAGCTTGTGCGCATCCAGCGATTTCCGGGTGTGCGGGGTGGAGTTCCGGCGCCCTACTATCAAAACCGCGAACACGTGATCTACACACTCGACGGTTGGCTCGGTGTACTTCGCATTGCGCCCTATCGAGTGGATTGGCGATCACCCGCAGGAACGTGGACTTTGGGCAAACCCATCCCGGTGCCAG
>JBDUBA010000205.1:0-12396 GCA_040004335.1 Gemmatimonas sp.
TGACGCCCGAAAAGGCGCCGAATCCACGCTAACCGAAGACAGGCCGAAGTGCAAGTAAAAAGATCGATGGAGTCCAGAGCTCCATCGTCCGCTGCGTCTTCCTCAACGGCAAAACCGGCCTGGTCACCCCCGAGCGGCACCCTGGGTGCACTCACTCGGGCCGCGCATGAGCGGGCCAACGCCGATGCAGCTGGTCTTCCGGAACTCCGCGCACAGGCTCGCGACCTGCCGAAAGCCGTGCCTTTTGCAACAGCGCTCCGCGGCGACACCATCCGAGTGATCGCCGAAATCAAGCGATCGTCGCCGTCGAAGGGGGATATTGCACCCAGTCTCGATGCCGTCAGCCAAGCGAAGTTATACGCAGCTGGGGGAGCCGCTGCCATTTCCGTGCTGACGGAACCCGACAAATTTGGCGGCACCTTGAGCGATCTGCGCGCCGTCTCGGCCGCCGTTTCGGCGCCGGCGTTACGCAAGGATTTCATCGTACATCCCGTGCAGCTCTGGCAGGCCCGCGTGAACGGGGCGGCCGCTGCGCTGCTGATTGCGCGCGCACTCTCGCCGTCCAATCTCGCGTTGCTGTTCAACGAAGCGGCAGCGGCCGGCATCGAAACGCTCGTGGAAGTGCGCGACGAAACAGAATTGGCGCGGGCGCTCGACATTGGTGCACGTGTGATCGGCGTCAACAATCGCAACCTCGAAACCTTGGAGATTGATGTGAGCAATGCGCCCCGCGTGATTGCGCTGATACCTTCGCACATCATCGCCGTGGCGGAAAGCGGTATGCAGACCGTTGACGACGTGAGCGCTCCCGCGCGCGCCGGTGCCGATGCCATTCTGGTGGGCAGCGCCATCTCCGCATCAACGAATCCCGAAGCCGCCGTGCGCGCGTTGTCCCGCGTCGCGCGCGTGTCTCGCTAACCTCCCCGAACTATTCAGCAGTGTCCTTCCACCACGCACCATGTTGATCAAGATCTGCGGTCTGATGCGTCAGGCCGATGCCGAACTCGCCGAATCGCTGGGCGCCGATTTCATTGGCGCCATCATGGCGGGAGGTCCGCGCACCCTGACGGCAACCGCCGCCATCCAGGTGTTGGGCCAACGCCGTCACACTGTGCGCCGAGTGGCGGTGTTTGGCACCCAGTCCCGCACCAAAATTGCGGAGTTGGCCGACCGGTTGGACCTCGATGTCGTGCAACTCCATGGAGATCCGACCGCGGATGACATTCAGTGGCTGAACGAACGCGTCACCGCGACCATCTGGCCGGTGGTGCGTGTTGAAGGCACCACGCTCCCGGCCGGAACCTTTGACGTAGCCGAAGCGGCCGGTGCCGTGTTGCTGGACGCGAAGGTTGTCGGTCAACGGGGGGGAACGGGTGTGGCGTTGAACTGGGCGGCACTGAGCGGTGACGTTCGGCGTCTCCGGGATCAGGTGCCGTACCTCCGAATCATTCTCGCGGGTGGCCTGCGTGCGTCCAATCTGCAAAACGCGCAGGATATGCTGGCTCCGGAAGTTGTTGACGTATCTTCCGGTGTTGAAATCGCACCAGGCATCAAGGACGCCGCCGCAATAGAAGCCTTTGTCAAAGCGGGGCGCGGCAATGTACAGAACACGGGACACGAGTGATGACGCAGACCGCAACAACTTTAAACGATCGCTTTGGACAATTCGGCGGCAAGTACGTTCCCGAAACGCTCATTCCAGCGCTGGAGGAACTCGAACTGGCGTACGAAACCGCGATGCTGGACCCGGAATTTCGTCGCGAACTTGACGAACTGCTGCGCGAATATGTCGGACGTCCATCGGCGCTTACGTTTGCGCCCCGTTTGTCTGAACGCATTGGCGCGCAGGTGTGGCTCAAGCGCGAAGATCTGAATCACACGGGGGCGCACAAGATCAACAACTCGGTCGGGCAGGCATTGCTCGCGCTTCGCATGGGCAAGAAACGCATCGTCGCGGAAACTGGTGCGGGCCAACACGGCGTCGCTACCGCCACCATCTGCGCACGTTTCGGATTGGAATGCGTCGTGTACATGGGCGAAGAAGACATGCGTCGCCAGCAGCTCAATGTGTTTCGGATGCAGTTGCTTGGCGCAACTGTAGTTCCGGTCACGTCGGGCACCAAAACGCTGAAAGATGCAACCACTGAAGCCATTCGCGACTGGGTCACGACGGTGAATCACAGTCACTACATCATTGGTTCCGTTGTCGGACCCGCGCCGTATCCGCGGATGGTACGTGGCTTCCAATCGGTAATTGGCAACGAAGCGCGCGCGCAACTTCTGGAACGTGTGGGGGCATTGCCAAAAACTGTCGTCGCTTGTGTTGGGGGCGGCTCCAACGCGATGGGCATCTTCGCGGCCTTTGTGAAAGACACCAACGTCGAACTGGTTGGTGTGGAAGGTGCGGGAGACGGACTCGATACCGACCGGCACAGCGCGTCGCTCACGAAGGGCCGGCCCGGAGTATTACATGGTGCGCTGAGTTACTTGCTGCAGGACGAAAACGGGCAGGTGCATCCCGCGCACTCAATTTCCGCGGGTCTGGACTATCCGGGCGTTGGGCCCGAACATTCGTTTCTGAAAGACAGTGGGCGCGCCGAATATGTCGCCGTGACCGACACCGAAGCGCTGCACGGCGTGGCGCTGCTGAGTCGCCTTGAAGGAATTATACCCGCGCTCGAAACCGCGCACGCGGTTGCGTGGGTACATCGCGAGAAAGGACGTTGGAGCAAGGATGACACGGTGCTGCTGTGTGTCTCGGGCCGCGGTGACAAGGATGTCGCAACGCTCAGTCAATACACGATGCCTACGGCGTGACGTTGTCGCAGCTGTCCGTGGACGTCGATCCGATTGATTCGGGAGAAGTAAACGTCGTTGCGGTCAACGCAATTGCCGAAGCGCTACGTGCGTTCGCAAAAGCACTTCGCGCGAATCAATTGTATCTACCCAATAATCCCACGCGTCAACGCGCAATAGAAGTCGCACAGTCGCTGTTCACCCAGGTGTGGTATCACACCGATGCGGTGCGTATCGAGATTCACGAAACCGAACTGTTGTGGGATGAGCAGGTGGTGTACCGTGACGCCGAACGGGGTTCCGAAGCGCTGCCGTTTGTTTTTTATCGCGACGGGTTGCGTGAACTCGAGCTGCTGCCTGGTTTCGAGCACGACGAATTGCCAACGTTGCTCGCCCTGTTGCAACGCGCCAAAACCGCCGCGCCCGATGAAGACGATCTCGTCACGCTGCTGTGGGTGGCCGATCTCGCGACTGTGCGGTATCGCCATGTCGAAATTGGCGGCGACGCCGAGCTGCCGTTGATGCTGGCGGGCGGTAGTGGCATTGCAACGTTTACCACGGGTGGTCCGCAGCTGGCGGTGCCCGGCGCCGAGTCGGAGCCACCGGGTGATGGTCCCCCGCCCGGCATCGTGCGCATGGAGGAATTCGAAACCACCCTGTATTTTCTCGAGCCGCGCGAACTCGCGTACCTCAAGGAAGAAGTACAGCGGGAATTCGGCACCGACGGTAAACGTGATGTGCTGGGTGTGTTGTTCGATATCATCGAGACACAGGACGCGAACGACGCGCACCACGAAGCATTGGCCGTGCTCAATGCGTGGTTGATTGAATTGATCGCCGCTGCCGACTACGAATTGGTGGCGTTTCTGCTGCAAGAGGCCGGCGACACGGTGCGTCGCACGAACACGATGTCACAGGCAACGCGCGACGCGCTGTCCGACATCTCCACACGTTTGAGTGATCCGGCCGTCATGGCGCAGCTGCTGCAAGCGATTGACGAAAATACGCGCGCGCCGGTTGCCTCGACACTCGAATCACTGTTCAGTCATCTGCATGCATCCGGTTTACCGGTGCTGCTGTCGTGGCTTGCTTCGGTGCCACCCTCGCCCGCGCGCGCTGCGGTCGAACGCGCGGCCACACATCTGGCAGCGAGCAACACCGGCGAGCTCAATCGGCTGCTTGAACACAGCGACGTGAATGTGGTGAAAGGTGCGCTCCGGCTCGCAACGCGTCTCAAGTCGCCCGCGGCCGTACCCGGACTCGCCAAAGTTTTGCGTGCAACCGATGCGCAACTGCGTACCGAAGCGGTAGCGGCGCTCGGTGAAATTGCAACACCGGGCGCGATGCAGACCATGGAACGCGCGATGGACGACGACGACCGCGACGTACGGGTGACGGCGCTTCGCTCAATTGCATCGAATCGTCATTCCAATGCCGTTCCGAAACTCGAGCAGCTGTTGCGCAACAAGGACATTCAGAAGGCGGATCTGAGTGAAAAAGTCGCGCTGTTTGACGCGTACGGGTTGTTGTGTGGCGACGCCGGTGTCGCCGTTCTGGACGGGTTGCTCAACGGTCGGTCGCTGATGCGTTTTCGGGAACCCTCCGAGATTCGCGGCTGCGCCGCGCGCGCGCTGGGTCTGGTTGGCACGCCGGATGCCATGGCATCGCTTCAACGCGCGGCCGACTCAAAAGATCTGGTGGTGCGCACCGCGGTGCAACGCGCCGGGCGCGGCGTCGCGTGACCGGAATCATGACGGGCGCACCGAACTCCTTTCTGCAGGCCGCGACCGGCGGCGAAGCGATCGCACAAAGTATGGCGCGTGGGTTTGTGGTTGCGTTTCACGCCGCGGTGCGAGCAGTGCGATTGTATCCCGTTGAAAACAGTGCGGTGCAGAAGGCACTGCAGGAGCTGTCCGCGCACGCGGAACGTGTCATGATGGCCGACAGCGGATGCGAGTTGCGCCGTGTTGGCGACTACGTGTTCGTCAACGACACCCGCCTGCGCTTGAGCCTCGACAACTACGCGGCCGTCGCGTATGTGCAGGGATTGTTGCGTGGCGCGGGTATCGGCGGCGTGCGTCTCAACTCGCTGCCAAGCGCGCGCGAATGGGTCGTGCTCATGGCGTTCCTGCAAGCACCGCCGCTCGAGTATCCCGAGGAAGAGAGACGCGAACAGCTCGAAAGCAGACTGGCCGATGCGGGTGTGCTGAATTTCAAACTCGAGAAGCCGTCCCACGACCAGTTGGACGACACGGAAATCGACGCCAAGGAACGCGCGCGTCAGACCTATGCGCGTTCACTCGATGTCACCCGCGAGGTCATGACGCAGGCGCGCCTTGGCCGAAGCGCCGGTTTGAAGCGCGTGAAGCGCGCTGTGCAGGGAATCGTCGACTCGATACTCAGCGACCCGTCGTCGCTGGTTGGACTCACTACGCTACGCGAGTTCGATGAATACACGTTCGTGCACAGCGTTAACGTCTGCATTCTGTCGGTGGCACTCGGCCGCCGCCTCGGTTTGACGAAGGTACAAATGCTCGACCTGGGCCTCGCGGCGCTGTTGCACGACATTGGCAAATCACGTGTGGCGTTGGAAACGCTGAACAAACGCGAGTCGCTGACGGACACAGAAAGGAAAGAGCTGCAGGCGCACACGTGGCAGGGAGTGCTCGCACTTTTTGCGCTGCCCGCCGGAGCAGGCCGGCCATGGCGTGCGATCGTGTCCGCGTTCGAACATCATCTGCGCGTTGATCTGAGTGGGTATCCGCAGACCGTGCGTGCACGCAAGCTCTCGCTGTTCAGCAAGATTATTGCGGTCGCCGACGGATTTGATGCCGCCACCACAACGCGAGTCTATCAAAGCAATCCGTGGTCTCCCGCCGACGTGTTGCGCGGTATGCGCGACAACGCGCGACTGGGGTTCGATCCCGTCATCGTCAAGGCCTTTATCAATCTCACGGGCATCTATCCCATTGGCACGCTCGTGGTGCTGGATACGTTCGAAATGGGATTGGTACACGCGCCAAGCGACGACGCAACAGCACTTTCGCGTCCCATTGTTCGCCTGCTTTCCGACGAGCAGGGTAACATGTTTCCGGCGTCGTTCCTCGCCGATCTGACTGATCGCGCGACGGACGGTGGCGCGTATTTCCGCACGATCATTCGGACAGAAGATCCCACGCGGTATGGCATTCGGGTGGCCGATTTTTTCGCCTGAGTATTTTTGACAGTAATTCGCATCACTTACGAAACGCCGCCAAGCTCGCGCTCAACTGCATACTCTCTTACCTACGGACATGTCGTCGACCACAACAGCCAGCGCCTTATCGAACCGGTTTGCTGCACTCAAAGCAGAAGGCCGTCAGGCGCTGGTGTGCTACATCACCGCCGGGCATCCCAATCACCAGCGCAGTTTGGAGTTGATGCGCGGACTGGAGTTGGCCGGCGCCGATGTGATCGAAGTTGGCGTACCGTTTTCCGACCCAATGGCGGACGGCCCGGTTATTCAGGCGAGTTCACAGGTTGCGATTGGCAACGGCATGACGCTCGAGAAGGCGCTGGCGCTCATTGCGGAGGCCGAGCTCACGATTCCGGTCGTATTGTTCAGTTATCTGAATCCCATCATGGCGGCGGGCCCCGACATTCTCGTCCGCGCACGTGCCGCCGGAGTGCATGGCATTCTCATCACCGACCTACCGGTTGGCGCTGACGCCGAACGCGAAACCTGGCTGGGTACCAGCGGGCTCGATTTCATTCGTTTGGTGGCACCAACGACGCCCGCCGATCGGATGGCGGAAATCAGCCGTAACGGTGGGGGTTTCGTGTATCTGATCAGCCGCATGGGAGTGACGGGCGAACAATCAACTATAGCGGCCGACCTGCCAGATACGGTTGCGCGCCTCCGCACGGTGACCGATTTGCCGGTGTGTGTTGGATTCGGCATCTCCACCCCCGAACAAGCGCGCAGCGTGGCGAAGCTTGCCGACGGCGTTGTGGTTGGAAGTGCGCTCGTGCGCGCTGCCAATAAATCGACAACAGATGCGATTGCGCTCATCAAGGCAATGCGCGCCGCCATGGATGCAGCATGACTTCATCTCTCGACCTTCTGCCCGACGACGAAGCGCCATCGGCAACGGCGTTTCCGGCGTGGGGGGTTGCCGGCGAACGCCGTCGAGCGCACGTCGGGCGAGTGGTCGCCCTGCTCAATGATTGGGCGGGAAAGATGTCGCTGCGTCCCGACGAAGCCGCCGCCTGGAGGGACGCAGGATGGTGGCATGATGCGCTCCGCGACGCTGATGAACGCACGTTGCGCGCCATGACTGGTGAGTTGCACGCGCCCGTTGGATTGTTGCATGGGCCCGCGGCCGCCCTCCGGCTCGAAGCACATGGCGAGCATCGCCTGGACGTCCTGGAAGCCGTGCGTTGGCATACGGTTGGTAACGCGAATTGGACGCGTACTGGCCGAGCGTTGTACATGGCGGATTTTCTCGAACCTGGGCGCGCCTTCATGCAAGCCGATCGCGCGTTTCTCTCCCGGCTCGTCACGACGGCTTTTGACGAAGTATTCCGTTCGGTGGTGCGATTGCGCCTCGAGTGGGCCATTCGCGAAGGCAAAGGGTTTGCGAAAGAAACCATTGCACTCTGGGATGCTGTGCGATGACGGTCCCGCCGCCGCTTTATGACGACTTGGTGCCGCTCTCGCGACGCAAACGTGTTGCGCGATTCGTGATCACGCTCGTCATTGTTGCGGCAGCTGGCACCACCGGTTTGTGGTGGTGGAACAATAGCGACGGCGCCACCGAACCAATCGGAACGGCGTTTGCGGCGCAGACGGACACGCTGGCGCGCGCGCCCAAGGGTGTTCGCGTTCGCGTACGAGTGGTGAATGCAACCGAAATCAATGGATTGGCGAAACGCGCAACGGCCGTGTTACGCGATCGTGGGTTTGATGTCGTCGACTACGAAGGCGCCAAAATGAAAACCCCGCGCGCCACGACCCTCGTGCAAACGCACACGGGACACGACGATTGGGGGAACCGAGTGGCGCGTGTTCTTGGCACGGGGATCATCCAGAGCAGTCCCGACACATCACGCTACGTTGACGTCACCGTTACCCTCGGACTCGACTGGAAGGCGCCGGCCCAGGCGTTCCGTCCGTAGCTGACCGCACGCGGCCGCAATATCCAATCCGCGACTGCGACGCGTTGCCACTTCAACGCCGCGCGATCGCAACAGGTACGCGAAGGCACCGATGGTGGTTTTGGATGTTGGGTTGAATCCCATCGATCCGCCCGGATGTAACGGAATCAGGTTCACAAATGCGCGACAGTGCTTCGCCAACGCGGCCAGTTGAATGGCGTGCTCTGGCTGGTCGTTCACCCCTTGCAACATCACATATTCGAACGTCACGCGACGATCAAACACCCGCGCGGCATCAATCACTTCGGTGAGTGAATATTTGGTGTTGACTGGCATCAGCGTTTGACGCAATGCTTCTGTGGGCGCGTGAATTGAAAGCGCCAATCGGAACTGTTCCTTGCGGTTCGCAAGCGCCACGATGCCGGGAAGAATGCCAACCGTGGAAATAGTGATGTGGCGAGCGCCAATTCCCAACGCACGCGGATCGTTCAGTAACGTCAACGATGGATCAACACTTTTCCAGTTCATCATTGGTTCGCCCATACCCATGAACACAATGTTTGTGGCTTCGAGGGGAGGATCGAGCAGACGCAATTCACGCACTTGTCCGGCAATTTCCGATGGCGACAGCTGCCGCTGAAATCCCATGGCGCCAGTCGCGCAAAACGCGCACTTGAGCGCGCACCCGGCCTGCGACGAAATACAAAGCGTGAGCCGGTTCTCGTCGGGAATCGACACGGTTTCAATGGTCTGTCCATCATGTAACTGAAAGAGAAACTTTTGCGTGCCATCAGCGGAAATGCGGCGATCCACCAACGTAAGTCGCGGCATGGTGAACTGCTCGGCCAACGCGCTGCGCAACGACTTCGGCAGTTCAGTCATGTCATCAAAGCTATTGACCGGCTTCTCCCACAGGCGCGCAAAAATCTGCTCGGCGCGATACGACGGTTCACTGCGTTCCGACATCCACGCGCGCAAGCGAACCAGCGCCTCATCAGGCGCGAGGTCGAGAATGTTCTCGCCAGCGTTGACGGTTTCCAACACTTCCAACTCCATCACTTCACCAGCGAACTGAGTGTGAACTGATACAAGGGTTCCAAACCTCCCACGCCTTCTTCACGACCAATGCCAACCGCATACCGCGCAAAATGCAGGGCCAATCCCGTACGCGCACGGAAATCACGAACGCCGTAGGAGTTGGTGATCACTAACGCAGCGTGCAACTCCAGTGGTCCCGTACGTGCACTCATGAACGGCCCCTGCTCGCGTGCGCCACCGCTGGCGGCGTTTCGCGTGTATCCCAGGCGAACTTCGGGCAATGATGGACGCGTCCACAAACGTGCATCAACACCGGCAAGAAAAATTGGACGATCATCGCGCTCCTGTCCGGGACGCCAGAGGAACGAGGACATCGCAACGCGTATCTGATGCTTACCCAGGCTGTCCAGAACCACACCAAGATCTCCGGCAATGGCCGAACGAACCAGATCTTCGGCCCGACCTTCCCGATATCGCGCGGCCACGCCAATGGTCAGGTGCGGAATGACGTGGCGCGCCGCTATGGCCGAGACCATCATGGTGTTGTAGTTGATCGTGCCGATTGCTGTTGGGTCGTTGTCCGTCTGAACGAGACCGTTTACGGCGCTCCGCGCGACGGAAATTCCAATCGTGGTACCCGACGGACGACGCCACGCTACTCCGGCCAATTGTCCGTCAATTCCCTGACTCGAGGAGGCTGGTAGCCAAGCGACCCCAAGCCGGAGTCGTGACTCGGCCGACATGGCGACGTTTGCTGGATTCCAGTGTCCAGTTCCGGCCTCGGACGCAAACACTGCGGGCTCGAGGACGGCTCCCAACGGGAATTGCCACAGATCACGGGCGGGGACGGGCTGGGCCACGAGGACTGGTCCCCACAGGGCCGCCGCGAGCCCGCACAAGAACTTGCGGCGCATATGCTTGAGAGTAACGGAGCGCAGGGCAACCCTCAAGCAAATCGCTACCAACGGCTCTTACGAATCGTTAGTTTGCCCATGGTGATATGGCCCGGTGATCGCCACAAATCGGCCGAAGCGCCCTGAAGTCTTCCTGCTTGGGCGCGTTGGCGCCGGGAGTTGTACGTGATCGAAAGTTTTTCCGCGACCAGCGACGTGATGTCCACGTCTCTTCGTTCACACGCCTGCGGTACTGTCAGCGCCGCCGACGTAGGGCGAACAGTGCACCTGGGTGGCTGGGTGCATCGCAGCCGTGACCTGGGCGGATTGATTTTCATCGATCTCCGCGACCGCACCGGGTTGCTGCAGCTCGCGTTCGGGCCGGCGTGGAGTAACGCGGATACGCTCACTATGGCCGCGGCCGTGGGCGTGGAAAGTGTGGTGTTGTGCGAAGGCATCGTCATCGCGCGCGAACCCGATCGTATCAATCCCGATCTCGCCACTGGCATCGTCGAAGTACGCGTGACCTCGCTGCGCGTGGTTGGTCCGGCCGTAACGCCGGCGCTTCCGGTCGCGCGTGGTCGTACGGAGAAGCTGCCCCAGGAAGACTTGCGGTTACGCCATCGTTACCTCGATCTTCGCCGCCCCGAGTTGCAAAACAATCTGGTGTTGCGGCATCGTTTGGCGCAGGTCACGCGGCGTTTGTTGAGCGATCGCGGATATCTCGAACTCGAAACACCCATTCTCACGAAGCCTACTCCGGAAGGCGCGCGCGATTACCTCGTGCCCAGTCGTGTGCATCCGGGCGAGTTTTACGCGTTGCCGCAATCACCGCAAATTTACAAGCAGCTGTTCATGTGCAGCGGCTTCGATCGCTACTTCCAGATTGCGCGCTGTTTCCGCGACGAAGACTTGCGGGCGGACCGTCAGCCCGAGTTCACGCAGATTGATATCGAAGCATCGTTCATTGGCCAGGAAGACATCATCTTGCTGGCCGAAGCGCTCGTACACGCGTTGTGGGCTGAGGGCGGTTTTGCAGTGCCCACGAAGTTCGATCGCATGACCTATCAGGATGCGATGGAGCAATACGGTTGCGACCGTCCTGACTTGCGGTATGAGCTCAGCATCAGCGACCATAGCGACACGTTTGGCAAACTCGATTTCGCGATGACACGGAGCGCGATTGAGAAGGGTGGACGCGTGCGCGGCATCGTCGTTCCAAACGCCTCGGCTTGGAGTCGCAAGGAAGTCGACGAACTCGAAGCGCTCGCGAAGGGTGCAGGCGCAAGTGGTTTGCTGCGGCTCAAATTTGCAGAAGGCAAACACGACGGACCGGTGGCGAAGTTTCTTACACCCGAAGCCGCCGCGTCATTCGGAATGAAAGAAGGCGATCTCGCGCTGTTCGTTGCCGGTCCCGATCACACCTCAAATCCGGCGCTCGATCGCGTGCGGCAGGAATGCGCGCGCCGTCTGGGACTCGTCAACGAAAACGAACGTCGCTTTTTATGGGTGATGGATTTCCCGATGTTCGAGAAGGATCCAGTCACCGGCGTGTTGGCGGCCGTGCACCATCCGTTCACGGCACCCAACGCCGAGGACATGGCAGCGTATCCCCACGCGCCAGAGAAGTGGCGCGCGCTGGCGTACGACGTAGTGCTCAACGGCACGGAGCTCGGCGGCGGAAGCATTCGTACCAGCAATCCCGCCGTACAGTCCCAGATGTTCACCCTGTTGGGCATTGGCGATGTCGAAGAACAGGAGCGCCGCTTCGGATTCCTGCTGGAAGGGCTGCGCGCTGGTGCGCCACCACACGGCGGCATCGCGCTGGGCTTCGATCGCATCGCAATGTTGCTGTCGGGCGCAACGTCATTGCGCGATGTCATCGCATTTCCGAAAACCACGGCTGCACGCGCGCTGTTTGAAGGCGCACCGGTTGCCGTCAGCGCGAAAGATCTGGACGACCTCGGCATCCAAACCAAAGCATCACAACCGAAATCATGAGCGGCGAAATCACAACAGTTCGTGTGAACATAGAAGGCGTCGATCAAATGCTGTTGGCTGGCGTGAACGACGGAAACCTGATTGAGTTGACACGCAGCACCGGAGCGCGCGTAGCATTGCGTGGTGATGCAATCTCAATCACGGGCGACGCGGAAAATGTGGCGCGCGCGGAAGCGATTGCCAACGCGATGGTCACGATGGCGCGCGACGGCCGCGACATTGGTGCCGACGACGTGTTGCGTCTCGCGCTAAGTTCAAAACCTGCCGATGCGCCTGGCGCAAACGGAAACAACGGCGGACTCATTGTGTCCGGCGCACGTCGCAACATTCAGGCGAAAACAGCGGGCCAGGGGGAATACCTCAAGAAAATCGCCGAACACGACATCGTAGTTGGTATCGGTCCGGCAGGTACTGGCAAAACGTATCTCGCGGTCGCGGCCGCAGTCGACGCGCTGATGAAAAAGCGCGTGCGTCGCATTGTGTTGGCGCGTCCGGCAGTCGAAGCTGGCGAAAGTCTGGGATTTCTGCCGGG
>JBDUBA010000257.1:0-3672 GCA_040004335.1 Gemmatimonas sp.
GTTGTCACACTGAACTTCAGCATGCCGGTATTGAACGACATTTTGATGCGGTGCGTCTGATCGGATGCGATGACGGACATGCGCTTGAGCGCGCTCGTGAGCGCCGCCTTGTCGGCCAGGCAATAGCGATCGTTGTCTTTGGGGATCACCTGCTCGTAGTTGGGATACGGCCCTTCGACGAGGCGCGTATACACTGCCGTAAACGGTGACTTGAAGCCAAGGTGATTGTCCCCGCGCGCAATTTCCAGTTCTTCTTCGGCGGGAAACAACTTGCGAATCTGTTCGAGCGCTTTGGGCGGAATAATCAAATCACCGGGCGGCGCGGTGCTGCCCGTGACAGGAATTTCCATTTTCGCCAAGCGGTGACCGTTGGTGGCCACCATGCGCATGAACGTTTCGCGCAGTTCCCACAGCACACCATTCAGGATGGGGCGTGATTCTTCGGTGCTCACTGCAAACGACGTGTGCTGAATGAGGTTCTGCAAATCGCCCGATTTAATGCGCCACGAGTCGTTAAAACGCACGCTCGGGAATGTTGGAAATTCATCGCGCGGGAGACCGAGCAATTTGAACTTCGAACGTCCGCATTCGATGGTGACTTTTTGTTCACCGGTTGCCGAAACCTTCACAGAGGCGGGCGGCAACTCGCGAACAATCTCGCTCAGTTTGCGTGCGGGAATGGTGATGGCGCCCGCGGTTTCGACATCGGCACTGATTTCAGTGCTGACAGCGATGTCGAGGTCGGTAGCGGAAAGTCGAATGCCACGATCGGTGGTTTCGACCAACAGGTTTGCCAACACTGGCAACGTGGTCTTGGCCGGCACCGCCGAGGCAACGGCTTGCAGCCCTTCGAGAAGCTTTTCGCGAGAGATCGTGAAGCGCATGCGGAAAACTGTGAGGGACTGCTGTTATTAGTCTTTCAATATAGAAAAACTCGTAGTAGCAGTAGGCGTTGTGGAAACCTTGATAGAAGCTGTAAAGTATGTCTCTGAAAGCACTTTCGCCACGCTCGATCATGTGGCTTCGATGTGAATCCAGTGGTGCACTCACCGGTCGTCCACGCAGCCCACCGCGAAAGTTGTGGGCAACTGTGGAGCGGTGGGGAATCAGGTCCCCAGTTTTCCGGTTGTCCGCAACGTTTCCAACATCGATCGCACCTTGAGCACGCGGTCGGAAAAACCTGGTTCACCCGCCGAATCTTCCGCGACGCGTTCGAGCGAATGAATAACTGTTGAATGGTCGCGCCCACCAAAGGCGTTACCGATTTCAACCAACTGCAGGGCCAACAGCTCGCGACAGAGGTACATCGCGACCTGGCGGGGTGTTGTGAGCTGTTTGGTGCGGGTTTTCGAGCGCAGTCCGTCCGGCGTTACGCCCCACTCCCGTGCCACGACTTGTTGAATGGTTGCGACCGTGATTGTTGTTGGGGGCACATCGGGAAACTCGGCCTGCCCCCGCAGCTTGTCGCGCAGGGCTTCGCGCGCGAGATCGACGGTGATCTGCCGTTGCTTGAGTGAGCCGTAGGCGAGGAGCTTGATGATCGACCCTTCGAGTTCGCGCACCGACGACTTCACGTGTTGGGCGATGAACTCGATGACTTCGTCGGGAATGGTAAGCTCGAGGTGATCGAGATTGGCCTTCTTCTTGAGGATGGCGACCCGGTGCTCGAGATCAGGCGCGTCGATATTGGCCACCATGCCCCACTCGAAGCGCGAAACGAGGCGTGCTTCGAGTCCGGGGATTTCTTTTGGTGGACGGTCGGAGGTGAGGACGACCTGGCGGCCACCCTCATAAATCGCGTTGAACGTGTGGAAGAATTCCTCCTGCGTCGATTCCTTGCCTTTCAGGAACTGCACGTCGTCGACCAGGAGCAGATCGATTTCGCGGAAGCGACGGCGGAAGTCACCCATGGTGCCGGACTGAATGGCGCTGACGAACTCGTTCGTGAACTGCTCGGTGCCAACGTAGGCCAAGCGCAGCGAAGGGGTGCGCCGCAGCAGTTCGTGCGCGATGCCCTGCATGAGGTGGGTCTTGCCCAGCCCCGTATCGCCGTAGATGAACAGCGGGTTGTAGACCTTGCCTGGGGCGGCGGCAGCAGCTTGCGCAGCGGCGGCCGCCACTTCGTTTGACTTACCGACTACGAACTGATCGAAGGTGTACCGCGGGTTTAGTGGCGTTGATAAACGCTGTTGCTGTCGTAGTGGTGCCGCGACAATTGGCGCTGGTGGCGGTTGGACGAACATGTCCATCTGCGCACGGGCCAGACGTTCCTGGGTGACTTTGAAGCGAACGGTGAGCGGATGCCCGAATGCGACGGGGGCGAAACTCGTCAGCATGTCCGCGTGTTTGCTTTCGTTCCAGTCGGCCGAGAATTGGTCGGGGGCGCCGACAATGAGGGTGTCGCCTTCGACGAACAGGGCTTCGGTCGGCTCGAGCCACGTCCGATACGTCTGCTCGGGCAGGACTTGTCGGGCGCGATTACGAAGGCGATCCCACAGTTCGACCGGCGTGAGCGACATCAGCTGGGGCGGGAGGTGCGGATAACGGGCGGGGGGCGAAGGTACCGTGCGCGATGTGGATAAGTCAATCGCGTGATCATCGCGGCGCCATGCCGCCAGTTCCCGACAGCGCGAATGTCCCGCAATTTCCCGGTAGGAACGTGGTCGGCTTACTTGACCGAAAGCCATGTGCCGCTTTATGTTACAAGGCTTAACCCGATGTGAATTCAAACTTGTTTGGAATCACGAACGGGCCCGGGCGGTAGGTTCGCGCTCGGTTCAAGTTCCGCTCCAGTCCGTTCGATATCATCACGTGCTTTGGCTGTGTGATGTCGTTTCGTTTTTACTTCGCACAAAGCCACGAGAAATATCATGGGCAAGCCTACGTACCGCCCCCGCAACACGCGCCGCGTGCGTAAGCACGGATTTCGTGCGCGCATGGAAACAAAATGGGGACGCGCCGTTCTTTCGCGTCGCCGCAAGAAGGGTCGCAAGGTGTTGACGGTTGTTATTCCGAACAAGTACAACACTGCCTGATCACATGTCGTCCGACCCGGTAGGGCCGCACGCGGAGATTCCGCCTGTGGCACCATCGGATTCCGGCGCACGGTCGTACGGGTTTCCTCGAGCGAATCGGGTCACGCGTGGACCAGAAATCGAGCAGGTTCGCCAAGAAGGGAAGCGGGTGCGCACAGCCTCCATGGACGTGCGCGCTATCGCTTCCCTTGGTGTATGCGCCAACGGGCAACGGGGCCGTGTCGGCATCATCGTGCCGAAGTACGGACACAGCTCGGTCGATCGCAACAAAGTGAAACGAAGACTGCGCGAGCTCGTTCGGTTAGAGGTGTTGCCCGAACTTCCAACCATCGACGTGGTACTGCGTGCCTCGCCGAAAGCGTACACCCGATCGTTCGATGCATTGCGCGAGGAAGTGCGAAAGTGGTCTCAGCAGCTCGTAACTGGCCGCGGCGCGCGCTGATTCTGGGCGTGCGCGGCTATCAGGTGGTACTGTCGCCCATCCTGGGCGGATCGTGCCGCTATTATCCTTCCTGCTCGGCATACGCAATCGAGGCGCTCGAACGCCACGGCGCGTTGCGAGGTGGATGGTTGGCGATCCGTCGTATTGGGCGCTGCCATCCGTTCCGACCCGGGGGATTTGACCCGGTCCCCTGAA
>JBDUBA010000005.1:0-12379 GCA_040004335.1 Gemmatimonas sp.
GTCGAGCTCGCTGGACGGGAATGACGCCGGACGCATAACCCAACCAAGTACCGAGACTGTCGCACGAACACACCGGCGTGTATCAATGTCGTACCGCAATTCGGCCGCGCGCCGAGTTCTCCCTACCGCCGCTGTTCGACGCAGAAACTCACCAAAGCATGTCCGGCCCCGAGCGACCATTCCGATCGTCCGCCCTCGCACGCGCAGAATCGACTGAAGGCCTCGACTCCCTGATGGTCGTCACCACCGTTCGCGGGTGGGTGGCAATGGCCGGATTGAGCGCACTCGTGGTGGCCGCGCTGGTCTGGGGCGTGTTGGGTCGCATCCCACAAATGGTGACGGGCCAGGGCATCATGCTGCGCGAAGGCGGTGTGTTTCGCATTCAGGCCTCCGGCACCGGGCAAATTGAATCCGTTGCCGCAACACCGGGCACGAGCGTTCGGAAAGGCGAGGTCATTGCCGTGCTCGCGCAGCCCGAACTGCGAACGACGATGCGGCAACTGCAAACGTCGCTTGCCGAATTACAGGCGAATCGCAGTTCAACGGCGGCGTTGTTGTCGACCGATCAGGAAATGCAGCTCGCGTCCATCGTGCAGCAGAAGAAGCAAGCAGCCGAAGCCGTGGCCGCCGCGGGCCGGCGATTGGTGGCGCTCGATGAACGCATCGGGAACGAGCAACGCGCGGTTGATCGCGGACTGATGACGCGCGATGCCGCGCAAACAACGATAGCCGTGCGCGCCGAAACGCAGTTGCAGCAAATTGGATGGTCGGCGAAACAGCAGGAGCTCACCTCGCAAGAAGTGCGTCTGCAGGTTGCCAGCAAACAGCAACTGTTCACGCTCGATCAAGCCATTGCGCAAACGAAAAACGCCCTCGTGCGAACACGCGCGGAATATGACGCGACCGCGAACGTGCTCAGTCCCTACGACGGAATTGTGGTTGAACAGCTGACCGACGTTGGACAGACCATTCACACGGGCGATGCCATTGGCACCGTCGAACCCAACGACGCGCGCCTGCACGTCATGATGTTCATTCCGTTGGAAGGCAAACGTATCAAACCGGGCATGCGTGTTGAGATGGTGCCGGGCGGAGTGCAACCCGAAGAGACTGGATATTTTCTGGGCGACGTCCGTTCCGTTTCATCAGCACCACTGAGCGGAACCGCGCTAGATCGCTATCTCAAGAACACAACGCTGGTTCAACAATTCACGGCGGCTGGCGGTGCGTATCTCGTTGACGTTGTCGTGCAAACCGATTCAAGCACGGTCAGCCGATTCAAGTGGACCTCGCGCGCTGGCGCGCCCATTGCGTTTGGCAGCGGCACATTGTTAACGGGAAAGATTGTCGTTGCCACGATGCGGCCCATCGCGATGATCATTCCTGCAATCCGGCGCTGGTTTGGTGAGTAGCATCGTTCCGCCCCTATCGCCGATCGCATTCAAACCCCGGTCGCGCGCCGAGCGGCAGAGTGCGCACACACCCACAATTCTGCAGATGGAGTCGGCCGAATGCGGCGCGGCGGCACTGGCCATGGTCCTGGCGTATTTCGGACGTTACGTACCGCTCGAAGAATTGCGGGTGGCGTGCGGCGTTTCGCGCGAAGGGGTCAACGCGGAAAACATCACGAAGGCAGCGCAGTCGTACGGATTGGAGGCACACGAATATTCGTGTGAGCCGGAAGAGCTGACGGCTGCAAAGTTGCCGGCGATCATCTTCTGGAACTTCAACCACTTCGTAGTACTGGATGGGATCGAGGCAAACGCATACCACCTGAACGATCCCGCGGTTGGACCGCGTCGAGTCAGCAACGAAGAGATGGACGGCTCGTTTACCGGATTGGTGATCGAGTTTGCACGCACAAACGTTTTTGTTCGGCAAGGTACGCCGCCATCGCTGTGGGCGAAGCTGAGTGAGCGCGTAGTCGGGTCGAAAAATGCCCTGCTGTTCGCACTGCTGGCAGGCGTGGCACTGGCCGTTACGGGACTCGTCATCCCGATGTTCGCAAAGATTTTCATTGACGATGTTGTCGTACACCGACGCGCCGACTGGGTACGCCCGCTGCTCTTCGCGATGTTGGTGACCACCGTGGTGCGCACGGGCCTTGTATGGTTGCAGCAATACTACCTGCTGCGCTTGGAAACAAAACTCGCGGTCACGAGTTCCAGTAAATTTCTGTGGCACCTGTTGCACTTGCCGGTTGAATTTTACGCGCAGCGTTACACGGGCGAGATCAGCTGGCGCACAGGACTCAACGACAAGATCGCGAATTTTCTGTCACGCAAAATGGCGTCGGCCGCAATTGACGCACTGATGATTGTGTTCTTTGCACTGCTGATGCTGACGTACGACGTGCAACTCACGTTGATCGCATTTGCCTGCGTTGGTGTCATCGTTGTCTCCACGGTCGCTGTCAACCGCCTTCGCATTGATGGCAGTCGTCGCGTGCTGCAACTGGAAGGCAAGACGCGGGGCACACTGATGGCCGGTCTGTCCGCCATTGAGACACTCAAGGCGTCGGCACTTGAGTCTGACTTCTTTGCGCGCTGGGCCGGATATCAGTCGTCGTATTTGAGCGCGATGCAATCGCTTGATCGTACGACGATGTTGTTCATGCTGGTGCCGTCCTTCACGACTGCCGTCACCAATGCCCTGGTGCTCTTCATTGGCGCTCGGCGCGTCATTAGCGGCGACTTCACGCTGGGTACGTTGGTCGCGTTTCAGACCCTGCTGGCCAGCTTTATCCGGCCGATCAATAATTTCGTACTGCTGGCCTCGACGGTGCAGGAAATGCACGCGCGCATGGCGAAGGTGGACGACGTGTTGCGGTATCCGGCAACGGTCCCCGATGTTGACTCGCCCGAAGAACGCAACACAACGGTCGAGCGCCTGCGGGGCCGAGTTGAGTTGCGTAATGTGACGTTTGGTTACTCGACGCAGGCCGAACCGTTGATTCGCGATTTTTCGCTGCTGTTGCAACCCGGAACGCGCGTGGCGTTGGTGGGCGCGTCGGGTTGCGGCAAATCAACGGTGGCGAAACTGGTTTCGAGTTTGTACGCACCATGGAGCGGTGAAGTTCTGTTTGACAACGTGCCGGCCGGAGAGTGGCCCCGCAGTACACGAGCCGCGTCGGTTGCGATGGTGGACCAGGATATCTCGCTGTTTGCAGGCACAGTCCGCGAAAATCTTTCGCTGTGGGATTTGACGATTCCGGAGGACGCGCTCGCAACGGCTTGTAAAGACGCCAGCATTCATTCAGCCATCATGTCCCGACCGGGTGGTATTGATGCAATGGTCGAGGAGGGCGGCGCCAACTTCAGTGGCGGCCAGCGTCAACGCATGGAGATTGCGCGCGCGCTGGTAGGAAATCCAAGCGTGCTTGTTCTGGATGAGGCGACCAGTGCGCTGGACGCGGTCACGGAGCAGATCATTGATCGCAACCTGCGGCGTCGCGGTTGCACCTGCATCATCATTGCGCATCGCTTATCGACTATCCGTGACGCGGACGAAATTGTGGTGCTTGACGCCGGACGCGTGGTGCAGCGTGGCACGCATGATGAGCTGATGCGTGATCGTCATGGACTGTACTACTATCAGGCGCAAGGTCAGTGATGCGTCAGACGCGCACGTTTGCTCGCTTTACCGCGGCGTTTGGTGTGGTTGGTGAGGCGGAGTCGTCGGCAGAAGTATTGAAGGCGGTTCAGTTTAATGACGAGGTAACGCTGGCAGGTCATGCGGCCTTCATCCTGGATGACGCGGCGGCTCTATACGTGCTCACGCATGGCGAAGCCGATCTGTTTTATGTGCGCGACGTATCGGATTCCCTGCACAGTGCGCGGCGGTATGTAGGCACGATTGGTGCCGGCGATGTGGTGGCGGGCGCCAGCGCGAGCGCAGCAACGGGTGGTGGCGTAATCGTTGCCGTTGGTTTTGGCGAAGCACGCATGGCGCGCGTGTCCATTGAGTCAATGACCGACGAATCACAAACGGGTGCGCGAATTGCGCGCGCACTCGCCAACGGATTGGCGGAGAGTATTGGCCGGGCGATGTATCGGGCAACGGTGGCGCCGGCGATGCATGTGGAGGCACGCGCGTCATCGCAGAGTTTCGCGCGCGACACGGCGCTCACAGCGGGCATCGAAGTGCTCTGGTTCTGGACTGACGACGGTCAATTGTGCCTGGGCGGTGACGCGTCAATCAATAATGCGGACAGCTATTTCCCGCTGGCGCGCGGTATGTGGGTCACAATTTCCACTGATACGGCCGAAATTTCGGTCTCCGACACGTTGACCATGCTCGACTCGGGAACGGTGCACGCCACGTTGACGGATGCGTGGACGACGTTTCTATCGTGGACCTCAACGTGGTTCGATCGCGAGGACGTAGAACAACGCGAGCGTCTGTCCGCACGCGTTAGCAATGACCACGTGCGGCACGATCGCGCTATCAAGAACCTCGCGGCGTTGCTGCAGACAAGCGATGACACGTCCAACGTTGAGCAGTCGGATGATGAATGGGTGACCGCGTGTGCGATGGTGTGCGCCGCGGCGAACATCCCATTTCGCGTTCCTCCACATTCGGCAGCGGTGCGCGGTGGTATTCGGAATGTGGAGCGTCACCGGGATCATGTCACGGCTATTATCAGCGCGTCGTTTGTGCGGCATCGCCGAGTAGTGTTGAGTGGTGATTGGTGGCGGCGCGATGCGGGGCCGTTACTGGGCATTCTGCGGAATGAACGGATGCCGGTGGCACTCGTGTCGTCGGCTGCCGGCGGCTACACGATGCAACATCCGAAGACTGGAAAGAAGGTTGTTTTGACCGCGGCGTTGGCGGCGGGGCTCGATACTGCGGCGTACACATTCTACCGGCCAATGCCCGCGGTCCGGCTCAGACTGCGCGCGCTGGTGCAGCTGGTGCTGGCGGATGTTCAGTCGGATCTCAAACGGATGGTGGGATTTGCCGTTGCGGTCGCGTTGCTTGCACTGGCACTGCCGATCGTAACCGGAAAGATGTTCAGTGAGGTTATCCCAACCGCCGACGCGAGCAACGCGATCACACTGTTTGTTTCGCTCTTCGCGGTCGCGGTAGGCACCGCAGCGTTTGACGCGGCGAGAGGATTTGCACTCCTTCGTGCGCAGAGCCGAGCGAACACGGCGATGCAGGCGGCAATTGTGGACCGGTTGCTTACGTTGCCAACACGATTCTTCCGTCAGTTTACGGTAGGTGATCTCGCGACGCGCGCGGATGCGGTGAACGCGGCGCGTCAGCTTCTGACGGGTGCGGCTGTCACGTCACTGCTGGGGGTAACGCTGGTTGTAACGAATGTGTTGCTGATGCTCGTCATTGACGTCAAGCTGGGTCTCATCGCCGTTGCGGCTTTGCTGGCTACCGCGCTTGCTACCATTGCGGCCAGTGCCTTCGGATTGCAGTACGAACGCGATCGGTTGCGCATTCTTGGCAGCCTTACGTCACTCGTCTTCGAGTTGCTGAATGGAGTTGCCAAACTACACGTCGCGGCGGCAGAGTCACGCATGTACTCGCTGTGGGCGGTTAAGTACCGCGACCTGAAAGTGGTCACGACGAAAGCGGGAGTTACGGCGACAGCGCTGACCGTATTCAACGATGTACTGCCATTGGTCGCAGCCATGGCGCTGTTTTTTGTGGGCGCGGGACAGTTGACGCGTGTTGACGGGTTGAGCACGGCCAATTTCATTGCGTTCAGCGCGGCTTTTGGTATGGCGATTGCAGCAAGTGCCGGAGTGAGCAACACGCTGGTTTCGCTGTTGAACATCGCGCCAACATTGGAGCGCGTACGACCCATTCTTGACGCGGCTCCGGAAGTCGGTGACAGCAAACCCGATCCCGGTGAAATTTCCGGTCGCATTGAGCTGTCACACGTCACGTTTGGATATGTTGCCGACGCGCCACCGGTGATTGACGACGTTTCCATCGAGATTCGTCCGGGCGAGTTTGTCGCGTTTGTGGGTCCGTCGGGCGCAGGCAAGTCGACGGTGCTCCGACTATTGCTTGGCTTTGAGCGACCAACCACTGGCGCCGTTTATTACGATGGAAAGGATCTGGCGAGCATCGACATCGCGTCCATTCGACGCCAGTCGGCCGTGGTATTGCAACAGAGCCGGTTGCTGGCCGGTGACATCTTTTCCAACATCGTGGGCGCATCACCGCTCACCATGGACGACGCGTGGCGTGCGGCCGAGCTCTCCGGGTTTGCTGACGATATTCGGGCCATGCCGATGGAGATGCGGACGGTGATCACTGACGGGGGGTCGACTCTATCGGGTGGGCAGCGACAACGACTGCTCATTGCGCGCGCGCTGGCGCGGAGCCCACGCGTGGTGTTGTTCGACGAGGCCACGAGCGCACTCGACAACCGCTCGCAGGAAATTGTGACGCAGAGTCTCGAGCGCCTGCAGTCAACGCGCGTTGTTATCGCGCATCGATTGAGTACGGTGATGCGAGCGGATCGCATCTTCGTGATGGATCGCGGTCGCATCGTGCA
Organism: Gemmatimonas sp.; assembly: GCA_040004335.1. Lineage (GTDB taxonomy): Bacteria > Gemmatimonadota > Gemmatimonadetes > Gemmatimonadales > Gemmatimonadaceae > Gemmatimonas. Next base: position 6,521 of record JBDUBA010000005.1, read on the forward strand.
ACAAGGACGCTACGACGAACTCGTGGAAGTGGATGGGCTCTTCAAACAACTTGCGGAGCGGCAGCTTGTTTAACGCAGGCCGCAGGGTGAGAGTTGCCTTTAGCTTGTCGATTTCCGTGCTGATACCGGTGATCGGGCGCGCGCAAGCGGCGGCGGCGAGTCAACCAAAGATCGATACCATGGCAACACGTTTCGACGATCTTGTGCGGGTCGCGCTGGCGGAGAATTTGCGTCTGCGTTTAGTAACGGCGGAAACGCGGGGCATCAAGTCGGAGGCGCGTGCAGCGCGATCACCATTTGATCCGTTGCTGGGAGTTTCGGCTTCGAGCGGTGATCAACGATTCGGCGCATTGGTCGCCGGTGTGTTGCCCACCGGTGCCGAATACGCCGGCACCTACGCGCGCACATCGCAGTCGGGATTTCTACCAGGTGCGAATATCTTTCAGGCAGCATTCAGGCAGCCGATCCTTCGCGGATTTGGTTTCGCCTCACTGCGCAACACCATACGGTCCACCGACGAAGCGGTTGCGGCGGCGGAGTCGCGATTGGCACAAGCGCGTATCGACATCGTGGCCGTCGTCGGAACGCTGTACGCGCGACTGATTGAGAGTCATCAACAGGAAGCCGTGCACGCGCGCTCGCTTGTGCGCGCCGAGGAACTCGGTGCAGCATACGATGAATTGCGCCGGCTCGACAAGATCACTGAAGTGGATCTGATCACCGCTCAACTTGGCGTAACTACCCGACGCGGCGAGCTGCTGTCGGCGCGTCGCACTCGTCAGGAGGCGCAGGACAATCTGGTCGCGGCCGTGTACGGCGCGCGCGCCTCTGCGCGGTTTCCGTCGGACGCAGTGGTGTTGATGCCCCAAGACGGCGTTCCCGTGATCGCGGCTGCGTCGTTGGACGAAGCAATGGCCGCCGCCATTGCGAATCGCGCCGATGTTGAAGCCGCTCGGCGCCAGCTGGCGCAGGTGCGTCTGTTGGAAAGTGTTGCGCGTAACGCGCTGTTGCCATCGCTGGATTTTTCGGCGCTGTTGTCCAACTCACGATCGGACGTCTCGAATCCGTTGACCGATTTTGGGGAGCGCGCAATCGCGGGAAAAACTATGGCCCGTGTTGGTTTGTCATTGTCGCAGCCGCTGCTGAACATTGGTCGCAGTGCCGATCGCGAGCGCGCAGCCGCAGCGGTGGAGTACGCGCGCGTTGCGTTGTCCGATGCGGAGAATGTTGTGGGCGTAGAAGTGCGGGCGGCGTATCGCGATATCACGACCGATCGCGAGTTGGTGCGATTGGCCGCCGAATCGTCAGAGCTGGCGCGTCGTCAGTACGATGGCGAGCGGGCGCGCCTGGACCTCGGCCTCACCGATATTTTTCGCGTCCTGCAGGTGAATGATCAGGTGGCGAAGGTTGAACAATTGGAGGCGTCGGCGCGGCTGTCGCTCGCGACGGCGTACACGCGCCTGCGTGCGGTGATTGGGATGGGGATGTAAAAACTGCAGCTGCGCGCAGGTTCAATATTTCTGCAAATCTTTCGCCGAGATGACGATTCCACTGTAAGTGCTACGAACCTCTTTCAGCAGTTGTTCCTCGGACGCGCCGAAAAACAGCTGATGGTACAGGATAAGCTTACCGGGTCCTGCCGCCGTCGCAATCGTGCCCAATTGTGTGGCCGACGTATGCGCTTGCGCATGATACGGTTGACGCACGGCCGGAATGGTCTTGAAGCCGGAATCGGAATACACTTCGTGAATAAGGATGTCGCAACCGTTGCACTCGCGTGCGATGGCCGGGTTGCTGCGTGCGTCGCCGCTCAGGACGATCACGCGGTCGGGTGTTGTAATGCGATATCCAAAGGCGTGTTTCCAGGCGCTGTGCGGAACTTCGAACGCGCGCACCGCAATGCGTTGGTCCTTGTAAACCTCGCCCTCGGCAATCTCGTGCACGTTGACCTTCCATCCGTCCTTGGCGGGGCCGCCAGCGCTCTTGAGACGTTCCTGTATGTCGTCGTAATTCCCGTCAAGAATGCCGTTGACGAGTCGTTTCGTTCCGGGTGGGCCGTAAATTTCGAGCGGGGCAACGCGCCCCTGAATCCACGGAGTGAAAATGACGTCGTTCACTCCCATCGTGTGATCAGAGTGCAGATGCGTCAGAAACAGTCGGCTCAGTTGCGGCGCGCGTAACCCGGGCACACCATCGCGAAACGCAGCAGCAGCACGACGCACTACACCGGCGCCAGCGTCGAAGAGATAAGCAACACTGTCCACCACAATTGCGACTGCAGGTCCACTGCGATCAGGATCGGGAATGGGAGTTCCGGTGCCCAGCATCACAACAATCGTGCGACTCTTTACCGCATTGGTTGACGCCGAACCTGCCTGCGCCGCTGCACGGTGTGCGAGCACTGTTGCGCCGATGAGGCAGGCCCCAACAATTGCTGCGAACAACGCGCGATTGAACAACGCGCGATTGAACAATGCGCAACCGGACGACACGCGACCGAACAACACGCGACTGGACGACACGCGACCGAACAACGCGCGACCGAACAACACGCAGCTGGATGCCAAGTACGTCATCGCCAGAAAGGTTGAGGAAGACGAACCGATCTACTCAGGTCCGGCAAAAGGTAGCAGCATTTCACGACGATTATAACAATCCTGAAGCGCTATTTTCGATCGGCCGCAAACCGCACCACTGCTTCGGCAACGTCGGTTACGCTGCCAATTCCGCGCAGATCGAGCTTGGCCACTACGTCCGTCGTGCGATGGTAGTCGTTGTGAAAACCCGTAAACAGCGCGATGGCCGACACGTCGATGCGACGAAAGTTGGCGTGATCGGACCGGCCACCGATTTCGTTCGTGAACGAATGTTTCATGTTGAGCGCACGGGCCGCACTGTCCAACACGGCCAGCAGCGGCGGATCATCGTACATCAACGTTGATTTGTCGATTTCCAATCCACCATCGCGCAAGCGTCCGACCATGTCGAGATTGAGCATGAACCGGATCTGGCCGCGCGTAACCGGCGGTCGATTGACAAACGCCGATGAACCAATCAAGCCTAGTTCTTCGGCATCGAAGTGCAACAATAGAATCGAGCGCCTTGGTGGATGTTCGGCGAGACGGCGGCCCAGTTCCATCACCGCCACCGTGCCCGAACCATTGTCATCGGCGCCGGGGCGAATTTCATCTCTCTTTTCTGGGTCCAGCGACAACGTGGCCGATCGACCCACGTGATCGTAGTGCGCGCCAATCACAATGTATTCGCCGCGAACGCTGGGGTCGGATCCAACGATGATTGCACCCACGTTTTTAGCATTGCGCGCATTCTGCCCCGTAAATGGTTGATAGAAACCATCACCGCAAGCGGGTGCCGCAGTTCCGCACGTTAACCGAAACGCCCCCTCCAACCCCAAACTCTTATAGCGCTGCACGATATACTCGGCAACACGATTCGAGCCGGAACTTCCAACAGCGCGTCCCTCCTGTCGCGGGCTGGCAACAAACGATACATCCGTTTGAATACCAAGTGGAATTGGGCCGGACGGAACAACCGCGGCATGACACGAAGCAAGACCAACAAGAACGAGAACGCGAATCGCGCGCACGGTTCGAATCTCCGGGAACTGGTGTGAACGAAACTGTGGGCAGTCAATCGCTCAAGACGTGTGCACCAAACGTAGGGCGCGAGCTCTTACGGCACCACCACAATTCCCGACTCGCCACCCAAATCGTCCTTCGTGCGCGCGAGCCCCGCTGGCGCTTTCCATTCGCCGCCATTGATCCGCATCGCCAGGCGATGAGTACCGCGCGGCAATTCGATCGACAGCTCAAACGCGTTCCCGACACGAGGCACCGCAACAACGGCCCACTCGCTAAAGCTCCCACTCAATTCCACCTGAGCGTCCGATGCCGCGCTAACGCGCACCGTTACCGTGGCGCCGCCCGTTGCGTGAAGCAGAATACGCGTCGCGAACGGCGACGAATTCTTGTTGACCGCCATCTCCCGCGAAGCGCCGCGCCCGATATCACCGCCCAGCAGATAGAGCCGCAGGGAAGCGCCAACGATGTTGGCGGTGGGCGCCCCACTCAACGGTCTCGCGAGCTGTTTCCCGCCGTTGATAGTCAGGGCGAATCGCTGATTGAGATTGGTTGTCATAACACCCTGCAGCGCCTTCGCGCGCCCGTTCGTTGCGCCGAGTCCCGTTCGGGAAATTCCAGTTACCTGCAATTCAAATCGCCCCAAGAGCGCCGTGATGTTCGCTTGCGCGTCCTGTATCGCATAATGCCTTGCTGGCCGCGATAAAAAGAAGTTGGACGCCTCCATTAACGGAAAATCGTTGGTGAAGGATCGTCCAGCCGAAACGACGCCAGTCAATACACCGCGACGTGTCCAGGCGCCAATATCCCAACTCAACGCGTGAAAACGCAATGCCGCGGCACGATCAACGCTACCCGCACCAAGTGTTGCGAAACCTCCGAAATTCTCGCGCACAATTTGCGGTCGCACAAACCCATTGCGGCTGGCGCCACGCTCACTCGAAAACACACCAAAAATTGTAGCCGTTCCCGAAAATTCTGCGCGTAGCGACGCCCACCCGGGCAACGCGAACTCCGCGCCAATTGTTGCCTGCGTTGCCGTCGATGTGTCGGACGAACCTATGAATATTGCGGATCCGGAAAGCGCAGTGTGGGCGGTGGCGCGACGCACGGACGCTGACAGCGCCGCGGCACTCTCTCGTGAGTTCGCTGGTTGCGCAACACTAAGCGCGCCGGCGTCGAGCGTTACGACCGACGTGCTGCCGATCCCTTGTGCGTTGGTAGTTTCAAACGCGAAAGGGATGAACCCGAAAAGGCCCATCCCGAATGCCACACCGCGCAATTTTGATCTTCGAAAACTGCGCGATCTATCGGTGCGCTTAATGCAGAACGCGATTGGTGTGTTACTTGGGTCGAATAGGAGGCTTTGGAGGCGCCGCCGACGTAGGCACGGTTCCTTGCGGTGTTGAGGAAAGTAAAGAGATGACCCCTCTGGTGCGCAATTCCAGCGCCGCGTCAGGAGTCAATCCTGCATCGACATCCGCGACCACCCGCGTGCTCATGGTGGCGAGCTGTGCATCGTTGGCGCCTTTTTGCATCAATTCGCGCACACGTTTCGTGGCCTGTGTCACCGACACCTCGCGCGACACCAGTTCATATAAAATTCCCAACGGCACCGTGAGTGGTTTCGACACCCACACTTTGCGCAGATCGCGCAGGGTCTCGGCTGGCACCCCCGCCTGAAGGGCGTCCGCGCCCGCCGACAGTTCTTCGACGGAGAATACCGGGACGAGTGCGGCCGCTGCCGTTTCGAGACGTTTTGCGAGCAGCTGAACCGCCACTTCGATTCGCGCAGGCTCGGACTGTTTTGCTACACCCTCGCGGACCTTCCGAATGAGCGGATCGATTGGAAGGTGTTTTGCGTTCGTGTTTTTAATTACGAGTTGAATGGCGGCGCGAGCGCGAACGTCGGTCAATCGCTCGGTACCGTCGTTCTGTGCGTGTAGCGGTGAGATCAGTGCATTCGCACCGGTCATGGCCGCACTGAGCGCCATCAGTCGCAGGCCAAGTGCTGCGGTGAGCTTCATGGCGTTGTCACCACGATCACCGAACCCGGCTTGCCAAAGTCCCCGTCATGGGCTTTCGGCGCACGCGGGTCGGTCATCCAGCGTTTTCCATCAACCACAAACGCATACACGTGTCGGCCGGGTTTGACCGGCAGCGTGATGTTCCACGCGCCGTTGGCAAACTTTTGCATTGGCGCTTGATCAACGGTCCAATCGTTGAAATCGCCCACGACCGACACGGTATGTGCGTTTGG
>JBDUBA010000324.1:0-3669 GCA_040004335.1 Gemmatimonas sp.
AGAGCCGTCATTTTGACCGCATTATTTTGATGCGTTGCTCTGACCCCAGTACCCAAAGGAGCTTGGTACTGGGGTCAGAGCAGTCATTTTGACCGCATAGTTTTGATGAGCTGCTCTGACCCCAGTACCGAAAACGTGCACTTGTCATTCGATGGGAATTGATGGAAAATCGGTGGGTCGATGCCGCTCTCCTCAATCCAAGCCCATGTCGCATACTTTCAGAAGCAAAAACGCCCAACGCCCTCAGGTGCTGGGCGTTTTCGCTGCCCTCTCGCTCGTCACCGGCTGCGCACAAGCGCAGACAACCAAAACCGTTCCGGTGTTCGAAAATGGGCAGGCACAAATTGTGGACGGCTTTAAGGACCCCGCGAATTGGATCAAGCAGGAATTGTGGGTGGAAACCGAGTTTGACAGCGACGGCGACGGCCGGAAGGATCGCATGCACGTTGACGTCACTCGGCCCAAACAAACGGATAGCGAAGGACTGAAGGTGCCGGTGGTATTTGCATCGTCACCGTACTTTGCCGGCACATCAGGGCCGCGCAATTTCCTGTGGAATGTGAATCAGGAAGTTGATGAAGCGCCTCAGCCGCGCACGTCGCAGCCGGAAATAAAGTTTCAACCCGTGCGTCCAAACATTTCGACGTCAGAGATAAACACGTGGGTGCCGCGTGGGTTTGCCGTTGTGCACTCCGAAGCGCCGGGCACTGGACTGTCACAGGGCTGCCCAACGGTTGGCGGTGCGCCGGAAGAGTTGGCGCCAAAGGCCGTGATCGATTGGTTGAATGGTCGTGCGAAAGGATTCACGACGGAAACCGGCAACGAGGAAATCAAAGCCCCGTGGACGACGGGCAAGGTTGGGATGACGGGCACGTCGTACGAAGGCACCCTCCCACTCGCCGCCGCGGTGACGGGCGTGAAGGGATTGGAGGCGATCATTCCGATTGCACCGAATACGTCGTACTACCACTACTATCGCAGCAACGGGCTCGTACGGCATCCGGGAGGCTGGCTCGGCGAAGATATCGACTTCCTGTACGATTTCGTCCACAGCGGCGATCCCGCCACGCGAGAATACTGCAATCGCACCGTTCGCGATGGATTGTTCGCGCAGAATCGTCATCGCGAAAATGGCGACTACAATCAGTTTTGGGCCGATCGTGATTTGCTCACAAAAATCAAGAACGTCAAAGCAGCGGTTTTGCTTGCGCACGGATTGAATGACTGGAACGTCGTACCCGAACACTCAGTTCGCATTTACGAAGCACTGCGTAAACAGGGAACGCCAGCGCAATTGTATTTGCATCAGGGCGGACACGGCGGCCCACCAACACTTGAAATGCGCAACAAGTGGTTCACGCACTATTTGTTTGGCGTCGACAACGGCGTTGAAAGAGATCCGAAGTTGTACGTCGTGCGCGAAGCCGCTCCGCGCGCTGCCAATGCACCGCCACCTGCAGCAGGAGCACCCGGTGGTGGTCGTGGCGCCGCAACACCGGCCACTGCCTACGCCGACTATCCAAACCCCGAGGCCCGACCGGTCACGATGCATTTAGGCGCGGGCGGCAACGGTATTGGTGCACTGACCATCAATGCCGGCGGAAAATTGGCAGCGGAGAAGCTGATTGACGACGTGAGCAAAGGGGTTGGTGACAATGCGATGGCGGCGACGTCAGACAATCGCTTGCTGTATGCCACGCCGGAACTCAAGGACTCGCTGCATCTGTCAGGAAGAACAACGGTGACCATTCGTTTGTCGTCGAGCAAACCTGCGGCGAATTTGAGTGTGTTGCTAGTGATGTTGCCGTTCGATAATGCGCGCCTGGGCGAACCTGGTGGAATGCAGGGTATCGTCACGCGTGGATGGGCCGATCCGCAGAACTACAAGTCGTTGACCAAAGGCGGAAATTACGATTCGCTGACTCCAGGTGAAGCGCTCAAGCCCGGACAGTTTTACAACGTGACATTCAGTTTGCAGCCTGACGATCAGATCATTCCGGCAGGGAAACGTCTGGGCTTGCTGATCATGTCGAGCGACAGAGACTTCACGGTGTGGCCGAAAGCAGGCACGGAGTTGAGTGTTGATCTCAACGGAACTTCAGTCTCGTTGCCAGTGGTTGGTGGTATTGGTGCGATGGTGAAAGCCATCCGACAATAGACGATTTTGCGAACGGTGTGGCGGTTGGTTGGAGTGGAACTGCCGATCGCCGCATTCGGTTAAACAGTGTGGAAGTGCATGGTCCGACATTTGCTTTAGTGACGATGCCGTTCGCGGCGGTCGCTCAAACAGTGGTGAAGCGGATCAGGCGGATTTGGTGGATCAAACGGATCAAGATCCGCAACATGGATCCTCGCCAAGAAAAACGGACACCCGCACAAGTGCGAAGTATCCGTTTAATCCGTTAAATCCGTGTCAGGCAGTTAGCGATCCCGAAGCACTACCTCGGCGCTACACACGACGCGGCCCCCGCGAATATCCGTTCAGGCCATCTTTTCCTGCAACCTCTTGTCAATCGCATCAAGGAAATCTTCCGTGTGCAAATAGGGCGCCTTGGCCGAAATGAGCACCGCAAGATCTTTCGTCATTTGCCCCGACTCGACGGCCTCGATACACACCGCCTCAAGCGCGTGCGCAAACTTGATCAGCGGCTCGTTGTTGTCAAGCGCGCCGCGATGCGCGAGACCGCGGGTCCACGCAAAAATTGACGCGATTGGATTCGTTGAGGTCTTGTTGCCCTTCTGATGTTCGCGATAGTGACGCGTAACCGTGCCGTGCGCCGCTTCCGCTTCCATTGTTTTGCCATCGGGTGTGAGCAACACCGACGTCATCAAACCAAGTGAGCCAAACCCCTGCGCCACAATATCCGACTGCACATCGCCGTCGTAATTCTTGCACGCCCACACATATCCGCCTTCCCACTTGAGCGCGCTCGCCACCATGTCGTCAATGAGACGATGTTCGTACGTCAAACCCTTTGCGTCAAACTGCGTTTTGAATTCTTCTTCGTACACTTTCTCAAACGTGTCCTTGAACTGACCGTCGTACGCTTTGAGAATCGTATTCTTCGTGCTCATGTAGAGCGGAAAATTGCGCTGCAATGCAAACGTGAAGCTCGCACGTGCGAAATCACGAATTGAATCGTTATAGTTGTACATCCCCATCGCCACACCGCCATCGGCACCGTACTTGGCGACTTCAAACTGCTGCGGCGCGCTGCCGTCGGCGGGTGTGTACGTCATCGTAAGCGTGCCCGGGCCTTTCACTTTGAAATCCGTCGCTTTGTACTGATCGGCATGCGCGTGACGGCCAATCACAATTGGTTTCGTCCATCCCGGCACCAGCTTCGGAATGTTGGACATAATGATGGGTTCACGAAAAATCACGCCGCCCAGAATGTTGCGAATGGTTCCGTTCGGGCTCTTCCACATTTTCTTGAGACCGAACTCCTTCACGCGCGCTTCGTCGGGCGTAATGGTCGCACACTTCACCGCCACACCGTGTTTCTTCGTCGCCTCGGCCGAGTCAATCGTGACCTGATCGCCCGTCGCATCGCGATGTTCGATGCCGAGGTCGTAATAGTCCAGCTGAATGTCGAGATACGGCAGGATGAGCTTGTCCTTGATGAACTGCCAGATGATGCGCGTCATCTCGTCGCCATCCATCTCGAC
>JBDUBA010000435.1:0-3636 GCA_040004335.1 Gemmatimonas sp.
CGCAACTGGTGGCCAGGCCCCGACAATACCATGCTGCGCTTCGTCTCCCGCAGCATCGACCTCATGGAGCAAGCCGCCAGCGAAACCAACAACCTGTTTCGCCTCAATCGTCGCGGGTATCTCTTCGCCACCGCCACCGAACATGGCGTTCACGATCTGAGAACCTCGGCAACACGCGTGTCATCGTTCGGCATGGGGCCGGTGCGCGAACACACTGCGCACTCGACCTACGCAGCTGCTCCGGCCGAGGGGTATAGCGATCAGCCCGATGGCGCGGACTTGCTGCTGGATGACGCGGCACACGCGGCCTTTCCATTTCTCACCACGCGTACGCGCGCGGCGTTACACGTGCGTCGCGCCGGATGGATGAACGCGCCCGCAATGGGGAGTTGGATGTTGCGGCAGGCCATTGGCGCTGGCATCACCTTCGTACGCGATCGGGTGATTGCCATCAACTCGCACGGCGGTCGCATTCAAGGTGTTGTGCTCGCGTCAGGACAGCGCATTGAAACAGAACGTGTGGTACTCGCGGCCGGACCAATGTTGCATGATGCGGCACGCATGTTAGGCATTGAACTACCCCTGCATCACGAGCTGCACGCGAAAGTCACGTTCGCCGATACACAACACATCATTCCGCGATGGGCGCCGTTCACGATCTGGAACGATGCGGTGAAATTGAGAGAGCAGTCGTTTCCCGCCGGTGTTCATGTGCGCCCGGTGGATGGACCACGTGGCAACGAACTGTTCGCCATCTGGACCTACCATACCGAACAATGCAAACCAGTGTGGCCGCCCGCATTTGAACACGAGTACGCCCGCAACTGCATTCGCGGACTCGCGACAATGGCACCAGGCATGAGTGTGTACGCGAACGGCGAGGACTTTGGCATCACCGATGGCGGGTATTACTGCAAAACATCTGACAATCGTCCACTGATTGGTCCCTTGCCCGTAAACGGCGCGTACGTCATTGGCGCACTTTCGGGAACGGGAATCATGTCATCACACGCGGCGGGCGAATTGCTGGCCCTGCACGTCACGGGGAAAGGCTTGCCCGACTACGCGTCTGCGTTTCTGCCGTCGCGTTTTGAGAGTCCTACCTACGCAGCGACGGTGGAGGGGTGGGGGCGAATGACTGGGCAGTTGTAGCGCAACCCCGTTCGCGAGTGGTGATCCGCGCGGGTTACCTCAGGTGGCTTCGGTCAGCGCGTCGATCTTCGCATGCATCTGGTGAAGTTTGTCGTTGTGCGCGGCGCCGATCTGTTCATAAAATTTCACGGCCGCCGCATTGCGTTTCAGCACCGACCATGCGAGCCAGCTCACGCCACGTTCGTGCCCGACTTCGGCAATCCTGCGCATCAAACGTTTCCCTATCCCGCGCCCGCGATGGGACGACGACACGTAGAGATCGGTCATGTAGAAACCGCGCTCGCCGCGATCAGTGTCATAGCCCGGATGAAAGAGCGTGAATGCGATCACAACGGAGTCTTCTTCGGCGACAAACGCTTCAAACGCTGGATTGTCTCGAAAGCCATCGCGTAAGTACTGCGGTGCGCCCCAGTCAAAATCGGTCGTCGGGTCCAACGACCGCAGGAAGGCTTGAAATTCCTTCGCCAAAACTCCGATCGCGTTCGCATCCGCGGCCGATGCACGTCGAATAACAATTGCCATGAACCGTCTGCTCCCTTGTTCAACGTCATGTGTTGTTGATGCATTCTCCGCCAACGCTCCTCCTGTAGTCGTTCGTCGAGTTCGCGGTTCCAGGTACGCACGAAACATTCGGGCATGTCCGGCGTGCGTGCGGAAACTCGGTGCGATTTCACCACGCCGAATCCTCCGAACTGAGTGCCCTGTGTGCCACCGCTTCGACAATCTCGGAGCTGCTGAGCCCGGCGCACGTGCTTCCAATTCCAAGAATGGGATGTCGATGCGTCCGCCGATTCGTATATTGTATCCGATCCTGCCGGTCCTTGAAAGGAGACCTACGCATGACCACCCGACGCGACTTCCTCTTCCACTCTGCGGCCCTCGCCGCGTTCGCTACGCTACCCAAATCGCCGCGCGTCACCGCGCGGCCCACGCGCATCGAGCGGCCTGGGCTGCAACTGTATACGCTCAACGCCGAGATGACGAAGGACGCAGCGGGCACCATCGCCGCAGTGGCAGCGATTGGTTACACCGAGGTGGAGTTCGCATACTACTTCGGCAATGCGCCCGAGTTGCTGCGCGATGCGCTCCACGCCAGTAAACTCGTGGCTCCCTCGGCGCACGCCGACCTTGATGCTCTGGAGCAACGGTGGAGCGTGAGCGAACATGCGGCAAAGATCCTTGGGCACGACACTCTCGTGGTCCCGTCTCTGGATCGCCGAAAGTTCACCACTGTCGCCGATTGGAAAGCGCTCGCTCGGCGCTTCAATGCGCTTGGTCAGCGCGCGCACGACGCCGGATTGCGATTCGCTTATCACAATCACGACTTCGAGTTCCTGCCCATCGACGGCACACGTCCTTATGACGTGCTGCTTGGCGACACCGACGCGGCGTTGGTGGACTTTGAGCTGGACCTGTACTGGATCACGAAAGGTGGTGGTGATCCGCTTGCGTATTTCGCGAAGTATCCCGGACGTTTCCCAATTGTGCACGTGAAGGATACCACCGGCGCGCCGACATTCCCGATGCTCGATCCAGGCGCGGGTACCATCGATTTCAAACACATTTTTGCGCAATGGAATCGGGCGGGAATTCGACATTATTACGCGGAGGTGGACAATCCGACAAATGCGAAAGCCACGATGATGGCGAGCTATCGGTATTTGCGGGACATTGAGTTTTAGGCAACGCGCTGCAAACTACGCGCGCTTCCCGACCAAGGATGCACTGTTTGTCGCGGTGGTTGACGAACTTGCGATCCGAGCCCGCGAAGCCGTGCTGGAAGGATTGACTGCCATGCTCAAGCCTCGATGAGGGCTTCTCCCACGGCGAGCATCTCATACGCGCGAAATTGTCGGTGCACGGCCGGAGGAAAAACATGCGGCGAAACCCGAGCACGGGATACACATTTCCAGGTCGGGTCATCGGATTTCATCAGGACGAAGAACAGCACTCGAGCGCGCGAAGTGTATCCAGCGAAAGTCCAACACAATAATTCGGGAGGCCGAAGTTTATGTCATCGATGCACCGTACGGTGGAGGGCGATGTGCTGCTCCACCATTTGACGCAAGACGACTGGATGATTGACGCCGAGTTGCTGGCGCGCAGTGGGCGTACCGCGCGCACACTTGTGAAAGAAGGGCCGTTGCGGCTCACCCTGATGGCGCTTGCACCCGGCGGGGATTTGCCGGAGCACAGCACCAATGGTCCTGTGAGCATTCACCTCTTGCAGGGCGACGCCGTCTTTCAAGCGTTGGGCAAGGAATACGCACTGCGTCCGGGCGACGTTCTTGCGCTCGCACCGGGCGTCAAACACTCGGCGCGTTCCGAGCAGGGGTGTTCGTTTCTTCTCACCGTTGTGCACAACCCTTCGGCCGGATCGCCATCGGCTGCTGCGTGAACGCCAACTGTGCAACGGTTGTGCACGAAGACTGTGTGCGACAGCTGTGTGTTACACCTGCGTGCTACAGCTGCGTGATACACCGT
>JBDUBA010000057.1:0-37369 GCA_040004335.1 Gemmatimonas sp.
CAATGCAGATCACGCGACAGGTTCCGTGAACCACTCCAATGCAGATCACGCGACAGGTTCCGTGAACCACTCCAATGCAGATCACGCGACAAGTTCCGTGAACCACTCAGATGCAGATCACGCGCCAGGTTCCGTGCATCGCTCAGGCGTACCTGCCAATCTCACGGACCTCTCCGCGAACGAGCTGCTGTTACTAGTCGCATCGCTGGAATCTGCGAGCGAACATCCGCTGGCAGAGGCAGTGGTGCTCCACGCGAAGAGTCTTGGGCTATCATGGCCCGCACCGGAAACATTTCAATCTGTTACAGGCAAAGGCGCATACGGCATCACAAACAATCGCGCTGTTATCGTCGGCAACTCGGCAATGCTTGCTGACTACGCCATTTCCGTTGATGCACTCACCGAAAAAGCCAACGCGTTGACAGCGGCCGGAAAAACTCTGCTGTATGTGGCCGTGGATGGAGAGTTGTCGGGCGTCGTCGCGGTTGCGGACTCCATTCGAGAAACGTCCAAACAGGCAGTTGCACATTTACGCGAGTTGGGCCTCGAGGTTGTGATGCTCACCGGTGATGCCGAACGTACCGCACAAGCGATTGCGCGGGAAGCCGGCATTCACGAGGTTCGCGCGAGTCTCATGCCCGACGACAAAGTCGCTGAGATCAAGCGCTGGCAACAGACGGGGAAAGTGGTGGCGATGATTGGCGATGGTATCAACGACAGTCCGGCGCTTGCGCAATCGGACGTTGGAATGGCCATTGGAACCGGGGCCGACATTGCGGTCGACGCGGCCGACATCGTGTTGATGAGTGGCAATTTGCAGAGTGCGGTGCAGGCCATCAAACTGTCGCGCCAAACAATGCGCGTCATGAAACAGAATCTCTTCTGGGCGTTCATTTACAACATGATCGGTATTCCCATAGCGGCCGGAGTGTTGTATCCCGCGTTTGGAATTTTGCTCAGTCCCATGCTCGCGAGCGCGGCGATGGCATTCAGTTCCGTCAGCGTTGTAACGAATAGTCTGCGGTTGCGGCGCATCACCCTGTAAATGCGGTCACGTAGTGCGATCGAACCCGTTTTGTCACTCAACCAGTTCACGACCGACCGTGAAAATTAAAACTGCACCGGCGAAACACAGCACGCACGAACAGGTTTCGGACGCGAACACGCACAACGAAACGTCTAACGACGGAAACGGCTCCCCTCGCAAAGCCGCGCATGTCGACGCGGACGCGCGTGCGCGCAATTTGAAACGCTTGCGTCGCATTGAGGGGCAGGTGCGCGGGCTGCAGAAAATGGTTGAAGATGATCGCTACTGCGCCGACGTGCTGACGCAGATCGCGTCCGTGCACGAAGCGTTACGTGCGGTCGGACGCGAGTTGATGCGTAATCATCTCAAACATTGCGCGACTGGTGCCATTCAAGCGGGCGAACCCAGCGCCAGTGCAATGTATGACGAACTCGTGGACATGATGTACAAACACAGCCGCTGACGTTGCCGCGAGGCCAGCGTGGTCATCAATGATTTCCGTGGCGCTTCGAGCGCGACACCACTGACCGCTGCAGTTGCGTGGGCCACGTGTCTTAGTCAAGCGCCTGTAATGCGTCATCATTCAGCGCCACACCAGATGTCGGCCGGTCAAAAAACTGCCACCCGTTCACCGCCGCAGGAATTCCGACATGTAGAATGTAGATGAAGCCATGCTCCGTGTAGAAATGACCACCGCGTTCATAGAGGCGTATTAACGGCTCGTACGGATCGGCCAACGAATACTTGTCAACAAGTGTTGCGTTGTCGTCATCGCGCAACGCGGCCCAGTGCAGCGCGTACACGCACGTTTCACGCATCAGCGCGTTGAGCGGTTTCGTGCCGAGATGGCCATTCAGTTCGTGGACCAATTCCTGAGGCGCTCGTACCGCAGGTGCCACGTACGTTGCGAAATCAACAAAAGGCCAATGCTCAGTGCAGTCGAGCGTTTTGGCCCACACCGCCGCTCGTCGCAGATATTCTCGCATCAGCACGACGTGTGAACGAAGGCGAGCATCGTCCGCGCGCCAATCGATGCGGAGAAGTCGCTCAAGCATAACGTGCGTCATGGTGTAACCATCGAAGTGTTCGGCACGTTCGCGACATTGAGGTCGAGGCCGTAGACTCGTGGACCGTTCGGCATCATTGTCTCCAGCACGACTCTGTAGAACTCTGTCTTGAATTGATGGACTCGATTTGAGTCGGTCGTGATATCGGTGACGATGACCTCTCCGCGGTCAAGAAAGAACTCGACGATGTCCGTTTCACGATTTCCTATCTCGCGGCCGCCAGCTTGCAGCCGTCCGTCGATGAAGTCACGCATCATCCGTCTCAGTTCCGGATTATATCGAGCCTCGCCCTGCATCTGCTGCCACTGATTATTGAGCCCCGGATTGCGCCGGATAAACTCGTCGATTGGCAGCCGCAGCACACTGTCGTTGACGGTCGGCAGCAAATTCTGCTGTCCGTTTTGCGCGAGCGTCTGCGCAGTGTTCCGCAACGTCTGTGCAATTGACTTGAACGTCTGCTTATGACGGGCAAATTCTGTTTCGGTTGTTTGTGTGCTCCAAACGTTTTGGCTTTCCTCCATCGCTGCGCGCTCGGCTTCTTTTCCGGTTGGCCGCTTTGCTTCCGGTGCGGCGTCATCGAACTTTATTCCCATCCAATCTTCAATGGGAACGCCCAGCTCACGCGCCTTTTCCATGGTTGGGTGAAAGCCGAAAATTGTCTGCCAATGTGCGAAGGGTGCGCGCTCCGGAGCAACCAACGGCGCGAGATCGTGCGCGCCAAAATGCTGCGCGGTTGGCACATACGTGTAGTCGCCTGGGGCATCGGTCTGCCACGCGGCATCGCTCAAGGAGTGGTAGGGGTGACCGCGCGCCATCAGCGAAAGTTCGGCGAATTCATGCGCCATCAGCCTGCGGAACGCAAGGAAGTCAGCATCTGACATTTTTCCCAACGTCGCGCTCGTCCAAAGCCTGCCCATTTCTGAGTCCGGTGTAAAACGCGCGCGGCGAACGTCGCCTGGGCCGAACGGAATCTTGTGTCGCTTAATGAAAACATGCTCCTTGATTCGCTGAATCACGTGCTCCGGAATGCCAGTGTTGCGCGCGATGGCCACAACATCTGTTTTTGACTCGCGGATGCGATCATACTGTGCCTCCGCCGCGAGTACTCCTGGCTCAGCTTCTCTTGCGCCACTCGGCTCGAGGCGCGTTCGAATGAGATTTACGATTTCTCCTTCGGGCGTGAGCACGCGCATGCGACCCGTATTGGGGTCCAGCTCGAGAATCTGAAAGCCCTGGCTTTCGTACTGCTTGCGGAAATCTTCGGGATGTCCGTTGTAGTAGAACGTGTCATCCAGCGTCTCGTGCTTCGTCATTTCGAAGCGACTTTGGAACAGCACATTCTCAGCCGCTTGAACCTGTAGCAGCATGACCTGCTCGGCTTGCCGGAACTCCTCCACGGGCAAGTCGTTCGGATCGTTCTCATGGATGGCGCGCAACACATCGAGACGCTCAACATAGAGACGCTGAATTTGGCGCACGAGCTGAACCGCGCGCTTGGAATTTTTTGGATCCAACTCTCGCAACTCCGACTCGAGCGCGGCGCTACGCTGATTGTGCTGGTTAACCGTGAAGCGGAGAATCGGGGACTTAATGGGCGCGAAGAGCGGCTTCACGATGTTTGAGCCGAGATGAATGGCGCCCAGGAACAAAACATTCTGCGCGGCGATGCTCCAGAAGCGCTTGTCGGTGAGGCCAATCCACTCGCCGGTTTCATAGCGGTGTAAACCGATGGACCACGCCTGGAATGCAGTGAATGTGGCGGACATCGCACCGGCCGCCCGAAGCCCCGCGGGCAGCCGTGGCGCGCCAAATCGTTGATACGCTCCTCCACTTCCTTTCAGCAGCAGAAAGAGAAGGGCATTCTTGGTGAGATCGGTACCGAATCCCTTCGTGAAGTCTTCGCCATACGCGGCCCACCGCAGCCCGCGACTTGTGGCAGTGAAGGCGGTAACGTCCGCGCCGAATGCGATCGCACCCGTTGCGAACCGACCCAATCCCACAGCGGCGCCGGCGCCTTTGAACAGCGTTCCCGCGAGTCCGCCGGTTTCAATTGACACGATGATGATGAAGACGTCGAGCACGAGGCTGAAGAAGGCGTCGATCTTTGCCATGTGCTCGAGGGTTTTTTGCCACTCCTCGGTATCCTTCATCAACTCCTCGTACCGCGCGCCAGTCATCAGGGCCTCGTAGTCCTGCTGCGCTTTCTCCGGCGATCGGTCACGATTTGCCGCAATGTTCTGGAAGTCGACGTAGAAAGCCCAGGCTTTATTTGCGAGCGGCACTGGGTCGTCACCAAACCACGCATTTGTCTCTTTGAAGTGCCCGTAGAGCTCGAGCATCGCGCCCGCTTGCTGCAGATACCGCGCGCGTTCACCGATGGCGCTCATCATTGGCTGGAGCGCATCGAGACGTGACATCACGGCTTCCGGATAACCGTCGGCTTCGGGTTGCAAGAGCTCAAGCTCACTGATCATCAATCCCAGATCAGTCACCGTTGGTTCCACCACGTTGTGCATCACCAACTGCCAGTTCTGCTTCACGATATCGCTTTCCTTCGCCAGGCGATCGATCGTGAATTTTTCTTGAATCTCATCGCGCGCCTTGGTGAAACTGGTGTACAGTTGTTTCGCGATCGCTTTCGCAAAAGCAGCGGGGAATGCGCTCAGTTCATTCTGCACCGCGAGGGCCGCGGCATCGTCCTGCTCACCAGTCAGGTTGCGCGCTGAGACTAAAAGATGCAGGAGTTGATTCCGGATGACTCTCCGAACTTCGCTGCCCTCGCCGGCGAGAGGCGCGGCCGCCTGCAACTCTTTGATTGCCTGTCGGACAGGTGCGATCTGGTCGAGCAGGGTCGAAGCCCGAAGTCCAACTTCCCATAAATTTTCGACCGGAACTGTGAAGGCTTGCCCCTGCAGATCATCGATTACGTGGAAATCCGGCGGAGCTCCACGCGCAATAGTTCCTCCAGTCATGGTGTTAATCAGCGCGTACAATTGATCATCCATTTCACGCAAGTAGGCGCGCGCCACGTCCAAACGTTGATAAATGACGGCGCTGTAGTTCTCCAACTTCACCTTCGCGCCACTGCCGAGGTTAACCAATGCGCGAACGGCGAGATCGGATAACGCGCCTCCGGGATTCTCGGTCAAACTTTGCAGGTAGCGGCCGAACGTCGGTTTGTTCTTGAAGTGCGAGAGAATGAGCGCCTCAACTTCAGTCTGCACATCGGCGTAGCGACTGGTCTGCGCCAACAGGAGCGCGCGCCAGGTGGCCTCGTCGTCGTATTCTGACAAGTGGCGCAGCATGGCCCCGCGCACAACCGGATCACTGCTGTCGAGCGCCGCACCAATCTGAAGGGTGGAAGGAATTGGCAAGGGGTCGCGCGACAGCTGTGTAGACGGAACCACCTGCACGATTCGCGGTGCGCGCTTTCCACTCTCGATATCGTAAGCGGCTGTGTCCGCTTCTTTCTCGGAGGCACTATCGGCGGGCACAACGCGAGACGCCTGCACACTGATCTTGTCCGATTGTTTCTGTTGAATGGTGTGGGTGAGTTCGTGCGCGAGCAGTCGTACTCCTGCCGGCGAATCAGGGCGACCTTGTCCGTCACCGAAATAGATTTCCTGCCCACTCGTGAAGGCCTTGGCATTCAGTTCACGAGCAGCGCGCGCAGCAAGTGTGTCGGTATGCATTCGGACGTCGCCGAGGTTACTGCCGAACGCAGTCTCCATGTGGAGTCGAACAGAGGGGGACAATTTTTCGCCGCTCCCCGAATCACGCATCGCATTCTGCGTGAATATTCCCGGCATGCCTTCCAACGATTCGCCGCCCGCTTTGGCCAGTCTTTGAATCGACAGGTTGCTCCCCGCCAACGGCGCATCCGTGCGACTGAAATTGCTTCCTGCAGCCGAAGCATGAGTCGCAAATGTTCCAGTGGGCGCAGACACTTGCCGAGACTGCGGAGCTTTTTGCATAAATCCGGTCTTGTCTGGCATTGCTTCAGCTATTCGTGTAAATGGACGTCAAATGCAGTGACGGACGACGAGTCGACGAAGCGCATGCTTGACGTATCTCCGCGCACAAGGCTGTCATCACCTCCCGCATGTGCCGGTCCTGAAGTTCAACGGCACGTACGCAAGCAGGTGCGCACGTCACTTGTTGGTTGTAACTCATAGTTCATTCAATTCAATGATCAACCGAGCGAGCGCATTGAGCACATCATCGCTGACTTCGACATTGTCGACGTCAACGTTCGCCACTTGCGCACGCACCGCATTGAGCGATCGTGGCGACAACGTTGCCGATTTCGGGATCACACCGATCCATCGAGTAAACGTGCGGCTCACAACGACATCGCCCGCACCGAAAGTCTGTCCGTTCACGGTTGTCGGCACCTCACGCAAACGTTCAAAATCCCAGCCTGGCTGGCCAAGGGACTCACGCTTCCCACCGGATATCTTGTGAGCCAGTTCGGCCAGATTGCCAGGTGACTTGGATTCCACCACTCCCAACACGTAGAGTTTCCCGTTTCGCACCGCGTAAAACATCCCGTCTGTCAGTTCACGATTTCCTCCGCTTGAGGTTCGTGTGGGCGCCTCCCCGCGAACGTCAGTCGTGAATTGGACGGCCTCGGCCGAGATACCCAATCTCGCAGCAACTTGTATGGCTTGTTGCATCCGCGCTGCAAACATGGACCCGCCAAGATAAACAACCTCGGCAATTTTACCCTTGACCGAATAGGGGTTTCTGTTGCTCGACGCATACTGGAACAGCTGGAGCCAACCTGCCGCAGGGATGGTCAGCAGCAGTTGTATTTCGCCAGGAGCGATATTGGGAATGGTCGCCAGCTGTTGTGCGGAAATTCGAGTTGCAGGCGCGGAAAGCTGCGCGCTGAGCATGGTAGACTGGGCCACCGTGCTTTCCGGCCGGAGTGCTAACGCGGTGTCGGGCGTTGCGGCAGACGTTGCTACTGCAGGCGGCGGTAGGGCTTCGGCAGCGGAACTCGTGTTCTTGATCGGCGAGACGGTCGGTTCAGTTGTTGCGAAATTCGGCGCGTCCGGAAGAGATGTCGGCCCACCGATCAATTCAGTGGCTGCATGTTCTGCACCGCGCATCACCGGTTCAGCAAAGTTTATGCGACTCCAGAGAGCAAGTCTTCCAATCAGACTTGTCGGTCCTCGATATCCAGTTGGTGCCGCAGGCGACGCTGCAATTGCACCGTTCGTTGCAACCGAATCCGCACCACCGGACGCTGGAGCATCTCCGAGTGGATTTCCCGGAATCATCCATCCGGGGGTGGTTGGTGTGCCGCTAAACGGATTGAATCGCTGCCCACCCGACCGATACAATCCGGAGGTCTGCACAACTGCACCCCCAGCTGCAATTACTCCGCCAACGGCGGCTCCTTGCGCTAGCGCTAGAAAGTATTGGCGCGCTGTCAGCTTGCCTGACGCGAGATCAGCGGCATTGGTCACTGCAGCGTGTGCGGCGCCTGTAGGTGCGCCAACTATCAGTCCTGTGGTTGCTCCAACAGCAAATCGTTTCGCAAACGTAGCTGCCGCGGCCTCGGCGCTTCCGAAGAGTCGCGTGCCAACCGCACCAGAAATTCCGGGAGCGAGTAATGCACCCGGTGCACTAAGCGCGCCAGCGATCGCACCTTCTCTCAGCCCACGCCGAGTTTGCGCCCCCACCTTTCCCCAGTCGAATGAGTGTTCTCCGGGAGTGGCCGCTTTATATGCAAGTTGCTCAGCGACGCCACCAGTAAAGCTCAGCGCCGAACCCACGGTAGCACCGGCTTCGGTTGCGCCCGCAACTGCGGCCGCTGAACCCAAAACACCGCCACCAGCAGCTGCAAACACAAACGGTGCAGCTACCGCACCGGCGAGTCCCGCCGCCACCCCGAATGAAACATTGCGCACCGTCTCCAAACGGCCAACCGCGACAGCGGCCCCCTCAATCGTGCCATGCAGGTATATGCTGATGCTTTGTTCCGCTTGCTTGCTCGCGTCAATAACCGTCTGCAACAACGTGGACGCAAGGACAATTCTGGGGCTGTACCATTCGATCAATTCGGCGGGCGTACCCGCGGGTTCGTTGTTTAAGAGTGCCATAATCGTGTTCGCCAATGAAATTGCATATGCAAACGTCGATCGGTCAGGCAGTTCAACGCCGCCAAACTTGTCAGCAATGTATCGCACTGTAAAGTTGTTCGAATAGATATGATTGTCCAGAATTTTAAGCAAATCGACAATTGATTCTTGCTGCACCTGCGCTGTCGCTTTCGTCCATTGCGCAGTGCGTCGATCGATGTTGAGGTACTGCTGATCAGTGACCAACAATTGTTGTCCATTGATCGTGAGTGGCCGCACGGGTAGCGAAGACGCCGAAACGTCATCCGCCACATTCGGAATTCCGTGGGTCCAGGGTGCGATGTGATTGGAAATTGCGAACTGGAGATCTGCCGCAGCACTGGCGGAGAGAGGTGCCGGCAACGGCACAATCACAGCACTGGCCGCGAGTGAGTCAGCGACCGTGGGATTGGCTTGACGCAGCATTGAAGCGAATAGTTCGGACCCATGTAAATACACAGCCATTGATGTAAGCGAATATCCACCGCGGGACACGGATACAAATGGTTTGGGCGGACTTGCCGACACGTCAACGTGCCATATCGCGAAGTCCGCGATCAAATGTTTCCTCGGTAGACTCGCCGATTGTCCTCCGCGTAAAGACTCTTGCATTGCCAGATTACCAACATCCGCAGCCGACTTCGGCGCGGTGACCTCGTTTGTTGGTTCGACCGCTTCCCGAGCGGTTGGTTCTACCTGTACGGCACGACTTCGTGAGCCATTCATTGACGATCAGTCACGGTGCCTGCCTGGGTTCAGTCACTCCATGCGGAGAAGCTGTCCTCTTCAGGCTGACACTATTTTCGGTGAGATTTACCATCTCGAAATATTCCCGAAACTCCACCACCGACGCCGTCCGTCCCTGCTTCGTTAGCTGACGCGCCATCGCACGTACCAAATCTTTCATTTCAATTGCACGATTCGCGGCCGCTGCCGTAAACGCCGCACTCAATGCCACGTTGCGGATATCACCGCCCGCAATATTGAATTGCCGCGCGAGAAATGCGAAATCGATACCGTCGGCCTGCGGTGCCGCGTTGGGAAACATTCCCCGCCAAATGCGCTCACGATCGGCGGCGTTCGGCAACGGAAACTCAATCGTGTAATGCATCCGACGCGAAAAGCCCTGATCCAGGTTGCTGGCGAGATTCGTCGCGAGCAAGACCGTGCCATCGTGTTGGTCAATCTTCTGCAGCAAGTACGCCACTTCAATGTTCGAGTATCGATCGTGCGCATCCTTTACCTCCGATCGCTTCCCGAACAACGCATCCGCTTCGTCGAAAAACAGAATTGCGCTTGAATCGCGAGCCGCGCGAAAAATGCGGTCCAGATTCTTTTCCGTTTCGCCGATGTATTTGGACGTCACGGCCGAGAGGTCGATGGTGTAGAGATCGACCGATAACTCTGAGCTGGCGATGATGGCCGCGCTCGTGGTCTTGCCCGTTCCTGATGCGCCGGAAAACAGCGCGCGAACACCGCGCGCATTGCTGTTGCGCGAAGCCATCTCCCACTCATCATAAACACGGCCTCGAAAACGAATTGCGCTTGCCAACTCCAGCAATTCACCCTTCGTGTGTTCCGGCAGCACCAGATCCGACCACGTTGCCGTTGTGGTCGTGCGCGTCGCCAGCGCACCAATCGCCGACAAACCCCTGCGCGATTCAGCGCGCACGGACTCGAACAGGGCATTGACACTGGATCTACTGGCGAGCATCGGTCGCAACGTCGCGTGATCATTCGCTGCGTCCGACGCGCGCTCAATTTGCCCGCGCGTAAACGCAAAGCGATTCGCGATATCGACCAGTGCAGTCGCCTCATCCTCCGACACGTCTCCGCGCAACTCCTGCCACACGCGCAACCGCTCGCGTGCGGAGAGCGGCGCAAACGTGACTACCACCGAACGGGTGCCACCAAACGCCTCACGCCAGCGCGCCTCCGGTGACACCGAAACGAGCACAACGCGTGTCCGCTTCGCCAGCAACCGGAACACTCCACGTAGGTCCGCTGCGAACGGCCCGTCGCGATCGATCAGTTCGTCGCCACTCGCAATGTGAATCACCGCAGTGTGCAATCGCTGTAGTAACAACGCATTGCGCATCAGCCCGGGAAACATATCGGTGCTCACGCGCTCGAGCCGCAGATCGATCGTGATCAACGGTGCGCCCAGGTCTTTTGCAACGGCCTCGGCCGCGCGGTCTCGCCCACAACCCGGATGACCTTCGAGCATGACGATAGACTCGCGCCGCAATTTCGCTATGTGCTTCAGTTCACTTTGAGTCGTCGCTTCGATGCCCGTGTCATTCCATGCAAGCGACGGCCACGTTATAGCGAGTGCTGCGGACGGACGACCACCATTGGCCCGGACCCCAACAAGGAAGTGCGCAACGGCTTCAGCCGCGATAAACGCTCCTGCCAACCACGAACCAGCATCGGCGACCGTACCGCCTTCGATCAACAAGCCATCGCTGAAGAGCGCACCATCAAGTGACAGCGAGGCCCGGGCGTCCGCCATCGATTCCCCGGCAAACAGCCGCAACGCCAAATCGCGCGTTGGAAACTTCTTCGTGACCGCGTCATTCAAATACGCGTAGATGGTCTGATACTTGAGATTGAGTTCGGGTGCAAGCGCCAGCACCAGCACGTCAAGTTGAAATGCGGTCAGGGCAAACGTTCGTGACACATGGAACCAGTGCGGCGATTCACTCAACGCAAACGCACCACGCTCCCGCAGACCTTCGGCCGTCTGGATCAACAATGTCGACCGACTGTCGATTTGATCGAGACTGTTCGCGCGCAACAACTCGTCCACCCGTTCATCACTGATGTACAGACCGCGTTGTTCGTCCAGCGAGAGTTGAAAACGCGCGCGTAGTCGTCGCATTTCCAGCTCCAGCAGCGCGTCGAGGCGCTCCAGCGCGAGCGTGAAAAACGGCTCGAGCACGATTGACCCGGCGAACGCGCTCATTCGGAGTCGGTCGAAAATATTGCCAGCGTGCGCGCGTCCCAGGGAAGCCGAAGTGTGCCGCGCCCAATTCCTGCCATCCGTAGCACCAGATCGAGCGGGGGTCGGCTGCGGCGGATGATGCGTCGCGCAGGCTCATCCTGCAGAGTTATCTGTACATCAAGAAAATTCACGAACAAATGCGCGGCTGATGACTTGGAAAAGCCCGGCAACATGGACGCGAATGTTCGCAGTGCTTTCGACGCAACACTGACTATGGCTAACGCTGCCTCATCGTTTCCCACCAACTCGATGGGCAACGTGAGAAATTCGAGATCGCTCGCGGGCGGTTCGGCGTCGTCATCGATTTGAGAGAATGCGCGCCACGCAGCGACTGGAATGGTGTTACACCAGTCGCGCGTTCGTTCGGCAGTGAGCGTTGGCGAGATCCCGAATACATCCCGTGCGACGACGTCGTACCAGTCGCGCGGAACGTTTCCGCTCGAAGCCGCGAGCGCAACCAGAAACAGAAGGAGCGTATGCGGAGCGGTGGTATCGCAATGAGGCCATTCAACGACGCGTGATTCGATGTCGATCGCGAGAAGGAATGGGAGAATCAGAAACGGTCCACCAAACGACGAGGTCCGTGGCGCGGCATCCTCTCCAGATTCCTGAGCGCGAGCATCCGCATTGGATAAGCGTTGCCCTGCAGCGTGCAACCATTCGCGCGATGCACCCGTGAGTATGGAAAGCAGTTCACTATCGGCGACCGATGTGAGCTGAACAACGGCTGATAAACGCTCAGGCTTAAGAGCATCCAGCAGTGACTCATATTTCGGCAATGTCCTCGACAGCACCTTCAATCGTGCGAGCGCCAGACACAGACGAAAGAAATCTTCGTCGGGTTGTTGTCCGCCCCGTCCAAGTTCGATGCAGGCGTACAGCGCGACGCGCTCGATACGCGTCTCGGGTAATTTGCGTCGCATGACAGCCTGTAAAGCGTCGAGCGCTGCGTCGCGTGAATTGCCCACGTGCGTCGCACTGGTGAGTGCTTGCGCCGTGCGTGTCGCGTCGGCGGGACTAAGCGTTTCGATCACCAACGCCAACTCGGGCATCGATAGCGCAACCAACGCATCAAGGCCCTGCGCCGTCTGTTGTGCGATCACACTTCGAATAACGCCAGAAGCGGGCAGCACGCGCAGTCCCTCGAAACGCCTATAGAACCACTTTGACCACGCCGTACCGCGGGCAACATCGATCAGAAAATGCTGCAAGTAGTGAATTTCATCATCAAAGCGGACGACGCTTTCGCCCTCTGCCCCGCGTGCAACTACCGACTGCACCGCCGCTTCAATATGCCGAGTCCATGTGTCGGCGATCTCGGCGCGGCTCCATGCGGCATTTACGGCCACGGCAACTTCCACCTTGCGTACGAACCATAGAGAATCGTCACTGGCAGTTAGTGCTTCGAACGACGAACGCAGAGTTCTGCCCAGCTCAAGACGCGCGACATCATCGAGCTGCGCGCGAATTTGGCGCACGTCCGCGTATTCACGGGGAATGTTGTAGACCATCTCCGCGCGACGTACGCGAACTATTGCCTCCTGGCCGAGTGGCGACACGAGTTTGCGTGTTATCCGGCCACGCGTTGCAACAGCGGCTCGGAGTGTTCGCGAGCTGAGTCCACCTGTAACAACTCATCCAACATCTGCAGTGCGCCGGAAATACGCAGCAAATCGGCGCGCACGTCGTTTTGCCGCGTGTGCAGCTCGGCCAGCAACCTTTCACCGCGTTCCAGCTCGGTGGTCAGCTCTGCACGGCGTCGCTCAATGATATCGCGCATGGGTTTGATTGGCGGGTTAAGCGTAGAATCAGGGCTTTCGTTTTTTGATTGCGGGTGGTGCTGTTTTCGTCGCCGCTTTTTGTGCCACCTTTCGCGCAACTGCTGTTATGGGTTTCACGTTTCGAGTTACAGAACTTGCTCCTGCTTTCGCTTCAATTGTTGTCGGACTAACCGAAGCCGACTTGGAGGTGACCGTTGATGCCTGAGTTGCCGCGAGCGCACCCAGTCTTTGCAACTCGGCCGCAACAATCGACCAGACGTGTGCACTGGCCGGCAGCCCAACTCCGCATCGCACGTTCTGCATGTCCGATCCCACACCGTCTTCCCACGCGATTGCAACAATGCGTGAAACGTCGCCGACGGTGAGGGAACTGGGCGATACGGCCACAGCACCTGCACGCGCGCCACTGCTCAGGATGTAGTCGCCACGTTTCACCGGACCTCGAACGCGAACAGATGTACGACCGAGAAAAGCAATCTGCTCATAATTTCCGCGTTCATCGTCAGGCGGACGGTTGCCGAGCACCATGGGTGCGGTAGAGACAACCATGACGCGTTCTGCCCCGTCCAGTTTGCGCGACACAAATCCGCCGTGAATTCCAACAACGTCGCCTGCGACCATTGGCTGTTCGCCGTCGACACGCGGCATCCATTCGGCAACGTCCGCGGTGACCGCGTTGTACGACAGCGTCCCCGAATCGTTTGATTCAAACGCACCGACTGCCCGGGCTCCGGCAAAGAACGTGAGAAAGTTGCTGCCTGCACTGTTTACTTCGGCGGAAAGTTTGAGGGCGAGTACGTTCGAACTGCTCGCATCGGATGCGTTCTCGAAAATTGCAACGTGACTGCTGAGTGCGCCCGAGGCACCAACGCGAGTATCGCTCACATGCAGCCGGGCGAACGGGTCGACGGTGCCGATCCCTATGTTGCCGCTCTCGCCAACAAACAGCCGAGTTGATCCATTCTTTCCTTCGCGGAAATGAAGCCCTGCTTTGGCGTTCACATTCAGTGCCATGGTCCATTTTGCGACGCCTGTACTGTCCTGCAAACCTACCACGTTCGGATCAGTGGGGTGCGCACGAACAACCAGCGGCCGATCGGGATTTGGCTCGCCGATGCCGACGTTGCCATTGTCTTTCACAACAAAACTCTCGTGCACCGCTGCAGCATCGCCGGCGCCGATCATTGGACCGACCACGAACCGGTTCGTGCCGTTTTCGGTGGCACCAAGTTGCAGCAGAAGATCGCGTCCCTTTGTGAGATTCGATTCGACGCGCGCCAGCGACATTGGAACAGCGCGATCGTCGTATCTCGAATCGCGTAACGTGAGTTTCCCTCCCAATAACGTGAAATCACCGGCTACGCGCGCCGAACCTTCCATCCACACAAGATCTTTCGACCACACGTCGGGTTCGAGTGCGCTCGTGCGATTGCGCAAGCGAATCACATTTCCTGGAGCGTTGATGGTATTCGCAACCACACCGATGTAGCGACGCATCCGCTCATTCTGCGTGAGATCGCGCGGACCGATGAGCGGATTGGGATCGGTTGATTCAACTCTTGGTTGAAATCCGCCCGCGCTCGAGCCGTTTGTGGGAAGCCAGCGCACAACGCCGATGGGAACGAGCCAACGCGTCAACGCGTCGACCAGCAGCGATTGATACGGAACGGATTCATCATCGAGCGTTGCGGTGGAAACCACGCCCGCTACAGTCGGTCCGGGGATATTGAATCGCGCCAGTACATCACGCGCATCGATGGCATATCCGCCAACGCTGATTGCATCGTGCGAGCTATGATCGGGAAATGCGCCTGCGATGAGTTGGCAGCCCTCGATGGTACGATTGCATGGGTCGTTGATGTTGCAGACTTCGAATCCAGCCGCTGGTCCACCCACGACGCTCTCGCAATAGCCGATCCACAGCTGAATCAAGCGACCCGGTGGTTTTCCGTTGTCGCTCGCCTCGAAGGGCAGCGAATCGAACAACGAACCCGGAACACGTAACGGCGCGAGCAGAGAAATGGCGCGCCCGAATCCATCCCATGCATATCCGGGTTCGACATACACTTCCAACGGTCCGCCAATTTTTGACGGTTGTTCAACAATCTGCAAACCGGCGGCAATTCCCCATGTATGTGCGCCAAGATCGTGTCGGGCCGCAGCAACACGACCGTAGTCAACCACACTGGAGAGATCGCCAGCGCCAAGGTACTGCTGTTCGTAGAAACGTGGACGTTCGGTCTGTGTGGAGGAAAAATTTGGCATGATCAGCGCCCTATTGTCTGTTCATGCGTTCTTGCAACTCTGCAATCGCGCGACTCTGAGTGGCGACCGTTTCTCGAAGCAGCGCTACTTCGGCTGAAAGCGCGTTTTCGTCTCCGGCCGAATTGCTCGAAGTGTTCAGACCGCTCAGTGCCGACAGTACACCGCGCACGACGTCTGATCGGTTCGCGGTCGGCATCGTTGACCGCAACGTCGGTTTCACCAATTGGTCGAGCGCAAAGAAGGCGAAGAGGTTTTCGTCGCTGCCGTCAGGGAAGGATGACTTCGCGCCCCCAAGCAAACCTTCAATGACCGCATCACCACTCAGCGAGTCGGACGAATTGAGAAATGCGGACATTGCCATCTGCAGCAGATTCTGCGTACTTGCGATCGTCGCTTCGCTCGCATGAAACGCGGACGCCGGCGCTGGAACCGGCTCGTCTTGCCCCGACGCTTCGCCCGTGGCTGCCGCGGAATTCGTCGAGATGTCACCGTGATTTGCTGCGATTGCACTCATTGAGTTAATCGCGACGCCAGCTGGAGGAACGTTCACGGTAACCGGTGGCACTACGCGAACATTTGGAATGAGTCTGCAGCAAACCCGTTCGATGGCCTCGCGTATCAATCGGCCAAACGGCAGGATCGAAAGCCAATATTGCAGATTTGGAACGGTGATCGCATATCGGCGCTCGGTAGTCCAATTACAAATCGATGTCACGCGACAGCTCGTACCTTTTCCCGCGATGGTAATCGCCGCGAGTGGCACCAGATCACCCGCAACGTCATCCGGACACGGCGGCATCAGCGCACCACAGATACACGTCATGATTAAGGACAGCTTGACCTTGTTGAACTCCAGCGAACTTGCGGCAAGAGCAGCTGAAAAGTTTGCGGTGTTCGGGGTCGGGCACGTGATCGCTTGCACCCGTTTCGACAATTCGCAGTCGTACGACGGATGCGAATCGAGATAGTCAAGCAGCCCGTCACGCGTACGGCAGCACCAATCGGATTGTGCTTGTTGGTTTGCATTCGTCGCGATATCCGCAGGCAGTGCCGCTTTGAGGTCGGCAATACACGCCAGAAACCGCGCGGGTAGTGCACCGGCGCTGGGTTTCGCTTTCGGATCCACCCGGTACATCTCAAACGAATATTCTTCGCACACCAAAGTTGGTTCGCACTCAAGCGCGGGTGCGCAGCGCGCCGAACTTGAATAGCGCGAATTGGAAGTCGACGTCTGATGTCCACTGCAACCACAGTTGCCTGATGTCGTGACTTTGCCGCTGCCGGTTTTGCCGCCGCATCCGCACCCACCGGTGGAAGATTTTCCGCCGCAACCGCATCCACCGCTGGACGACTTGCCACCACAACCGCACCCACTACCCGATCCGCCGCAGGAACATCCCCCACCTCGGAGTGGTGTAACGCCACGCGATGAACGTTCCGCATATCGAATTGCGAGAATCCACTCGCCCGAGTCTTCGCAGCCGCCATCGGCACGACCGTTGGTCGATCGGTAGTCGTCGCACCCACGGCGTTCTTGCTTATGACATGCCTGGATGAGAGCGCAAATGTCGACGGCCGTTTCCTGGCAGACGACAATGTCCTCGCCGCACGGACTGAGCGCATATCCGGGTTTCACGACGACGCCGTTACCACAATCATCGCAGGTGACATCAAGTCCGCACGCCACACCCCATCCATGCAGATACCGATTGTGCAGCTTGTTCTTGCCAACGATGTAGTGGTCGAGGCGGTTGAGTTCCTCTTCGGTCAGCAGCTGGCCTGCGAAGAATCGCGGACGGCATAAACATTCGAGACTTCCGCAGTCGGCGCATGCACACGTGGATTTCGCAGTGCGACGCGACGCAGGAGTTTTGTTGGTGATGGTGGTTGCCATGTTCCTGTGCCTCAATCGAAGCGGATGCGGTCACGAATGCGCGCGACAACGGCGTCGGGGATGCCGTGCGCGGAGAGGTCGGCGATGGAATTGAACGACGTGGTGCGACGAGCTTCGACGAGCGCGGTGGCCATCGCCGCGGTCACACCCGGCAGGTCGCGCAACTCGTCGCGCGTTGCCGAGTTGATGGAGACGGCATTGGGCGCCGCATTGGTTCGGACGCTTGCCGCTTTCCATGGCCCGTCCGGCAGGCCGAGCCAACTTTCAAATAGCAGCCCCTGAAGTTGCATCGGCTCGGGGTTCTTCACAGCAGATTGTTTGCCGAAATCGCCGGTGGGCAGTTCGTGCCGAAGAAATTCCGCGGCTACGGCAAAACCATTTTGATCGATGATGAAATCGCCACGAAGCTTGACAGATAGTTCGGACAGCTTGCCTGCAAATATGACGTTGTTGATTTCGCTGTCGGGTCTTGTGCTGCGCGTGAAGATGAATGCGACCGCGTCGGTGATGGACGAGGCGATTTCATGCACGACCTGAATCACATCACCGGACATTGTGACAATTTTGACCGGCACCACCAGACCTTTAACGGGACACGCGCACTCAAACCCACGCTTCGACTCTTCTGAACCGGGATCGATTGCGAGAACCTGGAACACGTGACGCGCGTCAATCTGTTTGCTGTCGATTGCATTGGAAAAGCGCACCACCACGCCGGGCACGCGCGTATCGTTGGGATCGAGTATGACTGTGGCGAGCATTTGGCCGGCGTCGCCGTGCTTCCAACTCAGCGCGTCGATCGTTGTGAGTTTTGTTGGCAAACTCGGCCCTGCGGGACCGGTATCTCCGGTGTTGCCTTTGTCTCCTTTGTCTCCTTTGTCTCCTTTGTCTCCTTTGTCTCCCTTGTCCCCCTTGTCTCCCTTGTCTCCTTTATCGCCCTTTTCACCAGCGCCCGGATTGCCCCCGGGCCCGCCTGCTGGACCCACTGGGCCTTGCTCTCCTGCAGGTCCAGCCGGTCCCGGATCTCCTTTCGGCCCCTGTGGACCGGTACCGCCGTTCCCCCCACCCGTTCCAATACACTGCAAGTATTCGTAAATCGTGCTCGTACTCGGCAACAACTGACGCGTTGTGTTGTCGATACGCACGAAGTGCTGATCAGCGTCGGTCGGCTGCGGCGGGGCATCCTGTATTGAATCACCAACGTGCCATCCAACGATCGTCGCAAGTGTGACGCAGTGATCATCGGCGCATGAATCGCAGTGCTCCGCGCTTTTGGCCCATATGTCTGAACACGCGATCGCGCCAGGTGTTGATGGAACAGGATCAACCATCACACCGAAGTCAAACGACTCGAGAATTCGGTTAGGTGCGCACCGATTGTCATCACATCCACAATCGTCGTACAACACCGGGATGTTTTCTTCGGGACACTCTCGATACTGAATACACAGCTGCAACGTGTGTACCGCGGTATCGGCCTTTTTGCGCAGGTCGGCGATTTCGTCGATTGCCCACAGATCGATTGTCTGCGGCTCTACGACAACGATTTCATGCCCGCAGCAATCGATAGCCGTACCGGGTTCCACAATGACATACCGATCTCGACACGCCTCGGTCGGATGCTGGTGTACTTGAAGACCACACACGACGCCCCAACCATGCAAGCGCTGGTTGTGAAAACGCATCTTGTCAACGTAGTAACGTTGTTCATCCGTAAAGTCACGTTCGACCAACAACTTTCCGGTGAAGTAGTGATTGCGCACAAAGGGCCCAACTGCGCAATCGGCGCAGCCGCAACCAGACCCGTGATTCGTGACGTGGGACATGCGACTCTCTCCTCCGCGGAGCTAATCCAACCTGGTGGTGGTGCCAACCTGCGACCGTGATCCAATTCGGAGCGACGGTCGTACCCGACCGTCACTGCCTATGCCATCTTTGCGTTCCCCGAGCACGGAATCGCGACCGAGCGTCGTGCGTTGCACAGTCACACCCGCGGGATATCGGCCAACGACGGCATCGAGCCCAATCATTGACTGAACACCGATGCGAAAGCGCGGCTGGACATACTCGATGTCGTAACGTGCATGAGCCGGACTCTCCGTGCGCAACAATTGTTCAAAGCCTTTGCGTTGCCGACTGTCCTGACCGATACACGCTGGCACAAAGACTGTAAAACGTGAGGCATACACGCGAAACGGATCGTGATACGGATCGGGAGTTGTCACGAGCTGCGTGCGATCCGCCTGCGCATTCGCATTCAGCGCACTGCGATTGACCACGCGTCGTCCCCAAAGCCGAGCATCGTCGCCGAGTCGTGCGGCGCCAACGAACAACCAGCGT
This sequence comes from Gemmatimonas sp., assembly GCA_040004335.1. Lineage (GTDB taxonomy): Bacteria > Gemmatimonadota > Gemmatimonadetes > Gemmatimonadales > Gemmatimonadaceae > Gemmatimonas. The sequence goes on from JBDUBA010000057.1 coordinate 19,507, forward strand.
CGTAACTGAAAGTGCTCGAGCAACAACGGCGGCGGATCGTAGGCGCGTACCGGGGGGCACGCGGAAGCGCAGGTCGTTGGCACGTTCCGACACTGTCTTTGCGGTTGCAGAATTGCGCTATCGCATTCAACGGTCGGCGACGGCAATCCGAGATACGCGAGCAGCAAGCGCCACAAACCAGTGCGAGTTCCGCGCGTCTGATAAAGCGCCGGGGCGGCCTGCAGCAGTCTCCGACGTTGCCCTTCGGGCAAATGTCGATCGAGCGAAAGTCCAACCCAGCTGCCAAGCCAACTCAGGAAATCGATTCCGGAGCCGTCGAGTGCCTGTGCAGGCGCTGTACGGGGGTCGAACAATCGCGCCTGCAAGTCAATCTGCAGCTCGACTGAGCGAAACGTCGTGTCGATGATCGCAAGAAAGCGGTCGGTGAATTCACTGGCGGACGGATCTTCGCCAAATACTGCGGGCAGATACCGCCGCAACGAAACGCGCGGAAATTCGACGCGAATGTTCTCGAGGCACGGTGTGGCCAACCCGCCGCTCGCGAAATTCAATTGCAACCAGAGAAATCGGCCTCGAGGTGCACGAATGAGGCAGTCCCACTCGCCAGCCATAGCGCGCGCCGTTGCGCTTTGCGACCACGCTTCGAGCGGAAGTGCCGCGATGACGTCCGCGTCGAATTCAATTTCCGCAGAATACGTTGCGACCGAAACACTGGCCCCGGACGGAACGCAGCCGGTCAGCACGACGCGATGCCACTGACAGCGGTGGAATGCGCTGTCCAACGCCGCACTGACATATCGCGCGGACGGCACATATGAAATTTGCGAACGAATACCGACCGACAGCGTTTCGCCGTTTACACCAAACCGACAGCGGTCGTCAACCAGTACGTTTCCGTCTGCATCAATTTCCACGTGCATCGATGCAAAATTGGAAGCAATATCTGTAACGTTGCCGGCTACCTGAAGCAATTGCCCAAGTGCGTCGTAAATGTGAACGTCGGAATGTGCTCGCAGTTGTACGTACAAACGACCCGAACAATCCACCGCTAACGCCGCAACATCACCAACTCCACCAAATACGCCCAACCAGCGTCCGTTCGGTGAGAAACGATGAACGCACCCGTTTGCAGAATCGGCAACGAACACCCGTCCCTTCGCATCGGTCGCAATCGCTACGGGTTGCCATTCAGCAACTATCGGCGAGTCGGCCGGCAATAACCGGCTTGTGGGCAACGGCGCGCGCCAGTGCGCACGCAGGGCAAATTCCTGCAATGTGAATACAGAGATGCGCTTGTTGCCGGTATCGCAAATGAGCAGGTTGCCGCGACTGATTGCAATCGCATGTGCGTCACGAACTTGTCGCGCACTGTTGCCGATGCCACCGGTACACGGAATATCCAGAAACGCGCAGTCGCACGCGTCGAAACGTTTGACGATTCCGTTTTGCACATCCAGCAGATAAATGCCACCGTCCGAGGCGACCACCATATTGCGCGACGGAACGATGCCGCCCAAACTGCCGGACGTTTCATCCAGTCGGCGAACGGTGGCATCGGGCGCAAGCGTGACTGTCTCGTCACCAAACACCAACGCCTGCAGCGGATCGACCAGTTGCGCCCGCCAGCCGCTATGCGCGTTCAGGTCAACCGACGTTGGATCGTGCGGCGGGTGCAACGGTTTTGGCAACATCGCAAAGGACGACATGACTTAACCGTCCTGATAACTGACGGTGATGTCGTGCCCATCCGAGTACAACAACACGTCGTCGCACACGGTGATGTTGGTGCACGGTGCGGCGGCCACGCCGTCAATTGAAATTACAAGCGACTCGATGCTGCGTATGCCATCAATCGATACCTTGCCGAACACGCGCGAGAAATAGATGTCTTCGCCAAACGGCCATCCGTTGCCATCTTCGCCTCCGGTTAACGGATGGAAGTACGTGGTGAGCCGGTCCTCAATGTCCCGCTTGAGCGTTGCCGCATCGGCCGTGTCCTGCGCCGTAACTGATGCAGTAACAGCCACACGCCGATATGTCGGGGGCATCACGTACAACTCTGTCGTAATGAGTCGCCGGTCGCTCAGATATTGGCACACGTTGCGCAATGTTCCGGCGCTTGGCATTGGATTCGGGGCATCCCCATCGGGCACCACAATGACAGTAACCGCGCCCGCAACCTCAACACCTGGAAAGTCGGGATGTCGCAACGCCAATGCGCGCGCGCGACGGACACCCGGAGCTTGCGTTGCCAGTTGCTCGAAGTCTTCGGCGGTTACGGCGCGATCGTGATTGCGAAGCGTGCGGGGCGCGCGCAGCTTTGCCTGCTCGAGTGTTTCTGCATCTTGTCCGCCTGTTGCTGCCCATAAATTTTTGACACCGCTAGCATCGATGCCATCGACCGCACCGACCAGCGTCTTGATCTTTCCGGCCCCCACATTTCCCGCGACCCCTCCTCCGTAGCGATAAGCAGAGGCCACGATGTTCGAATCCCGAAGCGCAGGATTGATGGCGGGAATTGCCCCGTTCACACCATCGCCAAAGCGAATCGCACCCTCGTTCTGGTCGAGCACGTAGTGCCGATCGCGTTGTGTCGAAGCAAAGAAATCTTCAACTTCTTCCCAAAGCGCCGGCCCGTCGCCTTCATCCACAAACAATTGCAGCGTATTCGCGAGCACCGGCGCGTTGGCCAACGACAACGTCGCATCTTTCACGCCCGTTGTACCGCCAACAACCTCTGATTGTACACTCACTGCTTGTGTGGCCGTAACGGTATTGGTTCGTATGTTGAACACGGACGGTGCGCGCTCGTACGTTGGCGCGGCCAATCGCGCCCGCACGTACAACAGCGGCGTTGCGACCAGTCCCACCGCCAACAGTTGTACCGAACCCACCGCTGGCATCTTCAGCACAATGTGCCCCGATCGCGAGAACGCAAGCGTACCGTCGGACAGCAGTGTGACCGAACGCCAGGACGTGCCATTCCAGTATTCCCACAACAACTTTGCCGACGCGCGCTGCGCCGCACCCAGTGAATTGCACGACATGGCGCCAGTTGAAGATGGTTGCGGCGCGAAGACCGTGAGGTCGAGTTCACGTGGTGGAAACGGCGTGCTGTTACCAAATCCGATGTATAGTGCAGCATCGGTGGCCGCGATGCCCAACGGCTGAAATGGAGTGAGCGCTTCAGCGTTGGTGGAAGTCAGGTTGTAAAAATTGTTTCCGTCAAACGCCTGCAACGAAAGCAGCGGCGCACTCACTGCAATCAGCGTGCGATCCGTTTCGAAAATTACTGGCGCATTCGCATCACCACCTTCCGCCGAAATTTGCGTGCCCCTCGGCACATCAATTGATGCAGTTGTCGCGCCAGCTTTCACCGGAAACGTGATTTCCGCAGTGGCGGCCACGGCCGGCAGCAGTTCGAGCCCAAGCAACTCGATGAACTTGAGGTAGTTGAGCTCGGGAACCTGCCCAAGGCGATAGAGCTGCATCTCCGTCAACCACGCCATCAACTGAACGATCGTCATTCCAGGATCGGAATCGTTCAGGTCCGTCCATTCGGGCGTGTAACGCGGAATGCGAACGCGCGCCTCGGCGACGATGTCGTCGTACGTGCGATTGTCGATGGCGGGAAGCAACGATTCGAACGCCACGTCAGCCACCATCACTCAAGTAGAATGGAAACACGATGTTACCGCGCGCGTTGTTGTTGCGAATGCGGTAACCGATGCGAATGAGCAGGAGGTTCTGTTCGCCGTCGGCGGTTTCGGCCGACAAATCCAGCACGTCGATACGTGGTTCGTACGTGACCAACGCCCGTCGAACCGATTGCACAACGAGACTTTGCGTTGCCGGATTGTTGGACGCGAACACCAAATCGTGGATGCCGCAACCAAATTCGGGCATCATGACGCGTTCGCCTTTCGCGGTGCTGAGAATCAGATAGATAGATTCTTCGATGCGCTGCTCGGCGCGTGCGCGCGCTATTCCGCCGCCGGGTGTGACCTGCAGCGGAAACTTCCAGCCCGTACCAAGGAAAGCGCGCGACGAGTTCGCCATATCAGGCAACCGTGAGCGTTGCAGGAATGGCTACCGGTATGCCGCGTTTCGAAACCGCTGTCAGGTAGAAGAGATGCTGCCCGGTTACAAGCGAATTGAGATACGCTGTGTTGAGCGAAATCGTGACAATTTGTGTGGGACTGTTCCAGCTTCCTCCAGCTGGCACAACCGTCGGACCTGGAATGTCACCGCTTGTAACATCGAGCGCCCCGCCGGTACTGACATGTGTGAGCGACCATTGCCGAGGAAACGCGCTGCTGATGGTGAACACGAACGCAACCGTTGGCGGTGTTTGGGTTGCGTGATTGAACGCCGCAACCGGAGGAGCGACCACCACTATGGGCGGCGTAACATCCAGCAATTCCGGAGGCAGTGGCGGCGCGTCTTGCCCGGGCGCAATTGCTGTTGGCGTGCTGTTATCCATTGCTGGATGCGTTTCCGTGCACAACAGTGGTAGAAACGTGGTTGTCAACTGGAAGTCCGTGACCAGCACTGCGTGTCGCGAACTGATCCTGGTGGCGTTGTAGTGCATTGAACGCAGCGTAAAGCTGACGCACGGCGCTATTCCCAGCGTACATCCGGCAATCACACCGGTATCCCCTTCAACGAGAACCACACCGTTGGATACCGTCATAAGGGGCGCAGACGGAGCGGGCACCGTGCCGGTACCTCCGTGCAGACACTTGATCTGCGCATTCGTGGTCAGAAGTTGCGGCATGATTATCTCGCGACAGAAATTGAAGTCATGAGATAGCCACCTGTCCGCCGGCGAGTTTCAGTATTCTTCCGCCTCCACGTAACGTGATGGAATTCGCAACATCGTCAATCTCCACGAGTTGTCCGTTGCTGCTCTCAATCGAGATGCGCGAGGCGCCGGTTTCATCCGAAAGTGTGATCGCGTGATTTCCCGCAGTCTTGAGAATGATTTGTTTGTTGTTGTCGTTATCCTCAAAACGCAGTTCGTTCCCACCGGGCGTGACGATGATGCGATGCTGAAAATCAGTATCGGGCGGCTGATGCACGCCGTTCCAGAGGAAACCCACCACAAACGGGTAGTCGAAGTGTCCCTTCTCGAACGCCACTAACACTTCGTCGTCAACTTCGGGCATGAACCACAGCCCGCGCCCCGGGCCTGCCAGCGGCGACGCGATTGGCGCCCACGCGCTTACCGGATCACCAGCGAGCCATGAATATTTCACTCTGATGCGCCCCTGCTGATCGGGGTCATCGCGACTCACCACGACCGCAACCAATACGCCATGCTGCAGATTCATTTGTCGAACCCCAGGTCTTCACGACGCGCTTCGAATTTCGTGATGTAGCCTTGATCGTTGAACGTGTGCGTCGACGCCGTGACGAAGTAGGTGCCACTCAACCGTGAACCAACGCCAACAATTTCAACGCGTTGTCCCGCACGGAGATCGGGCAGCCCAATCGTGGACGCGGACGCCTTCACAATATTGCGCAGACGTTCCGACAGAATATTGAACGCGCGTTCGTGCGCCTCTTCGGGGGTGCGAACCGCCTCGTGTACGACAACGTCTTCACGCGCATCTGCATTCAGCAAACGAAAAAGATCGCGATTCGCCTGCAGGCGTTTGTCGTTCAGATCGGCGACGCCTTTGATGCGCGAATGCGTTTTGCGATCCCATCCCATCACGGTGACGGACTTGACTTGATTGGCCGTCGACAACGTAGGATTGAAATCGATGAGCGACTTGCCCCACTCCAATCTGTACGTTACCTCCCGAAGTCCGGGTACCGTCTCGGATGGCGGTCCGAAATACAACTGCGGCTTGCCCTGCTCGCTTTCGTGCACGACGAGCACGTAGCCGCGATCTTGCGCGCGGCGATACAGGAAATCGATGTCATATTCGTTCTTCTGCGACACATCCGGCTTCGGCAACTCGTTGACCGTGGTTACGTTCGGATCCGTCACAATTTTGAGCGGAAAGCGATCCGCGTGCGTGTCGGGATCTTTGAGGTGATTGATGCGCTTGGCGATCGTCGTGTCGTTGAGGTCGTGCCAATCCTTGGTGTACTGCTTCTTTCGCAGTTCGTGCAGCACGTTCAATCCGCGCACGGTCATGGTGGCACCAGACGCGCCAAACTTCGGCTCGATGGCGGTGATACTACCGGTCATCATGAGCCGCAGGTTGTCGACATAGCCCATCGACAGCTCAATGTGTTTCTTGCCCGGTTCAAACAACCGATAGAGCCAATTCGGATGTTTGGTCAGCGTGTCTTCGGTCTCCGAGCCGATATACCGATAGGTTGCGGTATCAGGGTCCCAATTGCCAACCTCCAACTCGAATCCGTCAAACTTCGTAATGTCATCGTGGTACGTAACGCTCGTGACATCCCGAAATACCGTCGGTTCTACCTGCTCGCCCGCAATGGCGAGCGAGAAGTGCGGGTCGAAAAACGCGCGCACACCCATTGGTTCGTCCATCACCGCGATACTCATGGACGCACGCCGCGCGTACGAAGTGGAGGAACGTCGAGCACAATGCCCGTGCTAACGCGCCGCGGATCGGTGATGCCATTCTCCATCGCGACACGACGCCACTCAACGGGTCGGTTATAGTGAACACCGGCTATCGATGAAAGCGTTTCGCCCTGCTTTACCACGTGTGTCTGCGTGCGGTCGGGCGAGTTCAGGTTGAGAACTTTATGCTGATCGTCGAGCGTTTGGTATTCCTTCATGGACACTGACAATACGGCTCGTAGCGGAACTCCCTGAGGACTGAATAGCGTAAACTTCTGCTTCACACTTTCAACGATGCACCGAAACGCATCCCGATTTTGACTGCCGAGCGTGGTTTGTACGTTGCTGCCCGGAAACTTCGCGTTCCAAAGAAACACACAGACCGGCGGCGTGTGACTGTCTGGCTCAATTTTTGTGAGCGCATAGATCCGATCCGTAAGGCTGGTGACTCCAACCGCCTGAGTTCCCATTCCGCTGTCGGTCTCGTCAAAGAAAAGATCGAGCGTCAGCGTCTCGCCTTTTCCGCGCACAAATTGAAGCAGCGGGGCGTCGAGTCCTGGGACATTCACCTCGGCGTACTGCACACTCTTGTCGAGTGTAAACTCGGTCGGATTGTACTGTACCGGAATTTGCTGCGCACCGCTTTTCCAGAGCGCGACGATCATCGCTTTTGCCAACTGTTCCATGTGCGCTACTTCCCGCCTAACAGCTGCGCGTCGTGGCCAAGTTGACGTTCCCGCAGAACTTTCTGTTCATGCGCCAGCTCTCGCCGCACGTTTGCCGTCACAACACGTACGATTTCCTGCAACACCGGCGTCGTCAGCAGCTGTGCACCGTCCACGGTTTGCACTCGGCTCACCAGTTCGTCAATCTCGATTTGCATCAGCGCACCGCCGCCGAAATCCCAAACGATGTTGCCGCCGCAGCGTATCCCACATTCGGGAGTTGGTAAAGGCCTTCGTGCACAATCTCAATCGATTCGATTGCAACGGCGTTCGCCGAGGCGTTCAGTGACGGACCGCTGTACTTCTTTGGCAACCCGCGTTTGAAATGCCAAATGCGCGTAGGCAAATGCAAATCGTTCATCAGCGTAATGATGCCATCGAGGCGTTTGCCTTTGCCTGTGACGAATCCATAATGCCAGTCCCACAAGCCGCTGCCTGCACCCATTCCTGCTTTGAGAACAATCGGAGACCAACTGACACGCGTGGGAAATTTGAGAAGCGCCCCATTATTTCCCCCTTCTTTGTATTCCTCAACATCGAGCGACATCTCGAGACCGGTGCATTCGGTAAATCCACCGATCACAACATCACTCAGGGCAGAAGTCGCGGCCGACTTGAGTAGCGCCATTGTACTCGACGTATCGATTAAATTGATCGTGAAATTGTACGCCATGGGCGGATCGCCCCGAATGCCCAGCCCCAACGCGCCAATGACGGCCACTATGATCTCCCGCGCGACACACTGCCCGCGCTTTCGCTGATTTCCAGTTCGTTACCGGTTCGCCATACGCGCAACACCACAAACTCCCACGGCGTTGTCGGGGCAATGCCGATTTCCGCGACCATCTGACCATTCGCGCGAAGTTCTGGCGGATTGTTTTCTGCATCGCACTTTACAAAGAAGGCTTCGGCCGCCGACTCGCCTGCCAACGCCCCGCGCGCCCAAAGTGCGGTGAGATACACAATGAGCGACAACCGAACCTTTCCGCGGGTGGTTTCGTCGTTGGGTTCGAACACGGCCCACTGCGTGGACAGATTGACGGCTTTCATGATCATCAGCACCAGGCGCCGAATACTGATGTATCGCCACGATGGATCACTGCTCGCCAACCGTGCGCCGAGGATGCGTAAGCCGCGTCCCGGCAATGGTCGGATGACGTTGATCGCTCGCTCATTGAGAAATCCATGCGTGGTTTCATCAACCATCGCACTCACGTCTTCCGCCCACGTCAATTGCACGTTGGCTGCCGATTGGTGAACGCCCACCGCAAGGTCAGTCCGGGCAATCTGCCCGGCAACATGACCCGTTGGCGGAATTGTGCGGAGCAATGACGTCGCGCCACGCAACGGATCGACCACTTGCAACCATGGGTAAAACAGCGCCGCATACTTCGTGTCGAATCGGGAACGCCATGCTTCGACGCCGGCCACGCCCAGCCGATCGTCGAGGGCGATATCGAATGGCACATCGAGTAACGCAATGCGATTGCGGCGGTCTTCGCAGTGATCAACTAACGCCGCCTGCGCTCGGAATACGTCTTCGATTGAAAATGTTGGTGGCAATTCCTGCACGGTGCTGCGAGGTGGCGAAGCGGTCTGCTCGGGTTGCAAGCACGGATCGGGAACACAGATCGGCGCCGTCTCCGGAACGCGATAGGCGCGAATATGAACGTCGGGCATTGCAACCACCGCCACCTCATCGACGTCATCGAGCGTGCGAACGCCGCGACACTTGATGGCGCGAATTTCCGGTGCATCGGCGGCGGAGAATGGCTCGCCAAGAAAGTCGTCGATGCGCAGCAAGGACAGACCGTCGGTTCCGCCGGATATTGTCAGGCTGGCACCGTCGAACACATCCCTGGCCGACACCAACACTCGGCCGCGCGCTTGCGTTGGGTCAATTTGAAAAGCGGTTCGCAACTCCTCGATCGCGATGGGCGCAGGCGCGGATGCTGTTGTGCGGCGATTCGTGCTGATGTCGCCGGCTGCGGGTATTCCACCTTGCGCGGCACTCAGCAAACGCGGTCCGTACATCGGGTGTTCAGGAATCAGCGTCACGCTGTCGTACACGGCAATTGGAACGCCACTTTGACGAACTGAAATGGAATAGTCGACGCTCTCCACGTCGACGCGTTCGCCGGCATTGACATGCAACGGTTCGTCGTACGCCAATTGCTGATCGGCCCGCTCATTCACCCAGATGAGACGGCGATTGATGGCGTCGACGGATGAAACGACGCGATACCGCGTGGGTGCGCCCGTTTGTGAGATTCGTACCAATGTGGCGCGTTCGAAGCCGGCAGTGTCGGAGACAGACAAGACGTTGTCATTTCCAGCAACACCAAATCCGCGCGCCTGGGCCCGACGCGTTTCCGCAAGCCGCACGCTCAGTCCGTTGCCCCAGCTGCCGCTACTCGACGCGCCAACGCGCCACACCGGCGTAACTGGCAAGGCAGTCGACATCAATATTGCGCCGGCACTTCCCGCGCCACCAACGGCATCGCGCGACGCAACACGCACAATCCAGCAACGCCGTCCTTCGTTCTCGAAAAATGCACGAACAACGTATGCGAGATACCCCGCACCAATGCATGCACCAAACTGTGCGACAAACTGCCGCCAACTTTCCACCGCCACCGGCGTATCGAGCGGACCACGTTCAGCGATTCCAATGAACGCGGCTATGTCCGTGCGCACACCAGTGCCGATCGGCGCAGTTGCGTCAACTCGCTCGTAATAGACGCCCGGGGCCCGTGCGGTGGTTAGCATCGAACGGACGTTAGAGTTCGAGCGCCAGGCGTTCGTGCACAATCTCCACCGACTCGATGGCAACTTCATTGCCAGCCGCCTTGAACGTCGGCCCCTCAATTTTGTTGATCCAACCGCTTTCGAAATTCCAGCGCATCACATCGCGTCGCTGTTCGTCCATCAACACAATGGTGCCGTCTCGCCGATCACTAATGCCGTTCGCGATGTTCTCATGCCATTGCCACAGTTCCGTGTTGTTCGTGTAGCCGCGCTTGAGCGTGATGGCCGTGAACTTTCGAAGACCAGGCAATTTGCGCACATGCAGCGGCACGTCGGTGCCTTCGCGATAGTCAACAGAGTCACCGTCGGCGGTGAGTCCCGCACACTCGCTGAAGCTGCCCACAGTCAATCCATCGATCTCCACGCGAAAGTTGAATGCGCGAAATGGATCCGATCTCGTTGCGGTTGGCATTACCGTCTCCCCTTAGTCATCGGTGTGAGCTGTCCACAGCCCAATTCGGATAATCACAAATTCGGCAGGCTTTACTGGTGCGATGCCGATCAGTACGATCAGTTGACCGTTGTCGATTTCAGCCTGCGTCATCGTGCTGCGATCGCAACGTACGAAGAAGGCTTCCTCAACTTTCGCTCCCTCGAGCGCGCCATTGCGCCACACGACCCGCAGGAAGTTGGAAATGGTGCGACGTACCCGCGCCCACAGCTGCTCGGCGTTAGGCTCAAACACAACCCACTGCAATCCACGATCGATTGATGCCTCAAGAAAAATCATGAGACGCCGAACGTTGACGTATTTCCAGTCGCTGTCACTCGTGATGACACGGGCACCCCATACGCGAATGCCGCGATTGGATTTGCGGAAATCGCGAATGACGTTGATGTTGACCGGATAGGGATTCAGAATATCCTGTTCACTCTGCGACAATGTCTGCGCCACGCCGGTGATGCCACGCACCACTTCATTGGCCGGGGCTTTGTGCACACCCCGTTCGATGTCGGTCCGTGCGTACACACCAATGATCTGTCCCGACGGTGGAATATTGAAAATTGGAGGTGCCACCTGAGACGGAAACGGTTGCGGGATGTTCAACCACGGATGATAGAGTGCCGCGTAACGCGTATCGAATTGCTGACGTTGCGCACGGACATCGGCAATCATGTCGTGCGGCGGCTCCGGCCCATCAAGCACCGCGAATCGGTAACGCATGCGTTCGCAGTGCGCGATCAATTCACTCTGGATGCCAACGCCGGTTTGGCCCGGAACCGCAACAATGCTGATGTCATCCACATTCTGCAGTGCGAACAACCCGGTGCGCTTGGAGGGATTCACATCGTCAACGCCGACGTAATCCGCATCGCTCAACATGGTGAGATTATCGGTCCCGCTGATCATGGCGTGCCGCGCGGCGCGCCGAGTTCCATTGGGCAGCACGTCAACGAGCGCTTCTGGACCGGAACGAATGCTCATGGGTGCCGCACCGAGGTCGTCCACTCGAACATACCACGAGTTCCCTTCCGGTCGACCGTCTGACAAGCGCGGTGCCGCGTTGACGTCGCCAATGACTGCGCGAAAGTATCGGCTGTGCCGCGGATCCATCGACAAATTGCGGAACTCTTCGATCTGGACCACCGTGTCATCGCGCGACGGCACGAGTGCATCGGCGCGTCGCATCAACCGAACCGTCAGTTGAAACTCAATCGACCTGATTTGCGGCGTGGTCGGAACCGCAGCGAGTTGCGCGGCATCCAACGGTGCGTCCAGTGTGATTCGGCCGTTGTTGCGATCGACTGATACCACCTTCATTAGCGGACCAATGCGTGCACCGCTCGGACCCGCCGCCAACATCTCAAGCACCGTGCCGGGTTCTACGCCGGTGGGCGACGAGAGAACGATCTGACTCGCACCAAAGGTGCCGGTCAACACTGCGCCAGAAACCAAACCGGTTCGTTGGTCGTCAATCGATACGCGTAGGCGATTGCCCCATCGGCCAGAATCGAGTGCCGTCACCGAGATTTCGGCGTTACGCGGTGCAACCGGCGCGCCGGCTTCGTGATTCCGGTCGAGGGCGGCATCCAGGATAACTTCCCGCGGCGCAAACGATCCAACGCTCGTAATGGTGTGAAAGAACGTTTGTCCGGTGGACAACTCGACACGCACCACGTCGCCCACCGCAAAACCCGGATCGTTTGCAACGTAGAGTTGCGTGTCGCCGACAGCTTGTGGCAACACGGTGAACGCGGGAATGGCCGACGCCGCCGTCAGTGCGACGAGCACCAGAGCATCGCCCGACTGGTGTGCCAATTGTGTCGGCGCATCCAATACAACAGTGCCACCGTCAGGTGGCAAACCCTGCGATCCCAACGCGCGACTCACGGTCACATATTCCTGCGTTCCGGGAGCGCCCAGCAACAGCACATCACCGGTCGCGAGCCCAACACGATTGCCGAGTGCGAGCGTCAGACTGCCAGCGGCTACTGCCGCCGTGATCTGTCGTTGCACCTGGACAACGGCTGGCAGCGGAACTGCTGCCGGCGCGCTGGTTAGTGTGACCGTCGTTGCGCTTGGGACAGATTGAATGACGTGAACTGCTGCAACGCCGCCCGGATCGAGGACTAACATTTGTCCCGGCAACAAACCAACGGTCGTGTTCAGTGTGACCAGTGAACCAACAATCGCCGTCGCCGAAAATTGCTGCGGCGCGGCAGCGTAACGATCAACCCGCGTGCCTGCAGGATACACATCGTACGCTCCCTGCTGCAGCGTGAGAGTCTTCAAGTTGCCAATGCTTCGAATTTCCGTCTGTGCGCCGACAATTTGCACCAGTGCGCCCGCAACAAACGTTGCAGGAATGCTTGTGGCAAAAACAAGCGCGTCTCCGCCCATCGATTGTGTAAGCAGAGTTGGTGCGCCCGGTGCCGGAGCGGCCAGCGCGTTGAAGTTTGCAACGCTGATCCCGGCAGCGTACGGGTTCGCCAACGGTGCGTCGAGCGTAACGTCGACCGTAAACGTTGTCGGATCGACCGCACCGACCTTTGCAAGAAAGCGATATTCCGGCGAGCCTGTGCCGAATTCGAGGAACTGTCCAACGACAAGACTGGACGCGTCGGGCAACGTTGCGCCAACGAGACGAACAATTGACGCGCCGGCTAGTGTTGCGGCGTTGAGTTGCAATGCAAGCGCCGACGGTGCGCGCACAAAACTCTCAATCGCCGCGCCCTGCGCGTGTGCGTGCGACAATGAGAATTGCAGTGGCACCTGCAGCGACGGCGTTGGCAATGACACAATCTGTCGATACTCCGACCGGCTGCCGTCTCCAATTCGAATCGTGTCGTTGATGCCCAGCAGTCCTGGCTCCGTCAGCAAAATGGACGGCCCGTTCACCATAGTGCCGGTGCCACCATCGGCCGATCGCAACAACGTTGTTGCAACCGCGCCAACGGCTCCCCGATCGTACAAGTCGACCGCGGAGTGCGTTGCCCCCGCGCTTTCAATGCGCGTGACATAGACGCGTTTGCCACCATTCGTGAAGAAGCCATCCACAGCGTATGGCAAAAAACAGTGAGGATGGTCGGGACCATTGGAGTACTCACCAATCTCCAGCAAATCGCCAAACCATCGCCGATATTCGCCCGAGCTCGTAATGAGGATTGGGGTGTTAATCGGACCACGCTCGGTTACACCCAACATGCCGGCGGTGCTCGTGCTGACGCCTTCAATTGGTTTGCTACCGGTGTCGACTTCTTCGACATACACGGCTGGTGCGAGATACTCAGGCATCTGACTCCTCCAGACAGCGCTGGGTGTGCAGTGTCACACTCATGGGAAGGTGAAATCGACGCGTTGTTCGCGCGTGGAATAATCGAGATCCGCGTTCTCGACGATGGGCGTCAGCGCACCGGATGTAATGCGCATGCGCACTTGATACAGCCGGTGCAGGGCCGGTAGTGCGTAGAATCCATCGGCGTTCGTTGTCGCCGTCAACGTCCGGCAGGCGTGATATTCGGGAGCGCCCGTTCCAGACACTTCCACAAAATTTGGAGTTCCCAAACCCGTGGTGGCGGACAACAGCAGCGATGAATCACCCACGATCGCATCGACGGCCAGAAACTCGGCGGTGCCATTCAATTGCACCGTACATAATGCGATCGGCGTGTTTTGTGCGTGATCTCGCGACAGCGGATGCTGGAGCGCGATTGTTCCGGCTTCGGTGCTCGGCAGCGAGGTGTCAATGGTTGCAATCACCGCGAATTCGCGCTGGTCCGCTTGCCCCGCGTTGAGAGCGAGAACCGAATTCGGCGCCATCCCGTTCCGGTTTGTCAGATGCAACGTTCGGTCGTCCGATGAAGCGGCGCGTTCCAGGTGCGCGGTTTCTGCGCCGACACTTAATGCACAACGTTGTACGTGATCGCTGTTGGCAATCCGCGGAGCCCGGAGCGCCGTCTGCAACGCAATTACATCGGCGGGCTGCGGAGGCGCGGGACTGCTGGCCACAGTGGGCGCTCGCCAAATACCATCAACGCTCACCACGGCATTCTGCAGCGGTTGCGCAGCGCCGACCAATTGTCGCTTCGTGACGCGACCCAAAATTGTAATGGGAGTTCGATGCAGCGAGATGTCACCAAAGTCGAACGGAGAGAAGTCTCCGGCGCTGGCGGCGGGAGTGCTGAACAACGCCGTTTGCGTGACGGCGATGTATCCGTCTGCTTCAATCGTGAGCCCGTACTCCGTGGGCGGTGTGGCGAGATCCGACACAACATTGCCTGGTATTCCCACCAACCCGACAACGCCGCTGCTGGCAACGCGCGCGCGCACCGATGTGGCGGTACCGCGATTCGAAAATCCGGCACCAGCGGGACGCACACGAGTTGCCGTCGTCACCGGATCCCCCGTCAGCTCATCGACGAGTCGCGCGTGCACAATTGCACCCATGCTGCGGCGACTCAGCGCCTGTGCATCCGGTGAGACCGTAAATGTCACAGCCCCCGTCGCAACAACTTCACGATTCAACATGAACGTCTCATGTTGGTTGTTGTCCAGTAATCACGGAATATTTCGGCTGTGCGACGCGCACCGGCGCGACACGTTCGGCAGTATCGGCGGTGATGTACACGATCGCCGATTCATACGAAACGGAAAGCTGATATGACGCCTTGAGCGCGGCCCAGATTCGCGTGATTTCTTCCGTGCCAAGCGGCTCCAGCCGCGTGGTAATCTGCGTGGAAGTTCCGATCAGCGAATTTTTCAGATCAGAACCTTGCAACACCGGCTTGACGTGCAGTAGCTGCATCGCTTTCCCGAGTATCGTTTGTTCGCTCTCCGGACTCGATCCTGGATCGGCTTCCAGCACGTTGACGATCGGTGTGATGAGATAGTGCAATCGCAAGGGAAGCGGCGTTGGAATCATTGACGTGTCCGAGCTGCGCACCGGCGGTTGGTTCAAGACGGTGTCGTCGCGCATTACGCGATACAGCCACAACGACAGACCTTGCAGCCGCGCTTCTTTCATTTCTTCCGGCGTATTGAGCGAAACCTGCATGTTCCCGCTGAATGGCGCGCTCAGATCCTGATCGGCGCGGAACCCATTCAGCAAATATTCTTGCAGCGTTACGCTGGTACCTCGAATCGACGTGTGCACGGAAAGACTCAGCGCGCGCGCGCCTGCAAGGCGGCGAGTTTCGTTCGAATCGCCTGCACCAGTGCATCCGGCGCCGGATCGAGCACCCTCGACGCGGCGCGCATTTCGGCCATGCTCACCACGGCGTCGTCAACGAGCACGAAAAGCGTCCCACTGTCCGCGCGCCCGAATTGCCGATGCAGCTCGAGCGGGCCCATCGTATCGGCTGGAAGCGTGCTTCCAATGATGACGTCGCACGTGTTTGCCGCGTCGTCCATCAGTAATTCGGTATCGTTTTGCGCAACGTCCAGTACCTCAAAGTCACTATGACGCGCAAACGTGTCGCGGAGGATTTCACGCGCCAGTTGAGGAATGACGGCGAGACCGACTCGAATCGGTCGCAACGACTCCGTGGTATGCACGGGGAGACATTGGCACTTCGTTTCTGAATTACCAATGCATCGTTTGAACTATTTTGGATACAGACGGGATCTAAAACGGATCTGTTGTGTTCCGCATCGCTCCACGCATTCATTTGCAACACGCAAGCGCCAGTTCAATGTTCGCAATCACCAACCGTTCGATCTCATCCCCGATATACTGGATACCAGGAACCAGTGGTCGTGAACCTCACTACACACTTCGATCCATTGAAGGAGATCCACGATGTTTCGCCGCCGCCTCGCCGCGCGAACCCACGTGCATTTTTTCAAGCACACTGTGTACGTGGTTTTTGACCGTGGCCACCTGAATATTCAGACGAGCAGCGATTTCCTTGTTGGACAGTCCCTGGTCGACGAGATCAAGCACGAGGTGTTCGCGCTGCGTCAGGAATTCGTGACCGTGACCTTGCGTGGGCGCGCTTCGGGAATCGGCCAGCATCGCGACGCGTTGCGTGAGGACGGCCGCAGCCCGAGGCGAGCAACTCATTTCGCCTCGAACGGCCCGACTCACCGCTACAGTGACATCATCCAGCGACCCTTCACACGAAACCAATCCAGAAACACCCGCTTCGGCGCACGCAATGATATCACTGTCGACATCTCGCGAAGCCACGCCGACAATCACGAGGGTGGCAAACGCCTGCCGAAGCGCGCGTAACAATTTGAGGCTGGCAAACGTCGCAAGATCCAACACCACCGCCACTGCAGGATTCAAGGCGGCGGACTGCATGGCACTCTCCTGATCGCGGGCCGTCCACACCACGGTGAACTCAGGGCGCCGAGCGAAACTTTCAGCAATTCCATCGCGGTATAAGCGAACGTCAGAGATCACTCCGATCGGGATCGCCAATCGCGAAGTGTCATGAGTTGCCTTCCAGTCTGCGGCGGACATCGGTCAGAGATCCTCTCACTCATCTACAGCGGCGCGCGTTTCACCTTCCCTGGGGAAACGTTGCAGACGGGCATCACGCCAACCTTGGACCAAGATTATACGGTGCTCAAGGAGGACCAGCAAGCTGGCGCACTGAGCCATGGGGGACGTGCGGTGCAGCCCGGCGACTGCCGCAACATATTGCCCACATTTTACCAGCGGCCGCCATCAAAGAGTTCTCACCCCGTCGGCCGCGGTACGCACAACCGCTGGCTGCGCCAACTCGCTCCACTCTGACAGCTCCGGGCCCGTTGCTTACTGCGAACCCGCGCTCAATGCGCCGGTGGTGACACCGGATTCACGAACACGTTGACCGTCACCGACGGACGCACGCTGGCCGTCACAATGCAGTAGTCCTCGAAGACCTCAATGCAGCGCGCCATGCGATCGTGCTGCTCGAGCGGCACCACCGGTTCAAGGCGTACCGTGATGGTTCCGACGCGAAGTCGTCCCCGCTCGTTGCGCACCAGATCGGTGGACGCGGTCGTGTGAAGTCCCATCACGTCGACCTTGGATTTGCGCAAACAAAACAACAGGCTCGCGCCCAGGCATGACGCCAACGCCGCGGACAACACGCGCGCGGGACTCGGCCCGGAATTTTCACCCAAGGGTTCTGGTTCATCGATCGTCAACGTTGTCGAACCGCCCACTCCCCACTTCACACTCTGTGCGTACGTCCCGATCAAATCGAGTTCAATATTGTCGTTGACCGAATTGACGTCGATGACGTGAGGTTTTATCGGCGCGGGTTCAGCTGCTGCACCACCCGTCGCACCTACCAACGCAGTATCAGCCTTACTACTTGCCGCACCGTCGGACGCAGTATCAACCGCACC
>JBDUBA010000455.1:0-3630 GCA_040004335.1 Gemmatimonas sp.
GGCGGGTTGTTGATGCCATTGTGCGTTTTGAATCCGATGGTCCGGAACGACGAGTTGAAATTGTGCTGCGCGCGCCGCGTCGTCGCGAAGTTGTCGCGCAGGGATATGATCGACACTTTGAGCCGGCGCTGGCGCTCGCTCTCACCCGACTGCAAACCCAGGTCGCTCGGGTTCGCCGCACCAAACGCGCTGCTGATCGAGGAATGGGGTGAAACCACGCTTGACAGTCGGTCAGTTGCTCGATCGCATGCGCGAGCCGCTGCAGCTGGAAATCCTCGGCCCCACCGTTGGCCACGAACGCGAAATCACGAGCCCCGAGGCATCCAGCCCGGGGCTCGTTCTCGCGGGTTACATCAACCGGTTTCCCCACCAGCGCATTCAGGTACTGGGCGAAACCGAAATTACGTATTTGCAATCGCTCGACCCGGTAACGCGTGCGAACAATCTTCAACAGTTCTTTGCGTTTCCCATCCCGTGCGCGTTTGTCACGAAGGGGCTTGAACCGCCCGAGCCATTTCTGATGCAGGCCGAAGCCGCCGGTGTGGCGGTGTTTCGGTCGCATCTCAAAACGGCGGAGTTTTATCGGCTCATCAAGCCGTTCCTGTACGATCAGTTTGCGCCGACCACCACGATGCACGGTTCGCTCGCGGACATCTACGGTGTCGGCCTGTTCTTCACCGGCAAGAGCGGCATCGGCAAGTCGGAATGTGTGTTGGATCTTGTCGAACGTGGACATCGCCTGGTGGCCGACGATCTGGTGTTTGTGTCACGGCGCGGCAACGATGTGTTAATTGGGCGCGGCCACGAGTTGCAGCGGCATCACATGGAAATTCGTGGCGTCGGCATTCTCGACATTCCCGCCATTTTTGGCATTCACGCCGTGCGCCAGCAGAAACGTTTGGAAGTTGTCGTGGTGCTCGAAGAGTGGGATGCAGACGCCGTCGTCGACCGCACGGGACTTGACACACAGAACATCGATATCCTCGGCGTTCAGATTCCACGCATCACCGTGCATCTCAATCCGGGCAAAAACATTACGGTTATTGCGGAAGTAATCGCGATGAATCACCTGTTGCGTTATTATCGCGGTTACGATACGGCCACCGCGTTTAACGAGCGACTGATGGGGTCCATGCGACGCTCCAGTGATGTACAACGGTATCTGCAGGAGGATGAAGAGTAGTGGAGAGTACCAACGAACCCACCGTGAACATCACACGCGTGGTGATAGCGGGACACGGCTCGTTCGCGACGGGCATCATTTCTGCCGTTGAGCAGATCTCCGGCAAAGGCGACCTGTTCGTGCCCGTCTCCAGCATCGGGCTCAGAGGCGTTGATATTGACGTCGTGTTGCTTCAGACGCTCAATGATCACCACTCCAACATTTTGTTCACCGACTTGCCGGCGGGCAGTTGCACCATGTCCGCGCGTCGGTTGCAGCGATCGCGGCCGGGGTTGGTGCTGGTCACCGGTGTCAACCTCGGAACGGTGCTCGAATTCGCGTTCCGCTCGGCGGACGCTTCCGACGTCGACGCCGCGAAAATGGCCATTGAGAAAGGCCGCGCTACCATGTCGGTGTTTCCCTGATGCCCGTCGCTCTGTATCGCATTGACGATCGACTGATTCACGGACAGGTCGTAGTTGGATGGGGACAACCTCTCGAGTTGCGTTTCATTGTTCTGGTGGACGATGATGTGGCCTCCAGCGAATGGGAGCAGGAGCTCTATCGCATGGGTGTGCCGCCGGAGATGGAAGTGCACTTCTGCGATGTTGCATCCGCCGGCAGCGCGCTCAACAAATATTCGCTCGATCCCCGCATCGGAATCGTTCTCGTTGGCGACATCGGAACCATGCAACGCCTGGTGACGAACAACCCAACCATCAAGACGGTCAACGTTGGCGGCGTGCATCACTCACCCGGTCGCACGCCGCGGCTCCGGTACGTGTTTCTCACGCCCGAAGAAGAACACGGGTTGCGCGCTATTGCCGCGAACGGGGTCGAAGTCACCGCGCAGGATGTACCGGGCGCACGTCCCGTACCACTCGACGAATTGTTGTCGAACAGTCCCGATGCTTAACGACGCAGTAAACGCGAGTGTCGTTGCTCGCGTGGTCGATTTGGTGCCGTTGTCGCTGCTGGGCGGCGTATTGGGGCTCGATGTCGTGAGCTTTCCGCAGGCGATGATTTCGCGTCCAATTGTGGCGTGCACACTTGGTGGCACCTTCGCGGGCGATGCCGTTGCTGGTCTGATTTGCGGTGCTGCTCTCGAGTGTCTCGCCGTCGAATCACTTCCCGTCGGAGCCTCGCGTTATCCCGAATGGGGCAGTGCATCGGCAGTTGCCGGAGTCATTGCAGCGCAAGGCGCAGCCGGATCGATCATTCCGCAGGCGGGTTCGCTGGCGATCGCAGTCATGATCGGCATTTTCACGGCGTGGATTGGCGGATGGACGATGGTCCGTCATCGCCGGATGATTGCCAGCTGGGCGCGTCCGCGATTGGAATTGCTGGCCGCCGGAAACGTACGCACCGTGATGTCGCTGCAATTGTATGGCCTCACGTTCGATTTTCTGCGCGGCACGCTGCTGACGCTCGTCATGCTGATTCCCACGTTGTGGTTTACCGATTGGGCCAACGCGCATTGGAATCTCAACGGGGATATCACCAAGGCCGTCGTCGTGACATCTGTGGCCGCGGTCGCGGCCTCCGCAATCTGGAAAGATTTTCACGCCATTGCCGGCACTCGACGCTTATTCCTCGCCGCGCTCGCGCTCGGCACCGTTGGAGTGATGATGCGTGGCTGATACCGAGACCTTCGCATCCGGCCCGTCTGGCACACCGAGCGGACCAAGGGCGCCGCTCGATCGGGCGACCCATCTCCGCATGTTTGTACGGTGCCTCGCCGTACAGGGCTCGTGGAATTACGAACTTCTGGTCGGAAACGGCATCGGGTTCTGTGTCGAACCTGCGTTACGGCGCCTGCCCGGCGGCGTTGACGGCCCCGCTTACAACGCGGCGCTTGCCAGACAGTGCACGTACTTTAACGCGCATCCGTATCTCGCATCACTGGCGGTCGGATCGCTGGCGCGCGCGGAAATCGATATGACGCCCCCCGAGAAGATCGAGCGATTTCGAAAGGCGCTCTGTGGACCGCTCGGTAGTGTCGGCGATCGTTTGGTGTGGGCCGCGTGGCTCCCGGCCTGCTCGCTGGTCGGGCTTCTCATCTTTGGACTGGGCGCGAGTCCGCTGGGCGTCGTTGTGGGATTTCTCCTGCTGTACAACATTGGGCATCTGGTGTTGCGCAACTGGGGTCTGCGCGCTGGCTGGCAGCATGGATTGAGGGTGGCCTCGGCGCTTGGGGCCCCAGTGTTGCAGCATGGACCTCGCTACATTGGGAGGGTGGCGGCAGTAGTTGGGGGGCTCGCGCTCCCGTTCGCGGTGCACCGTGCCATTGGTGGCGGTCCCGTGAACACCCCCGTTCCGCTTTCTGTTGCATTTTTCACCCCCGTACTGGCTGTCGGCCTGGTTCGGCTGCATGGTCGCATTGAGGGCTGGCGAATTGTGTTCGTCATCCTTTCCGCACTTGTCCTTTACTCGGTGGTACGCTGATGTCCGAGCGATCCGTCCAAATC